>CAZTEH010000007.1:0-29206 GCA_964612345.1 uncultured Oscillospiraceae bacterium | reverse complement strand
CGCTCGCTGCTGTCCGTTTTTCCATTGCAGCTTACGCTGCGGAAAAAAGGCAACGGCTTCGCCTCCGACTCGCTACGCTCGCTGCTGTCCGTTTTTCCATTGCAGCTTACGCTGCGGAAAAAAGGCAACGCCGTTTGTGGCGTAGCCACATATTAATGGGTAGATTCATTATACCAAATATTTTTTAAATTTGAAACAAAATTGAGACAAGATTCTTATTTTTAATACTGATCTCATGATCCGCACCGGTTGGATATGGTTCGCTTATTCTTCATCCAGCATCAGTAATGCTTTAATTCTGTCATTTAACATCTGAAGCGCCACGATGTTATATCCGCCCTCCGGAATGATGATGTCGGCATTTTTCTTGCTCGGCTCCACGAATTCTTCATGCATCAGCTTAACCGTAGTCAGATACTGATTGATTACCGAGTCAAGATTTCTGCCTCTTTCCCTGACATCCCTCAGGATTCTTCGAATGATCCTCACATCGGCGTCGGTATCGATGAACACCTTGATATCGAAAAGCTCCAAAAGATCCCTGTTTTCGAAAATCAGGATCCCTTCCACAATGATTACCTTTGCCGGATCCACTTTTACCGTCTCCGTTCTCCTGTTATGGATCACAAAATCGTAGACAGGCCGTTCAACGGCTTTGCCTTCCTTCAGCTGCTTTATGTGTTCTACCATCAAGCTCGTATCAAAGGAGTTCGGGTGGTCGTAATTGAGTTTTTCTCTCTCTTTAAAAGGGAGATGACTGTTTTCTTTGTAGTAAAAATCATGGCTCAAGATGGTGATTTCATCATTGAACTCTTTCTTGATCCGGTTTATCAGGGTGGTTTTCCCAGATCCTGTTCCACCGGCGATTCCTATTACAATGGGATTCATCATTTTATACCTCTTTCTTAGCCACAGCCGATCCAAGCTTGAGTGAGCTTTTATCCAACTCAAGTATGAGATTGTTGATCTCGTTGATTTTATCCTGAGTCGTGCCATTTTCAACAGCAAGGTTCGCATTATATAAGATGGCCTCAAGGTCATCATGGACCTTCGACAGCTGATTTCTCACATCGGTCAGCTGCTGCTGTGTCGCAATCTTCTCCCGCGTATCTTCAACGCTGATCAGTAAATCCGAATCCAGATTAAATTCCGATACATCCTCAACTACGGTGCAGTCATAGCCCAAAGCCAATTTTACCGTATCAGCAAAAGCCCTTTTCGAGTTTCCTTCCCCGTGAACCAGGAATACTTTCTTCGGCGGCTCAATAAATGACGACAGCCATTCCAGAAGATCGTCTCTGTCCGCATGGCCGGAAAAGCCCTCCAGACTATATATTTCCGCATTGACGTGGATCTTTTCTCCAAAGATGCTTACATCCTTGTCCCCGTTAACGATGGATCTGCCCAACGTGCCTTCTGCCTGATAACCAACAAAAACAACACTGGATTTCTGATCCCAGAGGTGATGCTTCAGATGGTGCTTGATTCTGCCCGCATCACACATACCGCTGGCCGAAATGATAATTTTTGGAGCTGTATTAAAATTGAGCGCTCTCGATTCATCGCTGGTTCTGGTGAATACTAAATTTTTAAAGTCGAGAGGATTATCGCCCTTTAAAATATAATCCCTTGTCTCATCATCAAACACCTGAGCATTTCTTCGGAATATTTCGGTTGCGCTGGTCGCCAGAGGGCTGTCAATATAAACCATGATCTTGTCCAGCTCCTGTTTGAATTCATTATGCTCCTCATAAAACATATTCAAATGATAAATCAATTCCTGAGTTCTTCCCACTGCGAAGGATGGGATCACAACGGTCCCGCCTCGTCGGGTGGTTTTTAAAATGATATCAAAGAATTTTTTCAGACTGTCCATGCTTGATTCATGGACACGGTCGCCGTAGGTGGCTTCCATGATCAGGTAGTCCGCCTCTGCTATGGTTGAAGGATCCTTTAAAATCGGTTTGTTCTTCACTCCAAGGTCGCCTGAAAATACAACTTTTGAAACATGATCCCCTTCTCTGATCCACAGCTCAACAATGGAGGAGCCCAAAATATGGCCTGCATCGTTGAATCGAACCCTGACGTCCGGGTTGATATCAAATAGTTGACCATAGATCACCGGTTCAAGATATTTTGCGGAACCCGCTGCGTCCTCGAAGGTATACAATGGCTGCACAAACGGTTTTCCGGATCTTTCCGCTTTTCTGTTCGCCCATTCCGCTTCCTTTTCATGAATGTAACCGCTGTCCTTGAGCATGATTTCAACCAGATCGGCTGTTGCATCCGTACAATAAATCCTTCCCGTGTAGCCGCGTTTTGTCAGCAGCGGAATTCTGCCGCTGTGGTCGATATGGGCGTGGCTTAAAATCACAAAATCAATTTCTAACGGATCAAATCCAAAATCTTCTTTGTTCAGTTCCTCCAATGCCTTGCTTCCCTGAAACTGACCGCAATCCAACAAGATTTTATACTTGTCCGTTGTTATAAGATGGCAGGTACCGGTAACAGACATTGCCGCTCCTAAAAATTTAACATTCATTTCAAAATCCCCCTCTTATCACCTTGTCGTTTATTGTTTAAATTATACAACCTTTGAATAAAAAACAAAACATAAAAAATCAATTTCCAAGGCAGAAGCCGAGATACGCAAATGCAATGCACAAGCCAACGGAAATAGTAATATAAATTATAAGTAATCCGTAATTCCGCTTCCTGAATAATGTTACATTTTCAACCTGGAATGTGGAGAAGGTGGTAAAGCCTCCAAGAAACCCGGTGCCAAGAAGAAGCTGTATCAGGCCGTCGGTATGGGAAGCCAAAAGCAGACCAAGCAGAAAAGAGCCGGAAAGGTTGATGAGGAAAGTGGCCAGTGGAAATTCAGTTGAAATGATCCGTTTCATTTGAATTGAGATGGCATAACGGCAAACCGCTCCAAAAGCGCCTCCGATAAACACCATGAGATAATTAATTGCCATTTTCCTTGATCTCCTTTCTCCGGATGATACGACTGCTCACATAAAAACCCAAGGCGGCCGAAAGAAATCCGCCGATGATGCTGACGAAAATATAGCATGCCGCCGGGAAGCTGTCTCCCCGGGTTATCATGAGGGAAACCTCTGTACTAAAGGTGGAAAAAGTGGTAAAGGATCCGATGAATCCGGTTCCGATGCCGATGACAAAATTCTTTGAGAAGTTTGGAAGAGTGGTAAGATACTTCACTGTAACCGCCAGCAAAAAACAGCCGACGATGTTGATCAGCAAAGTATTGTATGGAAAGAGTTCCGCGCTTAGGGCGCTGCTGATCCAGTAGCGTGTTACCGCACCAAAAGCGCCGAATATTGCAACATATAAGTAATACATCCAGTTCCCTCTATTTGTTTATGATCAAGTCGACCGGAGCGGTAAATACCGCACCTTCCGTTACAACCGACTTCAGTTCATCCAAGAGCAGTGAAAGATATTCTCTTTCAACAACGCATTCTATGATCAATGGCAAATGTTCGCTGGGTGAGAAAAGATGCTGTCCATAAATCACACGGTCACTGCCATAACCGGCAATCGCCTTTGTAACCGTAGCCCATATGGCCTTATGCTTCTGAAGAAGCCGGAGTATTTTTTCGTATTCATCCTTTTTGATCAGCTTGGAGCTCTCCCGCGTATATACTTTTACAACAAAATGGGAATGGTGTTTCATATTGCTTTCATCCATGCCCTCAACTCTGCTGATTTGTCCGTGTTCAGTCATCTGACGCAGCCCCCCTTCCATTTTTTCCATTGCAGTTTTTTCAATTACGGATTCGATCACAATAGGCAGATCGTTAAAATAGGCGTCCTCCAAAAGGTCGTAGCTTACGGTGCCCTGATAATCCAGTCCTGCCTCTCCACGTCTCATTGTAGCTCCCGGCGCACCTTGCTCCCATAAATACGTCAATATTTTTTTACACGTCGCATTCCGTTTTTCATGCTGCTGTTCATTCACGACGATTTTTAATAAAACATCCGGCATGGCCCGCCCCCTTTCATTAAAAAAACAATTGCGTTCATTATACCATATTTGCAGATAAATAATCAAAAGACAGGAGCAAATCTGTAGTGAATCTGCTTCTGTCTTTTTCGTTTTCCATTAAGTTAATTACCCATGCAGGCCAGGTGCTGAATCAAGGAAAATATCCGAGCATACTTTTTAGTATTATCCGATGAAAGGTTCCAATATTTAAATCAAAGGCATTATGGAAATAGCCTTTGCCAAAAAACACTGTCGCAGGACTTAGTTTGTTTTTTGGTATTAAAATATGGAACCTAAATCGTGATAATATTAAAGTTGCGAGTATTTTCTCAGAGTCAGCACCGGCCAATTATTCCATTTCATAACTTCCTTCCATGGCAAATACTGTTTCCTCGCAGATGTTTGTAGCATAATCCGCGATTCTTTCCAGATGCGCGGCTATGAAAAGGAACATGACGCTCTGATTTGCCTTGGCGGGGTCCTTGTCAATGAGCCCCATAAGCTCATCATAAATGTTACGGAACAGCTCATCCACCTCTTCATCTGCTTTCCAGACCTTTCTGGCGAGCCTCAGATCTTTATTGACAAATGCATCAATGGCATTCTTTACCATCCTTGCCGCCATATCGGCCATTCTCGGAATGTCGATGAGCTCTTTCATGTATTCCTCATTTTCAAATCGCAGCGTATATTTTGCAATGTCCTCGCAATGGTCGCCGATTCTCTCCAGATCTCTTACCATCTGCATGACGGAAATCATATGCCTTAGATCTCCCGCCAATGGCTGCTGGGTCGCAAGAAATTTCAGGCATTTATCTTTTATTACATCTTCCAGATCATCGATTGCCTCATCGCGGTTGATTAAATCTCTTGCCAATTCAGAATCTCTTTCTACCAAGGATTTTATCGCATTTCGAATGGTATCCTCCACCAGGTTCGTCATTTCTAACAGGTCATTGGTTATTACGGACATCTCATGGTCCATCTGTGGTCTTGCTGACATCATCCAAACCTCCCGGTTATATAATCTTCCGTCTTTTTATTCGTCGGATTTGAAAAAATTACTTCTGTTTTATCGGTCTCGATTACTTTTCCATTTAAGAAAAAGGACGTGTAATCGGAAACCCTTCCCGCCTGCTGCATATTGTGCGTAACGATAACGATGGTATACTTTTCCGACAGTTCTTCCAGCAGTCCCTCGATCTTTGACGTTGCCACAGGATCGAGCGCCGAAGTCGGTTCGTCCATAAGGATAACTTCGGGTTCAACAGCCAGACACCTTGCGATGCAGAGCCTTTGCTGCTGTCCGCCGGAAAGTCCCAAAGCCGGCTTGTGAAGTCGGTCTTTCACTTCTTCCCAAAGCGCAACCTCTTTCAGCGTTCTTTCTACGATATGATCCAAACGGCTCTTGTCTTTCTCACCATGGATTTTCGGTCCATAAACGATATTCTCGTAGATCGTTTTCGGGAACGGGTTGGGTTTCTGGAATACCATCCCGACTTTCTTGCGCAGTTCGATGATATCGTATCCATTTCCGTAGATATCATAATTGTCAAATTTTATCGTACCGTCAATTGTCACGCCCTGAATCAGGTCGTTCATCCGGTTCAACGTCCTTAAGAAGGTTGACTTGCCGCAGCCCGAAGGCCCGATGAGCGCTGTGATTTTATTGCCATATATGGTCATGTCGACATTCTGCAAGGCCTGAAAGCTCCCATAGTACAAATTCAATTTTTCTATATTAAATTTTATTTCGTATTTATCTGTTTCAAATTTAGTTTCCATAGTTTCCTCCAAGTTTGCTGCTGATCAGGTTTGCAGAGGTATTTATCAGCAGTACAATAATGATCAGCAGAGCCGCCGTTGCATAGGTTTTTTCTTGGGACAATCCCTCCGCCGCCAGTACATATAGATGAACCGACATGGTTCTTGTAGAATCAAAGAGTGAGGTCGGCACTCGGAGCGAGCCCCCCACAGTGAGCATCACCGCAGCGGTCTCACCGATGGCTCGCCCGATTCCAAGAATCAGACCGGTCAGTATTCCCGGTTTGCAGCAGGGGATAATCACCCTTACAATGGTCTGCCATTTTGTTGCTCCCAGGGAAAGACTGCCTTCCCTGTATGCCATCGGAACGGTTTTCAAGGATTCCTCCGTCGCCCGGATCAGCGTCGGCAGCACCATCAAAGCAAGTGTCAAGCCGCCTGAAATTACAGACCAACCCATTCCCAGAAAGATCACGAAAAACGCAAAGCCGAACAGTCCGAAAATAATGGAGGGAATTCCCGCCAGAATTTCCGTAAAAAATCTTATAATGGATACCCCTTTTCCACCTTTTGCGTATTCTGTGTAATAGATGGCAGATGCGATTCCTATGGGAGTTGCGATCAGGATACCAACCCAGGTGACAAAAATCGTACCGATGATAACGGAGAAAATACCCCCCTCTTTCCCCATCCTTCTCGGTTCCTCAGACAGGAATTCAAAATTAATATGAGTGAGTCCGTTAATCAGTATATAACCAATGATAATGATAAGTGCTGCCAATGTAATCGCCGCTAATATTCCTGTCCCTCCATAGAACAGAACATTCTTCGACGCCTTTATTTTTTTCATTTTACTTATTAATTGTGTATTTCCCATCAGCTTACCTTTCCTCCCAGTCCTCTCATGCTGAACTGTGCAATGATATTAAGCAGCATGATAATTACAAACAGGACGATTCCTACCGCAAAGAGAGCCTGCTGATGGGTCGGGGATGCATATCCCATTTCCATCGCTATGGTTCCTGTCAACGTAGCCACCGGATCCATCATGCTCCCCGGTATTTTCGCCATATTTCCTGTTATGAGAAGCACTGCCATGGTCTCGCCAATGGCTCTTCCCATCCCGAGAATAATCGAAGAAAGGATACCTGATTTGGCAGCAGGAATGAGCACCCTCATGATGGTTTCCATCTTATTGGCGCCCAGTGCCAGAGAAGCTTCCTTGAATTCTCTCGGTACCGCTGTAATGGAATTTTCCGAAATGCTCACAATGGTCGGCAGTATCATGATCGCCAGGATCACCGCTCCGGCCAAAATACTGAAACCCGTTGCTGACGCTTCCGGATCAAAGATCTGGTAGATCGGCAGCACATAGTTTCGGATGGCAGGAACGAGAACCACCAGACCAAAGAAACCGTATACAACGGATGGAATGCCCGCAAGCAGTTCAATTGCCGATTTAAAAGCTTTTGCCCATTTTTTCGGCAGGATTTCGGATAAAAAAATTGCACAGGCAATCCCAGTCGGGACTCCAATTATGAGCGCCCCCAAAGTTACCGACAGCGTGCCTATAATCAGCGGCAGGATCCCGTAACTCCCATTGGTCGGCGACCAGGTGGTGCCGAAAATAAATTCAAATACGCCATACTCAGCCAGCACCGGAATCCCGGACTGGAATATAAAAACAGTGATTAAGGCAACCGATATGGTTGCAACGATTGCAGAGATCAATATTAATTTTTCAATGATTTTTTCATATGTCTTCATTCATGAGCTCCTTTGCAGTCTCAGCGAAAACCTTGCCATTCCGGCAAGGCCCGCTTTCACTATGCTGCGTTATATATTAAATGAGGAGAAGCTTACTTACTGTACCGGAATGAATCCGCTTTCTTCCACGATGGCCTGACCTTCTTCACTCAGTATGAATTCGATAAAGAGCTGTGCTGCTTCCGTCAGTTCTGCTCCAGTTACATAGAGGAACGGTCTCGAAATCTTATATTCTCCGGATAATACTGTCTCTTCTGTCGGTGCTACGCCTTCCACATTCACGGTCTTGACCGTATCGCTCAAAGAACCAAGGGATACATATCCGATCGTGTTCGGGGTAGAGGCAACGGTCTGCATGACTGCTCCGGTAGATCCCTGTACTAAAGCGTCCTTGGTCGTGTTGTCAATTTCCTCACCGGCTTCGTTCTTTTCCGTGACTTTGGTGATTTCAGTGAAGGCACCCCTTGTACCGGATCCTTCTTCTCTGCTGACTACTACGATCGGGGCGTCTTCCCCGCCGACTTCGCTCCAGTTGGTGATTTCGCCTGTATATATCTTTTTAATCTGCTCAATTGTCAAGTTTTCAACTTTGGATTCGGGATTGACGATGACTGCCACTCCATCCTTTGCGATGATGAATTCTTCTGTTACCGCTTCCTTTTCTTCGTCCTTGACATTTCTTGATAATGCGCCAAAGTCTGCAATTTTTTCTTGAACGGCTTTAATTCCCTGTCCCGAGCCGCCTCCCTGTACTTCTACTGAGATTCCGGAATTGGCATCCATAAATGCTGCCGCTAATTCTTCCGACAAAGGCTGTACTGAGGTTGATCCTGCTGTCACAACGGTACCGGTCGCTTCATCGCCTGAACCCGTATCCTCCGCTTTCGCGCCGCAGCCTACCAGTGCTCCAAGAGCTAAGATGATTACTAATGTAATTGATAATATCTTTTTCATTCTTTTTCCCTCTTTCTTATTCATTTATCCATTCTCTTTACACTACCTATCTTACAGAAGCAATGTTAAGAGTGAATGAAGTGAATGTTAAGAGTGTGTTAAATAAAAAGAGTCATCCCTCGGAATGACTTTTTTTCGGTTACAAAACTATTTTTTATATTCCAATATATATTCCATACAGGGATCTGCATTATCGATGTAGTCCTGCATGGTTAATTCTTTTTCAACATCAGGTAACAAAGAGAGTATGAAATCATCCTCGATCAAATGATAATACTCGGTAGAATAGATTACCGTAAAACCGGAGTGTTTCAGTGTAGAGCGCTGCACCTCTCCATAACAGTTGGGCTTGCCGCCTGACGGTTCTCCGACGAGGATTGCATTTGTGCTGTTTTTTAAAGAATAAACATTTAATAAAGCGGAGGAAAAAGTATCCCGCCCCAGTATTACAAAGAGCTTTCCGATCTGGTTGATTTTATCGCATTCTTTTAATTCGACGATGAACGGGTCAAGCAGAGTTGAATTGCCGCCTGTATTGTTTCGCATATCGATAACCAATTTCTCAGCAGCACTGGTGTTAATAAAATTCATCAACCTTTTTCCAAAGTCAGCAACAGACTCGTTCGCCATCTCTTTACACGTACGATAATTGAAGTACAAGGTTTTGGCTTCGTCCATATATTCCATCCAATAGTTTTGTCCTGAATTTTTTCGATAGAGTGGCAGCTTGTCTTCCGCAATGTTGATTCGATTTGACTGAAGCTGCTCAACGTACTCGTGGAAGGGATAGGAATTTACAAACCAATCCTCATGATCTCCTTTTTCATTTTGAAAGGTAACGGTCAATCCGCTCACCTTGCGGGCTATCTTTAGCCCATAAAGGAGTTCGATCGCGGGCAGGTATTTGGGGAGTAATGATTTGAGATAGGACTGATTTTCATGGGATATGATCGTGCTCAGCTTTTCAATGACCTTTTCAATCTCCATGCCATCAATATGGGTTATTTTTTTATATAACAAGGCTTCAGCTGATTTCGACGTATTGATGGAATAAATCCCATCAGAAAACCAATAGAATTCCAGCGGGCACAAATAATAGACCGGTATGTTGATCGAGGTGTGCGCATCCCCAACAGAAGCAATGATTTTTGCTATCTGAACCTTGATCTCATCGCTTCCCAATCCCGGCACAGCTTTTTTAAGAGATCGAATGCTTTCCAGATAATCCATTTCGCTGATACTATAATATAAATTTTTATGTCGTCTTGGAAGTTCTTTATATAAGAAATCCAAAGCTTCCACCCATTTTTTGTCTTCGTTTTGTCTCATGTGATTCCCCTTTCTCTTCCGCATTAATCAACGGAATCATTATACTATATTTCATTGTATTGAAAGTCAGCATTTGATATAATCACGTGAAAAGGAAAGGCATGAGGTTAGCAGATGAAAGAAAAACTCCTCTATATGGGAAAAGAATACTTGCTCGAAGAATTAATTAAGATTAATGATTTAGAGGAAGAAGAATCAGAAAAGAGACTAAAAAAATTCTACATTACCAGTTGTAAAAAAATTGTTGGAGAGCGAATAAAGATCTACCAGCAGCAGCTTCGGGTCAAGCCCAAACTCATTGAAGTCGTAGAGTCCAATAAACAATGGGGAAGCTGCAATACGAATAAAGAGCTGACCTTTAATTATCGATTGGTAATGGCTCCGCTCGAGATCATAGACTATGTTGTTGTTCACGAGCTTTGCCATCTGCTTCATATGAATCATGACCGGTCATTTTGGCGGCGTGTAGGCAGCGTTCTTCCGGATTACAAAAAAAGGCAGGAGTTTCTGAACCGGTATGGATGCGCCCTTACCCTTTAAAGATCACGGTGAATGTCGAACCTTTTCCGTGTTCGCTTTCCACTCTGATTTCCGCTTCAAACAATGCTGCAATATGCTTTACGATGGATAGACCAAGGCCGGTCCCTCCCACCTTTTGAGAACGTGATTTATCGACACGATAAAACCGTTCAAAGATCCTTGACCGATTCTCCTCTGAAATCCCGATCCCTTCATCCTTTACACGGATCACTACTTTTCCTTCTTTTCTTTCTGCCGTGACGGAAACCGTTCCGCCATCATAGGAATACTTCACCGCATTCTCAATCAGATTGACCATGAGCTGTTTAAACCGGTCGGGATTCCCTCCGATATAGATTTCATACGCATAATGAGCAACGATTTTTACTTTCTTCGCCTCTGCGATCGGTTCCATTGAAGCAATGATTTCTTCAATGGATTCTCTCACATTGATGTCGCTGTCTGTATTGACTTCACGCTTATTTTCGATATCGGAAATGATTAGGATATCCTCGATGAGCCGTTTCAGCCTTGCGGCCTCAATGGCAATAATATCAAGAAACTTGTTTCGGACTTCCGGATCCTCCGCAGCTCCGTCCTGCAGGGTTTCCACAAAACCGGAAATGGAGGTCAGCGGAGTCTTCAGTTCATGGGTCACATTTGCTACAAAGTCCTTCCGTATCTGTTCGGTCTTTTTATTTTCCTCCATGGTCACTTTCAGCCGCTTTTCCATCTCATTGATGGGCTTCAAGAGAGTGGTCGTATAAGCAATCGCAATCACTGCAGCAATTATGATCCCAACCAGAGAAGAGATCAGCGACGTTTTCACGATGTAGTCGTTGATCATTCTCAGCTTGTCTATCTCAAGAGCGACACGGGTGATCAGCACCTTGTCTCCCTGATATTCCAGAGTATCTGCAACGTAGAGGAATTCCGAACCGAGGGTGCTGCTCTTTCTGCTGCTTTCCCCTGTACCGGAAAGGATTGCTTCCGTTATTTCTTCCCTGCCAAGATGGTTCTCCATCTTGATATAGTCCGGCCCTGCCGTGGAATCTGCCAGAACATTTCCTTCCATATCAATAAAGGTCAGACGGATCCCCATCTCACCTGAAAAATCCTTCGCTGTCTCCATATAATCAACCTTTATTCCGGTCTCGTATGACTCAACCAGGGCCATATTAATGAGCCTGCAATAAGTTAAAAGCTCATTTTCCCGTTCCGAAATGAAGCTCTTGATATTGACGTTGATCGAAATCACACTGGTAATAATAACGCTGATCAAAATCAGGCTTATAGAAAATAGCAGAAACCGTTTTTTCATTCTTTACCTCTTTTATTACTGAAATATAATCAGATTACAGGAATCGGAATATTCAAATCAATATTCATAACGAGCCGCGCCGGGGAATTCTCTTAAAAAACCGTTTCTGGTGACGCGACGGCATGTTTTCATAGAAAACCGTCCGAGCCTTCAGTCAATTGTAAGCGAGCGGATTTTCGAGAAAATATGCCCGGCAGTCGCCTTTATTGTATCTTGTATCCGATCCCGCGAACCGTCTGAATATATTTTCCTTCGTTATCCTCATCTCCGAGCTTTTTTCTCAGGTATCTGACATGGACATCCACGGTTCTTGTCTCGCCGATATATTCAAATCCCCAGACTTTATCCAGAAGCTGGTCCCTTGTCATCACTCTGCCCCTGTTCTCAGCGAGTACCCGGAGCAGGTCAAACTCCTTTAAGGTCAACTCCAAAGGCTTGTCCGCCACTTTTACTTCATGCCTCTCTATATTGATCGTAAGGTCACCGATCGTAATCCCTGCACCGGATGCGATCCCCGAACCATTCGCGGAGGCTTCCTGATCAGGACTGATTTCGTATCTTCTCAGCACCGCTTTGATCCGAGCCATGAGCTCGCGAATGCCAAATGGCTTGGAGATATAATCGTCAGCTCCGAATTCAAGTCCCAGAACCTTATCGATCTCTTCATTTTTTGCAGTCAGCATGATAACCGGAGTTTTATTTCCTTCCGCTCTCAGCTCTTTGCAAATGTCATAGCCGTTTTTTCCCGGGAGCATGATGTCGAGCAGGATCAGGTCCGGCTTTTCACTGCGAGCCATTGCTAAGCCCTGCAGGCCATCCTCGGCTGCCAGTCCTTCATAACCGTTCTGGCTCAGATTATATAGCACCAGTTCTCTGATGTTTGGCTCATCTTCGATAATTAAGATTTTCTGCATAACGTCCTCCATATGACTTATGGTTTATTATACCATATATTCCGGGTTTTAAAAAGAGGGGAACAAAAAACAAGAACAGCCCTGTTTTAACAGAGCTGTCTTGCTTATTAAGGGTTGGTTATATTGTTAAGAGTTACTATTATGTAGTTTATTCGTAGTTGTGCTTCAGAGCGATTTCAATAGGCTTTCTGCCTTCTTTCCATTTGATTTCGCCCGGTGTGATGCATCCCTGAACAGGACATACATTCAAGCAGAGGTGACAGCCAACGCACTCGTCGTTGATGCTCGGTCTTCTCTTCTTACCATCCCAGTCGATCGCCTGATGAGCTGCATCGTAGCAGGAGATGTAGCATCTGCCGCAGCCGATACATTTCTTCTCATCAATGTTAGGAACAACCTTGAAATCTCTGTTTAGTTCTTCAGCAGGGATGAGGTTTCCTAATGCTGATCCGATGAATTCGTCAACCTTGTTATATCCTCTTTCATCCATGAAGTGGCTTACGCCGCTGATCATATCTTCCACGATTCTATAACCGTACTGCATGATCGCTGTGGTAACCTGAATATTTCTGCATCCCAATACGAGGAATTCCAAAGCATCTCTCCATGTTTCGATCCCGCCGATACCGCTGATATGAACGTTCTTTAGCATTTCATCCTGCAGCATCTGAGCGACGAATCTTAATGCGATTGGCTTTACAGCAGCTCCGGAATAGCCGGAAATGGAGGATTTACCGTTTACAACCGGCATACCCGTCATGTTTTCGAAGTCGATGTTTGTGATGGACTTAACTGTGTTGATCGCAGAAACACCGGCAGCTCCGCCTTCGATGGCAGCACGTGCAGGAAGAACCATGTTCGTTACGTTTGGAGTCATCTTTGCGATAAAAGGAGTCTTTGTAACGGAAGTAACTGCTTTACTGTACTGTCTTACCAGATCAGGTGTAGAACCTACATCGGATCCCATTGCATGGCTTGTCATCTGCGGGCAGGAGAAGTTACCTTCGATAAGGTCAGCACCAGCCTGATCACACATTTTAGCAAGCTGCTTCCATTCATCGTCTGAGCTTCCCATGATTGTTGCAACCATGATCTTATCCGGATAATCTCTCTTCAGTTTATACATGAACTCAAAGTTCTTTTCCGTTGGCTTGTCGGAAATCTGTTCCATGTTTTTGAATCCAAGCCAAGGTAGACCTTCTTTGTTTGTCTGGTCGAATCGAGGTGAACATTCGTCCGCTACGAAGATACCGACGGTTTTGAAGAAAACTCCGCCCCATCCTGCTTCGTAAGCTTTCCGAACCATATCGTAATTCCCACCAACTGGTGATGATGAAAGGAAGAACGGGTTTTCACAATTAACGCCTAAATAATTTATTGATAAATCTTTTTTAACAGCCATCTTACTTTACACCTTCTTTCTTTTCAAGGTATGCAATGATTTCAGCTGCCGCTTCTTTTCCTGCCGCTACTGCTTCAACAACGGTCTTTCCGCCATTTACCGCATCACCAGCCGCATAGATTCCAGCAACGTTCGTCTTGCCTTTTGCATTCGCAGCAATTGTTCCTTTTTCTGTTACTTTAACAGGTGCGATCTTAGTTAGGTCTTCAGGAGCCTGGCCGATTGCAAATACTACTGTGTCAACTGCAACCTTCGCTTCGGAAACTCCATCTCTTCCTTTGAATACAGCGAATTCAACTTTCTTATTGCCGATCATTTCTTTTGGTGCAAAGTTTGTGGTAATGGTAACACCAAGTGAAGTTGCATACTGAAGTTCAGTCATGTTAGCAGGCGCTTCTTCCAGAGTTCTTCTGTAATAAACCATTACATTTTCTGCTCCTAAAAGCTTCGCTGATGTTGCGCAGTCCATAGCAACGTCTCCGCCACCGATTACAACAACTCGCTTGCCAGGATCAAAAGTACCCTTGGATTCTCTTGCTGCCTTTAAGAAGTCAATTGCATTCGTAACGCCTTTCAGGTCTTTTCCAGGGATTTCAGGAATCTTGGCATCCCACAGGCCTGCGCCTACGAAGATCGCCTTGAATCCGGCTTTCTTTAATTCGTCAACGGTTATGTCTTCGCCAACTTTTGTATCAAATACGAATTTTACGCCTAAATCTTTTACTGTCTTGATGTCAAAATCAACAACGTGCTGCGGTAATCTTGCAGGTGTGATTCCATATGTAAGTACTCCACCGGCTTTTTCTGCCGCTTCAAAGATCGTGACCGGATAGCCAGCCTGTGCAAGTTTTGCCGCACAAGCAAGGGAAGCAGGACCGGATCCGATGCAAGCTACTTTCTCAGCCTTTTTCTTTGCAGGAGCTGTTAATGTCTTCATTTTGTGAGCTTTTTCCTGCTCGACAGCGAATCTCTGTAATTTCCCAATCTGGATCGGTTTGTCGATGCCGCATCTGCTGCAAAATTCTTCACAAAGTCTGTCATAAGGGCATACTCTTGCGCAGCTTCCGCCTAAAACATTGTTCTCTCTAATTGTCTCAGCTGCACCCTTTACATTTCTAAATCTGATTGACCGGATGAATTTCCCTGGGTCTGTCCCCGCTGGACATCCTTTGCTACATGGGGCATCTTCACATAGTAAGCATCTTGCTGCTTCTTCCATTGCTGTTCTTGGTGTGAAACCGTCTACAGCATCAGCAGTGTACTTAGCTTTTACTACCTTACTCAAATTTTTCAACTCCTTCTCTCATTTAATAAAATTCGGTTAATTTCGTTTTTCATAAGGGTTATAAAGTAATAACCGGTACTGATTTGCCTAAATTAATAACAATTTATTATAATAATGCCATCGTTGTGAAACCAGTTACACGCAGTTTCATTTTAACACCTTTTATAAATTATGCAAGGGATTTCTTAAATTAAATCTTCTAAAAATTTAAAATAATGAAAACAATGCACCGCAGAAACAAAAAAGCAGGCCATGTTTGAATGTCATTAAAAACGACAAATTCAACGACCCGCTTCATTTTTTTACTGTTTACCAGTCCAATCTGAACTTTTTGTCAGGGCAGACAAAGGTGCAAAGACCGCAGCCGGTACATTTTTCAGCGTCCAGTATCATCGCATTGCCTTCTTTTCGGATCGCCCCGTAAATGCATGCTTTTACACAGGCTTCGCAGTCGGCATTGCAGACCGTACTGTCGATGCGGCTGACTACCGGCTCTATTTTGATCTCTTCAAAGGACTTCAGATTCTTTAAAGCCGCACCTCTGATCGACTTCACTTCTTTTACGCCTTTTTCATCCGCCCACCGGTCCAGATCGTTTACGATCTCTGTGATCCGCTCAAATCCGTTTACCATTACCGCAGTACCGATTTCTACGGCAGAAGCTCCAAGCATAATATATTCCAGAACATTTTTATAGTTTTCGATTCCTCCGATCCCGCAGATCGGAATGTCCACCGCCTGGGCAATGGTCGCCACAGAAGCAAGCCCCAGAGGCCGGATTGGCGCTCCGGAATATCCGCCGTAGGTCGATAAAGTGGGTTCCATGGTGTCAATATCAACACCGAGAATACATCGGACCGTATTGATGGCGCTGACGCCTGAACCTCCGGCGCTCTTTACGGCTTTCGCAACCTTTGAGATATTGGTGGCATTTTGGGACAGTTTGGCAATGACCGGAATTTTAACGTTGCGGACTACTTCCTTGGTCATTTCATAGACTCGCTCCGCATCGGATGCAACTACTTCCAAAGATTCGCCCATCGGAGATGAAATGCCAAGTTCAATTGCATCCGCGCCAAACTTCTCCATCTTCATCGCCAGATACGCAAGCTCCGACGGAGTATGGGCCGAAACACTTGCTATGACGATTCCTTCCTTGCTTTTCGCAATATCCATTTCTCTTTGCCAGCCTTCTACCTGGATATCGCTGTATAGTCTGATATTCTGTGCTCCCTGCCCATTATACGCAATACGCGGCCGCACATCGAGCAAGGCATCGCTGACGATGGTCTCCGTAATTACAGCGCCGGCTCCCGCTGCAATTCCTTTTCTTATGCTTCTCCCATCCCTGTTCCACGGACCTGCCGATACGATGACGGGGTTCTTCATCTTTAAACCTAAAAAATCTGTTTTCATTAGAATATTTCTCCGATTCTCTCCCTGTGTCCACAGGATTTTCTTATTTTCAACTTGGACTGCAGCAGGATCTCCCTGCTGTTACTATCTTCTCCTTTGGAATCGATGATATCGAACAATAATCTGGCGCCGACAACTCCCATTTTATGCATCGGTTTTTCTACCGTTGTAAGCTTCGGGTCGATCAAATTGGACATTCTTATATTATCAAAGCCGACAAATGCGATTTCTTCCGGCACTTTGATCCCGTGATCCTTCATGGCGTCAATCGCTCCGAAGGCCAGGAGATCGGAAGAGGTAAAGATCGCTCTCGGTCTTCTTTTTATATCGATGAGCCGCTTTGCCGCTATGTATCCGCCTTCTATGGTATTTGCAGCTTCCTGGATATATTCTTCCCGTTCCGTTATGCCATCCTCTGCCAGCGCCTGCTTGTATCCTTCAATCTTTCTTTTGTTTTCTCTTTCCGGCGTTGTACCGTATATGATCGCGATGTCCTTATATCCGATGTCGATCAGATGCCTCACCGCTTTATAAGCCGCGCCTTCACAATCGATTCTTACAATGGGCACGTCATTGATACCCCCCTTGTTTTCACCGATCAGAACGACCGGAATTCCTTGCTTCCGAATCCCTTCCACATCTTCGTTCTCAAGAAGCGATGAAACAAGTACAATGCCGTCAACTCTTCTTTTCAGCAGGGAATCTACATATTTTCTTTCCTTTTCCACCGCATTTTCCGCATTGCAAAGCAGGGTCGTATAATCCTTCTGGTGAGCGACATCCTCAACTCCCTTGGCGATCTCCATGTAACTAGGATTTAATATGTTCGGAATAAGCAGACCTATGGTGTCCGTTTTATTGAAATTCAAACCTCTCGCAAACCAATTTGGAGTGTATTCCGATTCTTCTATTACATTCAGTATCCGTTCCTTCGTATCAGGAGCTACACTATCCGGATGATTCAGAACTCTTGATACAGTTGCAACAGAAACGCCGGCTTTTTTTGCAATTTCTTTAATATTCATCTTACCAACATTGCTCCAATTCCATCTTAATTTTCTACTTTATTATGTCACTAAATAATTGAAGTTTCAAGAAAAAAACATAAATATACGAGGAAACGTTACTAGTTACAAAGTTTGCCTGTTTTATTGCGATTGTAGTTGGCACCCTGCTGCTTCTTTACGGCCAAATCAAATCAATTTTTTTGTCGGGACAAATAGCACAGCAAAGACCGCAGCCTCTACATTTATCCACTTTAATTACAATTCCGGCATCCGCTTTGGAAATGGCTTCATAAACGCAGCATTTTGAACATCTCTCACAATCCGTCCGTATGCATTCACTGTTCAAACGAGATACTTTGGGTTCTACTTGAATTTCATCAAAGGATTTAATACCGGATAAGGCAGCATCTCTGATCTCCGACAGATCCTCAATTCCGTTTTCCTCCATCCATGCTTCCAAATCTATTTTCACTGATTCGATATGTTCAAATCCGTTGACCATAAGTGCTGTACCCATTTGAATTACGGACGCACCCAGCATCATATATTCCAAAACGTTTTCATAGGTTTCAATCCCGCCTATCCCACATACCGGCAGTTTTGTACTCTGGGCAATCGTCGCAACAGAAGCAAGTCCCAAAGGTTTAATCGGAGGGCCGGAGTATCCTCCATAAGTTGGCAAATATGGTTTCCTTCCTTTGATATCCACACCTAAGATGCAGCGAACCGTATCAATCGCACTGATGGCACTGCCGCCGGCCTTCTCTACCGCGCATGCAACCTTTGACATATTGGTTACGTTTTGGGAAAGCTTTACCATGACCGGAATATCTACACTGTTCACTACTTTTCTGGTCATCTCATAAATCTTTTCCGCGCTGGCCGCCATTACTTCCAATCCTTCCCCCATAGGAGAGGCAAGGCCAAGTTCAATAGCGTCCACGCCCACCTTTTCCATCTTGCCGGCTATGTAACTGATTTCCGAAGAGGTCTGGGCACAGACACTGGCGATCACAATGCCGTCATGACTTTTTGCTATGTCTATTTCCCTCTCCCACTCTTCCAACAGGATATCACTGTATAGCCGGATATTTTGTACACCGCCGTTATAATATGCGACACGTGGTCTTACGTCAATATTTACTTCATTGACGATGGTCTCTGTGACGACAGCACCGGCCCCTGCCATGAATGCCTTTTTTATCATTTCGCCATTCCTTGACCATGGTCCGGCAGCTACTATAATTGGATTCTTGAGTTTCAATCCCATAAAATCTACGGCAAGTGTCATTCTATCTCCCTCCTTAGTGGCTAGAATATTTCCTTTACCCTGTCTTTATGTCCACAGGACTTACGGACCTTGAGTTTCGACTGTATTAATATTTCCTGAGGTTCACCGTCCCCTTCATCCTCCATCAGATCAAAAAGCAGTCTTGCCGCTATCAAGCCCATTCGGTACATAGGCTTTGCTACTGTTGTCAGCTTTGGCTCGATGTAGCCGGATATTTTTAAGTTATCAAATCCAACTACTGCAATATCTTGCGGAATCTTAAGTCCTGACTGCTTTATTTTCTCCATTGCTCCAATCGCCATAATGTCCGATGTAACGAAGATCGCCTCGGGCCTGTCCTTTAAATTTAGCAGCTTGCTTGCACCAAGATAGCCGCCTTCTATGCTGTTTTCTTCTTCTACTATATGTTCCGGTTGATAGATTAGACCTTCTTCCGTTATGGTTTTCATGAAACCTTCCCGTTTGTCCATATTCTCGACCTTTGGACGGCTCCCGTAAATCATTCCTAATTTTCGGTGACCTACTTCAATCATATGTTTCACCGCTTCAGCCGTTGCTGTTATATAGTCTGTATATACAATATTTTCTCCGATCAGCCCTTCATTTTTTCCAACCAGGACGACCGGGACCTCTTGCTTTTTTATTTGAGTCAAGTCATTTTTATTTAAAGAAGAAGAGACCAGTATGATCCCATCCACCTTTCTAGCCATAAAATCTTCAATATATCCTTTTTCCTTGTTTCTGTCTTCCTCCGTGGTACAAAGCATGATATTATAATTTTTCTGATGGGCTACATCTTCTACACCCTTTGCAATTTCCATATAGCCCAAATCAAGTATATCCGGGATAAAAAGTGCTATGACACTGGTACGGTTTAGCTTTAAACCTCTCGCAAACCAGTTCGGGGTATAGTTCAAACTTTCCATTACATTTAAAATGTGTTCTCTTGTATCAGGAGCAACTGCCTCCGGATGGTTTAAAACTCTTGATATTGTAGCAACCGAAACGCCTGCTTTTTTTGCTACAGCTTTAATATTCAAGTATCTTCACCTTCCTTTTCTTACAAGATTTCAAGCCTTTTTACTTTTCTATAATTATACAATAAGCAGAAGAGTTTGTATATCAACTCTTCTGCCCATGCTTTGTATATTCTATATGGTTTTTAGAAATATATTTTTTTTGTTCCGGGTGAGGTAGACGCAATCAACTTGCCTCCTCGATAGGAATATAAAAGGGCTGATTTCTCATTTAGCGCATCATAGAAGTTGTTTGCATCCAGTACGATAAAGTCTGCAGGATTTCCCTCCTTGATGCCATAATTACTAAGATTAAGCGTCCTTGCCGCATTATGGGTTATCAATTGATAGGAATTAAGTATTTCTTCATAGCCCATCATCTGGCAGACGTGCAGTCCCATATGCACCACATCACGCATGTTTCCATCTCCAAGCGGATACCACGGATCAAAAAGGTCGTCATGACCGAAGGATACATTGATGCCGGCTGCAAGTAATTCTTTTACTCTGGTGACCCCTCTTCGCTTTGGATAGGTGTCCATTCTGCCTTGGAGGTGGGTATTAACCAACGGATTTGACACAAAGTTTATTCCGCTCATTTTTAGAAGTCGGAACAGTTTGGATACGTAGGCATTGTTATAAGAGTGCATTGCCGTTGTGTGGCTTGCAGTTACACGTTCCCCCATACCATACTCGTATGCACGGCAGGCCAACGTTTCCAGGCCACGGGAAGCCTCGTCATCAATTTCATCACAGTGCACATCAACAAGTTTATCGTATTTTTCAGCCAGCTTCATAGCGAAATTTAATGACTCCACACTATATTCCCGAGTAAATTCAAAATGCGGAATTGCACCGACACAGTCTGCACCCATCTTCACTGCATTGATCATCAGTTCCTCCCCATTGGGATAGGACTGAATCCCTTCCTGAGGGAACGCAACGATCTGAATATCTACAATACCCTTCATTTCCTGTTGAAGCTCGAGCATGCCCTCCATGGCAATGAGGGAAGGATCCGTAACATCCACATGCGTTCGTACAAATTGTATTCCGTTGGCAGCCTGCTTTCTGATTGCTCTTCCCGCTCGATCCTTTACGTCCTGCTTTGATAGCTTTTCCTTTCGCTTCGACCAGCATTCGATTCCCTCGAACAGCGTTCCGCTAAGATTCCAGCAGGGATCTCCTGCCGTCAGACAGGTATCCAGATGCACATGGGATTCAATGAAGGGGGGCAATGCCATGCATCCCTTACAATCAATCACTTCCTCCCCCGGCAAAGGAGACAGGTCTTTCGCTATTTTTTCAAACTTACCGTCCGATACACGGATATCCGTGGTTTCAGAAGCATTTTCTATATTAATATTCTTAATCAGCATGATAAACTCCTTTTCTCTGATCGTCAAAGCCTCAGCGAGGTTTCTCAATTATTCAGTCACCTTTGAACGTGCGATATGTTCTGAAATGTAGCAGATCACACCGGAAACGACCAATGCATTTAAAGGTGCTACACCCCATGGCACTAATAATCCAACAAGCGCACCGCAGATTACTGCTAAAATGCTTCCTATATTCATTTTTTTCGCCTGATAATTTTCATCGCTATATTCTTTTTTGTTCATATAGTAATGAATGATAAGTACAGCACCAACCGGTGGAATCATGCCACTCAGTATGCTTAGATAGCTGACAAAATTATAGTACAGCCAAATAGCGGTTATGGTTCCAACACCACCTGCAACAAGTACCAGGGGCTTCATTGGAATCTTAGTGATATTGGATACACCCAATCCTGCAGTATATAAAGCGTTGTTGTTTGTAGTCCAAATGTTCAAGCCAAGTGTAATAACAGCCGGAAGCGCCAAGCCCTGAAGGATAAGGATATCAAAGATATCCGGCACACCTGTAACTGCTCCACCTACCGCTCCAAAGACCATCATGATTGAATTGCCTATGAAGAATGCAACCACCGTAGCAATAATAGCAACCTTCGGGGTTTTCGCAAATCGTGAAAAGTTCGGTGTTGCGGTACCGCCGCTAATAAACGAACCGACTACGATTCCAATGCCGGCGGCCAATGTCAAAGGTTTTTCCGGATTCTCTGAGAAAACATTTATAAAGCCTCCAACTTCATTGATGCCCCAGTTTACAGAATAAACACCGAGAACAGCAATGAGAGGCACCGCGATAGAGCCCAATACCGCCAGAGCTTTGATACCATAATAAGCCGTTAAAGTCATAACAACGCCTGTAATTATGATGAGCATCCATACAGGCACATTCGTAAGGCCGGATACCGGAATGGCAAACATCGCCACACCCACACCAAACCAACCAATTTGTGTAAAACTGATGATGGCGGATGGAAGATAAGAACCTATGCTTCCAAAGGAATGTTGTGCCAAAAGATCGAGTGAGAGGGCTGTTTTCTGTCCAATATAGCCCAGCGTTCCACAATATAATCCAAGAAAAGCATTTCCTATTACTACAGCGAGGAAAAAGTTAACCAAATTCATGCCAATGCCTAGATTGCCACCCGCGGTCATACTCGGAGTAAAGAATGTAAACCCGACAAGTACTACCATTGCGGCCCATAAACCTTGCGATTGATGCTTGGTTGGTACAGCAGATAATGAAAACTCCGTGTCTTCAAATTCTTTTAATTTCTTTTTTTCGATGGTGCTCATTATAATCTCCTTTCTTTTCCGAAGCCTCTGTCTGCAAACTTCAGATTATGCAGCTAAAACTGATAATATGGCGATAAATTATAATCAATTACATTGTACTAAGACCTTAAATTAGAACATTTTAAATAATATTTTGCATTACATATGACGTTTTAATGTAATTAATTACATAATTTAATTTTATGCTAACATACTGACTAAATAGTGTCAATAAAAAAAATTACTTTTCTGAAAATTATAAAAACAATAGATTAAATGCGGCCTCTTTCGAAGCCGCACCTCATTTATCATAATACTTTTTTTATTTCATCTTTCTTTCAGCCAATTCCACCAAGGTTCTCGTGATATCCCCATTGGATCTTGAAGAAACCTTGCCTCTGTCAATGTCTTCAAAATCATCCACGCCGTATTGATGGGCGATTTCCGATTTCATGCGCTCAATTTCTGCATTCTGCCTTAAAGAAAGCTTCATTCTGTTTCCTCCTTCTCCTTAAATCTATACTTTATTCTGTTGTTACATTTCTTTGAAATCAACCCAATCCTTTACTTCATCCACATCATCTTCCGAAGGCAATGTCGCTTTGGAATCCTTATCTGTTTTCACAGTATTGGCTAATGGAAATGTACTAAAGTTTGTATTGCTATTTGCATTCCTTTTTTCTTTGCTTCTATTATCCATTATTTTCTTTCTTCCTAAATTAAAATCAGCTTATGGATTAATATTCATAAGCTGATTTATTTTAATGATTAACTAAACTTTATTTTCCTGATAACTGTTGTTCTGCCATTTCAACTAATCTCTTTGTCATATAGCCGCCAACGTAACCATTCTGTCTAGCGGTAAGATTTCCCTTATCCATTGTGTCGTAACCGGAAATTCCAAGTTCGTTAGCAATTTCAGTCTTCATGTTGTTTAATCCATTCTTTGCACTTGGTTTTACTGGGCTGTTATTACTTGCCATTTATACTCACCTCCTTTGTGGTATTAATTTAACCTGTGTGAGATTTTATATTACAAGTAAATTTTTCATGCTCTGCCTTAGTTTTCTTTTACCACCATATCGCCGACATGATACCCGCAATGATCGCATAGATAGTCATAGGCCGAGCATGCTGTCAAGCCGTAAAGACCGCCATAACATGAAATTACCTTATTTTGGGCGGCTACATTTCCATTGAGCGCTCTTAATGCTTGTTGTTCGTTCCATTGATGCATAAAATCACCTCCATTCATATTATTTCAAAACATTTTATTTCTATTAAATTCTGTATCGTTAATTACACGTTTTGAAATTGTCAAATATTGGTTAAATTTCATTTTATCATCGTGATCGTTCGAATAATTTCCCTGATTTTCCTTATACTAAAATAAAAAATGAAAGAGGTATGAAAATGGCAGTATCGCATAAAGGAGCAATTTCCTTCGGATTGGTTTATATTCCCGTCGCTTTATATACGGCCACGCAGGATAATGACGTGCATTTCAATCAGCTGCACAAGGAAGACCATTCCAGAATCAGATATAAAAAGACCTGCGCCCACTGCGGCAAAGAGGTAACCAGCAGCGATATCATAAAGGGATTTGAATATGACAAGGATAAATATGTCATCGTGACCGATGACGATTTTGAGAAAATAAAAACGGAAAAGGATAAAACCATCCAGATTCTCCATTTTGCGGATCTGGATACCATCAACCCGATTTATTATGAAAAATCGTATCATACGGTGCCTGAAACAGGCGGCGAGAAAGCCTTCGAGCTCCTGCGCACCGCAATGAAGGACGAGAATAAGGTTGCCATCGCAAAAACCATCATGGGCAACAAGGAAACCCTTCTCGCCATCATTCCGGCACAGGACAATATATTGGTCAGCACCATGTTCTTTGAGGATGATATTAAAGAGATCCCCAAATCCTTCGTAAAGCCCGAGCTGAATGAATCAGAACTGACCATGGCAAAGACACTGATCCAATCCATGGTGAAGCCCTTCGACCCTTCCCTTTACAATGACGAATATCAGGAACGGCTGCGCGATTTAATTGAGCAGAAAATCGCGGGCAAAGAGATCGTTGCCGCAAAAGAGGAAGAACCGAGCAACGTCATCGATTTAATGGATGCCCTGAAGAGAAGCATCGAGCAAAATCAAGGCGCAGCCGCCGCAAAGAAAAAACGCACACCGGCGAAAAAGTCACAGCCCGGAGCATAAAAAGCAAAACTCCGGGTTTAACAAAATCAAACCCGGAGCATATTTTTCACGTTCAGTTCATTGCCGCTGCCAGCTTGAGGATGAGTTCATCTCCATATCGATAAGACTCCAGATAATTCATTGTATTATCATCCAGGCCTGCTTTTTCCCGAATGATTCTTCTGGCTTCCTCCAACGCTGCTTCCTCCTGAACATAGGTGCCCAGTTCATTCGGAATGCCGCTCAGTTCACTGACATTCAAAAATGTGGTGCTGCTTGTGGTCCTGCGAATCTCATAATGGACATGAGGTCCTGTTGCATTGCCTGTGCTTCCCTCGATGCCGATTACATCGCCTTTTTTGACGCTCTGCCCGGCAGAAACAAGCAGTTCCGACATATGGGCGAAATAATACATATACTTCGTATCAATGGCCCTTATCCTTACATACTGTCCCATACCGTAATCCGTATCGATTCCTGCCGTACCCGACTTTACGTCCCACCTTGCAGCCTCGACCAGTCCATCTACGGTAGAATGGATTTCTTTGCTGTCAACGCCGACCAGGTCGATCCCTTTATGGGACACTCCTTTGTACCTTTGCGATACACGGAATTTGCCATACAATGGGCTGTTCATACTTATAACTCCCCCTTTGTTCTAAAGTAAGCCCACTGTCATACTATTCACCCATGAATATGGCGCCACACAATGTGCAGCGCCTTATTTTCATCTGGTACGTATCCTCCTAGAAACTGTGAAACTGATTATCATGATATGGCAAAGACGGTTTCGCATTTTCGATCATCTTGCGTGATTTCGCATCATCCTCGCTTTGCAGCGTTTCATGTCCAATTGCACTGTATAGCTGCCTGGATGCATTTCCGTCATTGTCCAATTGGGCTATTGCGGGGTCCGAATCCGTGCCGCCTTCTGCCATTAATCGATCAGCCATCTTTGCGATTAGGATTTCTTCCCTTTTTTTCTGTATTTCCTCCAGTTGTTTCAATCGATCATCCATTTTATCGCCTCCTAATGATAATATAACCAGGAGAAAAAAGGACTATGTATTTTTCGCACGACTCAAATAGAAAACATTGATAAAAGAAATAACTGCCAGCAAAATACCCAGCGCCATCATCAGCGGAGCAGTGAGCGGACTGCAGCTGCACTCCGGGCTGCAGCTTCCGTCGCAAAAACCGATTAGAACTTTTGCAATCAATGCTGCAAAAATTCCGATAAAGCCAAGCGCCGTGCTGATTCCCATTCGTATTTCTTTCGATTCTACAAAAGCCAGCAGGATTGCCAGAAATGCGATCAATGCGCCAACCCCGAATTCTGCCTTTGCCGCCCAGGTACATTTCCCCATCATGCTTTGACAATAGGGACAAACTGTCAGTATGAAATTAGGTACGCAAGCGATCAGCGCTCCTAAAATTACGGTTGAAACTCCTGTAATGACTCTATTCGTCAATATTATCCCTCCCCGAATAAAACTTGCATCCTTGAATGCTAGTACAATTTATTCGCCGATTGCCCGGGATATGTATCCGAATATAAAGTTTTTCCAAGTTTTGCCGATATAGAAAATATGGAGTATGTCCTGAAGGGAGGAGATCAAATGATGAATGAAATTAATACCAGCCAGCGATACGGCATAACCGGCACAACAAAATCTACAAGTCAGTCTTCAGCGGAAAAGTCGACCAAGGTATCACAGGCAGATCAAAGTGCGAAAGTCGATTCCATAGAAATCGGAACCAAGCAGGAAGCATCCGTCACTTATTCAAAGGTAACAAGCAATAAGCTTGATGCCGCGGATATCGCTTCTTTAAAAGCAGAGGCTGAGGCAGCCACGGAAAATCTGCGTAAGCTTGTGGAGCAACTGATTTTGAAGCAGAACAATAATTATAAGACTTCTGCAGAAGATTCTTCCAAAGATTTACTGAACAAACTGGGGATCACCACAGAGGATGTTGAAGCGGCGACGCAGGCAGTCTCCGAGGACGGTGAATTTGGAGTAAATGCAGTTAGCGATCGATTGGTTGATTTCGCGATTTCAATTTCCGGCGGAGACAAATCAAAGCTGTCGGAACTGATTTCTGCTATTGATGAAGGCTTCGCAGCAGCAAAAGATGCACTCGGCGGCGAGCTTCCGGAAATCAGCCAGAAGACTTATGAGGAAACCATGAGAAAGCTGAATGAATGGGCAAATGAAACAGATTCATAACTTCACTTAAGACTCGGGCATTTTGTATGCGATACCATGCCCGGGGCTTACTTACTTTTTTTGGTTTTTAGTATACGGGTACACAGATTTCACAATGGTGATGATTAACCATCCGGGCGATATACCTTTCGATGATTGGTCTTGCTTCATCAACTTGATATCCCAGCCTTAATAGTTCCGGAAAAATATCTATCCACGCTTTCTGAACAGCTTCTGCTGTATGTTGAATTTTAAAAACCGCATATTTTCCTCCAACGATATTACCTTCTGTTACAGAGCCTCTCGCTGCTGAATCGTCGTTTGAAACGACAATGCAGGTATCGTAACGACAGTTTTCAGGTTTCGTAGTCTCAGGATTATCTTGAGCAATTCCAAGGATTATGGATTCGTCATTCAGTAAATTGTTCAATTTTGCCCATCTTTTTAATTCTTCCATTGTTTGCACATTGTTCATTCCATAAGGGCCGGTCTGCCTGATATAAGCAATCCGATATGCCGGCATATTTTCAATCATAATATCCATAATTTGTTTTCTTTGCCTCCTTTAAATAATAAATAACACCTTCATTACAAGATTACTACGCTTTAAAATAGAAATCAAAGCAGTTTTTAAAATTGTTAAATACCGTTTATTTTTAACGAGTGATCCAAAGAATATCGATACTTTTGATCGGTTTTTGCTGTACGCCGACAGCGGGGATTACTTTGCACAAGGATTATTTAATTATATAGCTTATACACAAAATCCAACAACGGTATAAAGTGCGTTATCGCAAGCAAAAAGGACGGATAAAACCGTCCTCTTTGTTACCATTATTTTCATGGTCGGAGTGGGGAGATTCGAACTCCCGACCTCTTGACCCCCAGGTAGATGGTTAAGAATATTTGTTTTACATGTTATAAAATATACTATTTATTTTCGGTGCTTTCTTCCTTTTTATCTTTTAATTTAAAAAGATTAATCATGGGGAGAAGAACATGTGCTCCAAAACACGCTTGACTGGAAATGTTTAAAACAATAGATCTTGCTATTGAGTATAATGTAGCACATCCGTTTATTTCAAGCATATTTTTAAAGTCTTCAGTTTTAATATCTTCTTCTGAAATAAAACAACCTTGGATAACCAAATTGAATTTCATTTCAGCTTCCTTATTCTTTACCATTGCTATTACGTTCAAAGAAATAGTGCCCATTATTGTATCTTCTTCGTCATCGTGCGAAATGTCATCGATTTCATAAGTTACATCAAAATTTCTTTCTATTTCTTCATTATCCTCGTAATAAGTAAAGCTGTTAATAAAATCAATAGTTTTAATCGAAGTTGCTAATAATTGAAATCCTGATTTAATATTTTCTGCGTTCATTTTAAACTGCCTCGCTATATGTATCTTCTTCAAAACAAATCGGTACAGCTTGTTTCCATAGTTTATTTTTATTATCAATAACGACTTTCTTAGTAATAAAGTTTTGTTTATACTGGTCAATGTCCGATTTCATTTCAATTTCTAATTGTAAATCTAATTTGTCACATATTCTTGCCAATGCTTCAATAGAGAAATTGTAATCTTCGCTTTCCCATTTTGAAACCATTCCTTGTGATACTCCCATAAATTCAGCAAACTGCTTTTGTGACATTCTCTTATCGACTCTTTTTTTCGAGATAATTGCTGAAATTTTAGCTAAAGCTTTAGCTGCTAGAATATCTGACATAGTTAGATATTCAGCGAAATCTTTTAATAATTCCCCTAATTCTAATGGTTTGACGCTCATAAATAATCCTCCAATTCTTTCATCCTATCTATTGCGATAGGAGCATGCAGTTCATAACTAGTATGTAATTTGCCTTCTTTTTCATAAAAGCAATGTAACAATATTTCATTTCTTCGGTAATATGAATATAAGATTCTTATATTAAAATTTTTAGATTTTATATGCATAGAATAAAGGTTCGCATAACCGCTTAGCTTTTCAAATTCATTTAAGTATGTTACTTCGTGCTTTAATGTTCTAGCTTGTTCTAATCTTTTTTGAAATAAATTAAAAAATTCTCCTTCATGACCAGAGTTAAAAATTAAAGATGCAATTTCAGCTCTAACATCTTGATGGAAT
>CAZTEH010000006.1:0-78125 GCA_964612345.1 uncultured Oscillospiraceae bacterium | reverse complement strand
TTTTCATTGCTATTTGTGTCGCCGGCGGTAGCGGCGAAATGGAGGTTATTATGAAAAACCGAAAATCATTAATTACTTTTTCGTTATCTCTCGTTGTCGTAATGGCTCTTTTTACAACATATGCGTTTGCAGCATCTTACCCTGGCCCCGCCAAGACCTGGTCATATTCTAATTACAACCATGGGAGCTATGTTCCTAAAACAGGTAGCTTGAAATCCACATTCTATGATGATACTAGCGGTACTCGTTTTACCACTGTGGTTAAATGCGCATTAGACAGCACCAATGTTACAAACATTCTTGATTATAATAATGGAGGAGATAATCCTGGTACGGTGGCAGATAATAAAAATTGCTATCTGACCTTAGATATCTCTTCAATCAGCGACTCAACCGATGATAAAGTTGAAGCGACTTCTATGGCGTCCGCATTACCGGATCCAAAGTACGACTTAGAGGACGATAATTTGGATGGTGATAACGAAGAATCTGAAGTCGTAGCATTGGGGACAGTCAAAGCTCAATCATATAATACAACTACATATTGGAGTGACTTCAGGACTGGGTATGCCGGAGATAGCGGAATAATAAATGTTCAATTCGCAATGAGTGCCAAAGGGGTTAGTGATTATAATACTATTGTTCAATCTGATGTTGTCCAAGCTTCATTTGCTTTTGGCGATAATCCAGGTAGACCTTAATATTAAATAAAAATAACAAAAGGAGTATTAATTATGAAAAGATATAGATTATTTGGACTAGCCTTGGTTCTTGCAATAACAGGTGTTACCTTTTTCTCAAATTTTCCTGCAACTTCTTATGCCAGTGAGCCTTTTAGCGCCATAGAGCAATATAAAAATATCGACAATTCAGAAAAGGGAGTTCTGGAATACAAGCAAATAACTACAAGGCAGAATCGGGATTTAATTAAAGCCAAATTGGATGGTATATCATCAACAATTACATTTAAGAAGCCTCTTACATATGAAGAACTTATGGCTTATATCGATAAGTATGATATCGATCCAGTTCAAATACAAGCACGGGCTTTGCAAGATGATACAAGAGTGTCTATTGCTACAAAATTCTGCGAGGATTTTGATGCTATAACAAAAAGCCAATTGAAATATTTTCCAGGCTCAGAATTTGTTGGCTACACTGATATATATGCGAATATAAATTACAAAAACTTTAAAGCAATCCAAAATGATGACGATACTTATTTACTCGATGCAAGTGCGGACAATTATTTCTATGGGAACGACACACAAGATGGTAAAGAGCGAAATAAGGATAAAGAAGGAAGCAATTATGCTCACGCTCTAACTTGGCTACTTGAAGATATTAATAAATAATACTATTATTGATATTGACTACACTTCTATTATGAAGTGTAGTCAATTAAAACTTTATTATTTAAGGAGTGAAACCGCATGGCATTTTTAACAATTTGTACAATTATATTGATAGTATATTCATTTTTTTTGTTTGGGAAATCAAATGAGCCGCGGGAATATTCAAGGGTAATCTTGATAGCTTTAATAATTTCCATAGTTTCTAACATAGCCTTGTCAAACAATTATACGATAAATTTAATAACCCCTGCGGTAAACGATGGCATCGCTGTTACAAACTTTCTGGCCCGTTTGATCTTATGGGATGGGAACTGGTCACAGGATTTATTTAAGCAAGCCTATGATACTTCAACGGCTTTAGTAATTATATTGATAATTTTATATACGTCGGTTCTTTTACTGGAGAAAAAGAGAATTATTAGGTAACCGCATACTGAGAATTTGATATCGGACGTACACTCGCTGATACCATCAAACCAGAAGGCAGAGTCTCGCCATTGTCCATTTTGTAAGTCTTCACGGAGTATTTATGGAGGTTAACTGATGTACGCCGAAAACAAAGAAATAAAAACCCACAACCGTTGAAAGCTGTGGGTTTATCTGTTTGGTACTCCATCATGCTCGAACCGCAGACAAAGTGCTGACGCATACTAGTTCGCCGACAATTTACAAAGTAAATTGTTGGCGAACTTATGCAAAGAAATCACAAATCATCGATTTGTAGATTTCCCCTGCCTTTCCAAGGGGGCGCTGCACCCCTCTTGGCGACAAGCCACCATGCTATCAGACAGTTATCAGATCAGCGCATGGCTTTCCTTGTCTGTCACCCCCGAAGCGGTGGTCCGTATATCGCCTATTTTCAGTATCCATAGTTTAATGGCGATATACTCTGAACGGGGAAGTGCCTTCCCCGTAACCCCATCCGTCTGCGATTCGATCTCACAATGTGATTGTGGTACTCCATTGCGGCTTTGCATCTTTTGCCTCCGGCAAAATCTGCCGTCCTACGATGCCTCGTTCAGGCCTCTTGGACCGCTCATTGCTCGAAAGTCCGTCGGACTTTCTCCCGACATTCGCGCCGTTTCCGGTTCGAGCCCGCACAATTAGAAAATAAAATAAAAACTACCGTACGCATGGTACGGTAGTTTTTATTTGGTACTCCATTGCGGGCTCGAACCGCAGACACCCTGATTAAGAGTCAGGTGCTCTACCAACTGAGCTAATGAAGCACATCATTCTGCCTATTAAGGCATATCGTTTCGCATTTAAAGTACTTAAATGCTGTGTTTTGGCACATTTAATAGTTTAACAGTTGTGATTAGGCTTGTCAAGACTGATTTTGGAAAAATAAAAAGGCAGAATTTGCAAAGCTTTTCTGCCTTTCACCTATTTGGATTATTGATTGATCGCGATGGGCTCCGGACCGCAATCTTCCTGCGCATACCATAGTTTATCGGCGGTTTCCTTCCAGGCTTCAGCGGCATGGATACAGCGGCCGCAGAGTTCATCCACATCTTCGGGATGCTGGAGATCGGTTGATTCGGCGCCGGAAGCGTGGACCATGGCGGACAGCCTCTCCGGGTTGTCAAGCAGCGGGCAGGGGCGGAGGAAGTTTTCATTGAAAGGCTGGTTTTTGCGGTATTCCATAAACAGCGGCGACTGCAGAGCTTCCAGCAGGGTTTTATCTTTGATGTTGGAATCGGCGTAGTGGATGAACGCACATGGCTCGATATCGCCGGTTGCGTTGATATGCAGATAGCAGCGTCCTCCTGCGATGCAGCCGCGCACATATTGTCCGTCGTTCCAGAAATCCATGGTGAAGAGCGGCTTTTTCTTACGGAATTTCCTGATCTGGTGATACATATATTCACGCTGCTCCGGGGTGGCAATCAGATCGAGGATCGCATCCTTGCCGACGGGGATATAGGTAAAGAGCCAAGCAAATTTGCAGCCTCGTGCGATCATTTCGTCGATATATTCATCACTGCCGATGACTTCGGCGTTCTGTCTGTGGTAGCAGGCGGAAAACCCGAAAGGCAGCTTCTTTTCTCTTAAAATATCCATTGCCCAGATGACCGATTGATAGGTACCTTTCCCGCGACGCATGTCGGTTTCCTTTTCAAAACCCTCCACGCTGATGGCCGGCATAAAATTCTTTACTCTCAGCATTTCATCGGCAAATTCCTCGTCGATTAAAGTGCCGTTTGTGAAAGCGGAAAAGACGCAGTCGTTATGCTTCTCGCAAAGCTTTATGATGTCCTTTTTTCGGATCAGCGGCTCCCCGCCGGTAAAAATAAACATGTGTATTCCCAATTCTTTTGACTGTCTGATTATATCATCCAGCTGCTCATAGCTCATGGAAAGCTTGTCGCCGTATTCAGCCGCCCAGCATCCGGTGCAGTGCAGATTGCAGGCAGAAGTCGGATCAAGCAGCAGGGTCCAGGGGATATTGCAATTATATTTTTTCTCCAGCTCCTTTTTTCGCTGGTTGCGGAGGATGAGAGAATTTACAATGAAGTTTTCAAAGATCTTCTTTCGGACACGGTCGTCAATATCGGTATAAAGGCTTTTCATCAACAGATTCCAATTGTTGGCAGGATCGCTCAGCGATTCTTTGGCAAGCCGGTATGCAGTCGCGTACTCATCGCTCTTGTCAAATTTCTCTACCCAATCAATCACCTTTGGAATGTTCTCGTCCGGGCTGGAACCAAGATAGCCGATCACTTTTTTTAGACCATAAGCTTCAAACATTTCTTTCATTTTACCCAAAACAATCCTCTCCTTTCCTAGCTCGACCAATTTTACGCACCTACCTGACATTTGCGAAGCAAATGTCAGGTAGTACCCCCTAATTATAATAATTGTATCATTGCAACTTTAAAATACCATTAGACAAAAGTTGAAAAATGTCTAAATTTGAAACCTTCTTCAATTATTTATGTGTGTATCGGAATCTTTGATTTCATTCGTCACACTTTCTTTATATTTCATAATGGGCGAAAAAATTCCTACAATTTCCGCACATAGTTCAAAAATATGTGAACAGAATAATTGTTAAGGAGGGATGAGATATGAAAAGCGATCAGAATAAAATGAACAATTCGTCGTGTAGTGCGAAAAGGAACGAAATGGACAGAAACAGCACAAACAATTCAACAATCGATTCCACGAGAAATCAGGGCGATCTGAGGGAAATTAGAAATCAGGGTGATATGAGAGATATCACGGACAACGGTGGAAACAAGGATCGAATCAATATGACCAATTCGTAATGGGTTTTCGTACCGGAGTTGAGTAGTTTTAATCACAGTAGTCAATGCATCAACAGCGTAGTTGATGTTATGCGATTCATTAAATCTCTCTTATAATACAAAGAGCGGGTTATGTATACCCGCTCTTTTTACGTGTTCTCATTGCTATTCCTTACTTTGTGTATTATAATGTAAGGGATTATAAATAGGGGCTCCGGAACAAACCAAAGCCCAAATATAAAATACAAAGGTACCCAATATGGAGAACAGCAGCGTGTTTTGGAATAAAATAACAGAATGGTTCAAGAGCCTTGGACTTCCTTACCTATCAGAATTTGAAGCTATGTTGATTTTACTGGCGGCTTTTCTTGTGTTGCTTTTTATTCTATGGCTTGTTTTTCGGAAGGCACGATTGTGGTACTGGAAGACAAATATACAGATCGATACGCTGAAAAGTATCGATGTCCGCTTGCATAATGTTGAGGAAAAATTATCGCTGAGCGCTGTCAGGATCGTTGAAAAAACGGATGATGAAACTCCGGTTCAGGATGGAGCAGAAACAATATCAGAAACCGTACAAGAAATGGCAGAGCCCGAGAGAGAAGGACTTACCGCTGTCGGAAAAAGCGGGAAGATCTATACGGAAGCAGAGTTAGAATTACAAATCAGAGATTAAGATGGAGGAGCATAGTATGTATTGTAGATCGTGCGGTAATAAACTGGGAGACATGGATCATTACTGCCAGGTTTGCGGAACACCGACAGGATATCAGGAACCGCCTGCAGCGCCCGCAGAAACAACAGAAATAAAAGAAGAAATCGTGTTCAATCCTCCATATGAGAATAAGTCCCATTTTGCAGAGGAGGAACCCCCGCTTGAAGCGGAGGAAGCTCCCGCGGCGGAAAAAGAGGAAGAAGATTTAAAAGAATTCATTTCTGAAGATGAAATCGAAGCACATAAGCAAGAGGGCGATGCCGATTCCCCGGAGCCGCTGAAGAATGCTGAGTTCGCGTGGAATGTCCACGAATTCCCCGGTACCAAAAAAACGGAAGAAATCGTATTCAACTGGAATATGGAAGACTTCAACCAGCCGGAGGAAAAGGACCCGGAAGTGAAGGCTTTTGAAGAGGAGCTTTTCCAGGAAATCAGAGATGAATCCCATCGGATCAAGGAACAAAACATCGATCGCTTCTTTACCTTCAGCAAAAAAAATGAAGAATTTCAGAAACTGCTGGACAAGGAATATGAAAAGTTTAAAATGAGTTCCGAGCCGATCGATTACCTTTCGAAGCGAGCCGAAGAAGTTCCGCTGCAGGAAATACATCCGGAAATACATATGGAATCTACTGCGGTACCGGAGGAAGCCCAATTTTATGAGGAACCATTAAAGGAAGCAGAACCTACGGTGGAAGAGATTCCGGAAGAAGTAATAATTCCAGAGGCACCGGAGGCCACCGCGAAATCTGAGCAGGTATTGGAAATGGCTCGGGCAAGGGCTCAGTTCTTCGGAGAAGAACTCATCCGGGACAACGATAGTATAAAAAAGAAGCTGGAACCGATTGAACAGGCAGAAGAACCGGTAGTTGAACAGGTTGAAGAGCCAGCCTTTGATCAGGAAGAGGAAAAAGAAGCGGAGCATTTCATAGAGGCTCCTGAGGCGGAGGAGCCGGTTGAGGCGGAAGAATCGGTTGAGGCGGAAGAATCGGTTGAGGCGGAAGAGCCGGCAGAGGAAGGATCAAACGAACCGGAAAGAGTGGCCGCTTTCACACCTTTAGCGATTCCCGTTTTTCCCGGTGAGGAAGAGGAAGAGAAGGAAGAGGACGAAAAACATAAGAGAAGCGTCGGACAGATCCTGCTGGCGATTATTGCAATCATATTGGTCATCGAGATATTGATTTTAGGGATCCGCTATTTCGCTCCGAACAGTGCTGCAGCGGAAGCCATCGGCAACACCCAGACCGGGATTTTCAATACTGTCTCGGGCTGGATGGACGGAATAAATGATTTGTTTTCTGGGAATGATTCCAATGAAGACGCAGGGAGGCCGGATGACAGCGATAAAGACAACACCGTAGAGGAAGAACAGCCGCCGGTGGAACAGCCGACAGATACAGATACACCTGCGCCGGATCCAAATCCAACTGCGGACAAGAATGCATTGGTTTCCTCTCAAATGGGAAATAATATAAACATCGAACAAGTGAAAGCCAACGAGGCTCTTGCATATCAAGCGAGCAAGGATTACGGACTCGCAGACATCAACAATTCAAAGCCGATCACAAACAACATCTGGCAGACGCCGGAGAAGGCCGAGCCGGTCTATTATGACGAGTCCATTGTCGGAACCGTCATCGCCTTCGATTCACAATGGATCGACTATGTGAACGGCGGAAGCAAAAGCGTATTGGAGCTGCTGAAAAAGGACAGCAAAGCATATCAGAACGCTGTGAACTTTTCCAAAATCGGCAAAATAAAGGAGAACTTCAAACTACTTGAAATCGGAGAGATCCGCCAAGGTCCAAAAGGATTCTACGTCTGGGTTCATGAGGAACTGCAGATCACGGAAAAGGGATCCACCGTGGATAAAAAATACAACTGGATATACTATTTAGAACCTGTTGATGGAAAGATGCAAATTGTTAACTATTTTTAAATTTTAATAACTAAAAAAGAGAGACAAGGAGATGTTACAATGGCAACTAATTCAAGGTTCGAAAGAAGCAAAATCACTACGGGGAATATCGCATTTTCTCAGTCGAGGACAACGATTGAGACAGCATTCTACGGCAATAACGTTAGAAAAGTTATTGATCTGAAGGAAGCCTACGAAATGGCGAAAAACTCGGCAGGGACAATCCTGACTGATATGCCTGTTTTCGAACCCGAAAAAATCGGTTTGCCCGAAGGAGCAAAAATTTTATTGTTCAATGACGGAGAAACTGTCGGAAGATTCGCAGGAGCGAGAATCATTCTTGGTGAAGAAGGGGTGAATGAGGCAGACTACACGGCGATACTAAGAGAAGCCGTATATGGTACACGGTATAAAAACATGCTGCATACCGAAGCTTACATAGGTTTGAACGAAGACTTTATAGTCAAGGCAAACCTGCTTGTGCCACAAACTTATGAAAACACACTTTACAACTGGCTGCTAAACTTCCAGTACATCAACAAGATCTATGATGAAATGTATGAAAGATCAGTTTTGCTTGAAAATGAACCGGATATCTTTATCCTGTCCGATCCGGACTGGAGAGATCCAAGATATCCAAATGGAATCGCATACTTTGATCCGGAACACAATTGCGCTGCATTACTCGGATTGAGGTACTTTGGTGAACACAAAAAAGGGACATTAACCATCGCTTGGGGTGTTGCAAACAGAAATGGATATGCAGCCAGCCATGGCGGACTGAAGAGAATGGTCAGAAACGACGGCGAGAAACATGTTATGGGTATATTTGGACTCTCCGGCTCCGGAAAATCCACATTAACCCATGCAAAGCATGGCGGGAAGTATGACGTAACCGTACTCCATGACGATGCTTATATCATCTCAACGGAAAACGGATCGGCGGTAGCACTGGAGCCTTCTTATTTTGACAAGACTCAGGACTACCCATTGACTTCAAAGGACAACAAATTTTTAATCACCGTACAAAACTGCGGGGCAACCATCGATGCGGATGGGAAAATGGTCATCGTTACCGAAGATATCAGAAATGGGAACGGGAGAGCTATTAAGTCAAAGCTTTGGGCGGAAAACAGAGTGGATAAAATGGATGAGCCAATCAATTCCCTTGTATGGCTTATGAAGGATCACTCTCTGCCACCCGTCTTGAAAATTGAAAGCCCAGTGCTTGCTTCGGTTATGGGTGCAGTCCTGGCATCAAAGAGAACCACCGCAGAAAAATTATTGGGGAATGTTGACAAGGATGCCCTGGTATTCGAACCCTACGCAAACCCCTTTCGAACATATCCGTTGAATCAGGATTATGAAAAATTTAAATCGCTCTTTGAAGACAGTCTTGTTAATTGTTACATCATCAATACCGGTCATTTCTTAGAAAAGAAGATCCCAAAAGAAGTGACCATTGATATTATTGAACGAATTGTTGACGGAGAAGCAATTTTCAAGGATTTCGGCAACGTGTCCGACATCAAAACCATGGACATCGAAGGCTTTATACCGGATTTTAACAGCCAAGAGTATTTAAGACTGTTAATAAAGGGTATGAATAACCGATTGACTTATATTCAATCCTTGAAGAAGGCGAAGGGAGGCAGAGACCGCTTGCCGGAAGAAGCCGAAGCAGCAATTCAAAGATTAATCGGTGAACAAAGAAAATAATTGTTAGTAATTCATAGTTAAGGGATAGGGGGAACATTAATTTGAAAAAAAGAAAATTAGGTTTAGGCGTTATCATTGCCATCCTGCTGGTGATTATGGCCGGCTTCGGTGGACTGGTGACCTTTATAACCGACTACCTTTGGTTTAAGGAGTTAGGTTACACCAGTGTATTCTTCAAACAGCTGTTTACGCAGCTGCAGATCGGAATACCATCTTTTGTGGTCATCATGGTATTGACTTATTTCTATCTCCGCGTGTTGAAGAGAGGCTACTATAAAAAAATCGATACGGTAGACACTCCTGCAGTGAGCGAAAAAACTCTGAACAGGATCTCTATGGGCCTTGGAGCGATTTTTGGGATTCTGGTGACCATTACCACTGTGACAGGACTGTGGTTCCAGATTTTGAAATTTAAAAATGGCACTTCATTTGGAATCCAGGATCCGATTTTCGGCATGGATGTTGCCTTTTACATTTTCAAATTAGAGTTTGTCACCCAGATCAATCAAATAGCCATCGGTATCGTCATAGCGTTTGCCATCCTGACGCTGATTTATTACTTCATCCTTCTCTCCATGAGAAGGCCGAAAATCTTTGATCAGCAGGATCAGGCACAGCCGGATCATGAGGCAAATAATGATGGACAGAGCTATCGTGCAAATAATTTTGGAAATGCATTCAACGGAATGTTCGGAGACGCCTTCGACAAATTCGGCCAAAGCTTCAACGGCGGCCAGGGTTTTGGAGGAGCAAGGAAACCGAAAAAGCAGTTCAATAACGATAACCTAAAGGAACTGATCCATATTGCATCCAATCAGCTCGTTGTTTTAGGAGTGATCTTCTTCCTTATGGTTGGAAGCAATTTCTTCCTCAGGCAGTATGAGCTGCTGTATTCCCATACGGGGGTACTGTATGGTGCGGGCTTTACCGATATCAATGTCACCTTGTGGGTTTATCGCGCCATGATCGTTCTTTCCGCTTGCGCCGCCATCGGCTTTGCCGTTGGTATCAAGCGAAAAAAATTCAAGATGGTATTCGCGGTACCCATCATCATGATCATTCTGGGGGCCCTTGGGACAGGAGCCGCCATGCTGGTGCAGAATCTTGTTGTTTCACCGGATGAAATCAATAAAGAGAGTCAATATCTGAAGAACAACATCACTTTTACCCAGTATGCTTATGACCTGCAGAGTGTTACGGTGAAGAATTTCCCTGCTACCAACGATCTGACCAAGCAGGATATCGCCAATAACATGAGTACCATCCAGAACATCCGAATCAATGACTTTGATCCGGCAAAAACATTCTACAATCAGACGCAGAGTATCCGACTCTACTATTTGTTCAATGATGTAGACGTCGACCGATATATGATCAACGGCGAGTACACACAGACCTTCCTGTCCGCCAGAGAAATCGACGAGACAAAAATTCGGCAGGAATGGATCAATAAACATTTGAAATATACGCACGGATACGGCATTACCCTTTCCAGAGTTGATAAGGTGACCGCAAGCGGCCAGCCGGATATGCTCATCGACAGTATCCCGCCGGTATCCGATGTAAAAGAGATTGCGATCACAAGACCGGAAATCTATTTCGGAGAACTGACCAATGACTATATCCTTACCAATACCGACGAGCAGGAATTCGACTATCCGAGCGGAGAAAGCAACATCTACGCGACCTATGAGGGAAATGCGGGAATCAAGTTGAATGTTTTCAACAGGGCAATGTTTGCGATCCGCGAGCAGAGCTTGAAGCTGCTGGTTTCCACGAACATCACCGGGGATTCCAAGATCGTTATCCATCGAAACATCATGGAAAGAGTCCAGAAGATCATGCCTTTCCTCCAATATGATTCCGATCCGTATATCGTGACGGCGGATGGAAAGCTATACTGGATCATTGATGCTTACACCACGAGCAGCTATTATCCATATTCCGAACCGTTTGATCCGACAAAGAGCAGCATGAATTATATCAGAAACTCGGTAAAGGTAGTTGTTGATGCTTACAACGGAGAGACGAGCTATTATCTTGTCAATGCGGAAGATCCAATTGCAGCTACCTATGCCAAGATTTATCCTGCTTTGTTCAAAAACTTTGATCAAATGCCGGAAGCATTACAGGCCCATATCCGATATCCGAATGTGATGTTCAATATCCAGGCGAACGTATACAAGCGTTACCACATGAACGATGTCAAGGTTTTCTATCAGGGCGAGGATTTGTGGGAGATCTCCAGCGAGATCTATGGAACGCAGGAAGTAGCCATGACTCCGAACTATTACATCATGAAGCTTCCGGGAGAAACGGATGTGGAGTTTATCAGCTCCATACCATATTCACCATCCGGAAAGCGGAATATGACCGGACTTCTGATGGCAAGAAATGACGGAGAGAATTACGGAGAATTGATCCTGTATCAGCTTCCGAAGGACAGGATCATCTACGGACCGATGCAAATCGAATCTCAAATCGACCAGACGCCTGAAATTTCCAAGGAATTTTCACTTTGGAATTCTGCCGGGTCGACTTATATCAGAGGAAACATCTTTATCATTCCGATTGAGGATTCTCTGGTCTATGTAGAACCTGTATATCTGGAGGCTGCCAACACGGGAAGTCTTCCGGAAGTAAAGAGAGTTATCGTTGCATACGGCGACCGGATCGCATATGAACCGACGCTGGGTGCGGCACTGGATTCCTTGTTTGGTTCGGGAGCAGGCGCTACGGATACTCCGGACGAAAACATGCAGCCGGATGAAACCGGAACGCTGAGCGTTGACGATCTGATCCGTCTGGCCAATGAGGCATATGAAAATGCCACCGCTGCGCAGAAGAACGGCGAATGGTCATCCTACGGTCAATATTTGAACCAGCTCAAGAGTTATCTGGATCAACTGATGCCGCAGGAAGATGATGGGGATCAGCCGATTCCCACAGACGGAACAAAATAGCAGAATAAATTAATCGTATAAAATAAGCAAATACAAAATATGCAAGGGGCGATTCCATTTCGGAATTCGCCCCTTGATTGCTTTGTTCTGCGATTTATTGCGGAAACCTTCGACATGAATGTCGACTGGCAGAAAGACTGGAAGATGGTGAATATGGAAGAAAAGCAGTAAATGGGATGCTATTGCTGCATGACTGCCATCAAGGCCGGAATCAGCTGCTTCTTTCGGGACACCACGCCTTTGAGGTGGAGGGATTCGTCGGCGGAGGCAACCTTCATCGCTGTTTCGGCGACCTCCTGCGCTCCCTCGCCGTAACAGAGCAGCTCGGTGGATTCATCCAGAATATTGGTCAACATGATAAACAACATATGGATGTCGTTTCTCCGGAAGGAAGTACTCAAGTAGGAGAGCAGCTTTTTCTTTGCATCCAGCAATTCACCCTCCGTAGTAAAAGTATTCTGGCCTACCGCAAAGCTGATACCGTTGATGGAGTAGGTCTTGAAATCCTGATACAGCATTTCTTCCGGTGACTTATGTTTCAGATTGCTTCCGGCATGGAACAACTCTTCTGCGAATTCCCTGATCCGGATGCCGGCGATCACAGCCAGTACTTCGGCAGCCTTTCGGTCATCCTCCGTGCAGGTGGGTGACCGAAACATCAGTGTATCGGTGATGATGGCAGCACAAAGGAGGCCGGCCATGTCTGGTTTGATTTCAACACTGTTTTCAAGATACATCTGGTAAACAATGGTGGCGGTGCAGCCTACCGGCTGGTTGCGGAAGAAGACCGGAGAAATGGTTTCAAGGGTTCCCAGTCTGTGGTGGTCGATGATTTCTGTGATCTCGGCGCGTTCCAGCCCATCCACCGCCTGGGATTTCTCATTGTGGTCCACCAGAATGATTCGCTTCTTTTGAACGTCGAGAAGGGATCTTCTGGATATCATACCGAAATAATCTCCATGAACGTCGAATACCGGAAAGTCGCGGTGACGGACCTTTGCCATGACACTCTTGACATCCTCGGTAAAGTCATCTGTTTCAAAGGTAATGAGATTATCCTTTCTCATAAAATAACAAATCGGCGTGCTCTGGTTGATGAGCCGCGCCACAATGTAGGTATCGAAAGGAGTGCTGATAATATGACAGCCCTTTTCCTTTGCCTGCTTTTTAATTGTCATAGAAACCGGTGCGCCGGTACATACGATGATGCAGCCCGCATTCATCTCGATGGCACAGAGCTGGGATTCATAACGGTTGCTCAGAATGATGATGTCGCCGGGATCGATAAAGCTCTCCAGCGTGTCGGGATTGGAAGCGGCAATCAGGATTTTACCGTCCTCCACCATATCGTTTTCATCTCCCACGATCATTGTGCCGTTCAGGGTCTCAATAATATTCTTATAGCTGGTTTTTGCGGTGGCGAGGATCCGGTTGTCGTAGATATCCATGTTGGCCGTGGCGATATCCTTAACGGAGATCAGACCCTCCAGCCGTTTCTGACTCGTGATGGGCAAGGTGGCTACCTTCAGATCCTTCATGAGACTCCAGGCCTTCTTTAAGGAAATATTATTCTGGACGCCCTCTGTTTTACGGATTTCGATATCCCTGACCTGGGTTCCGACATCCTGAATATAGCCCGGGGTTTCAACGTGAAACTTTTCCAAAGCGTACTTCGTCTCGTCATTGATATCTCCCGCCCTTTTGGGGATATGCACATCCTTTGAAAGCTGATTCTTCAAATTGGCATATGCGATTGCCGAACAGATGGAATCCGTATCCGGATTTTTGTGTCCGATCACTAAAACTTTTCTACTCATGATATTCCTCTCCCTCAATCACTTCGCATCGATTCCTGCCGTTATCCTTCGCTTTATATAATGCGGAATCGACCCGCTTTAGAATACTTTCCTTATTATCCGTTTGATTGAACTCCGTTACCCCTAAGCTAATGGTCATTCTTCCAATCTCTTCGAAATTGTAATCCTCCACATTTTTTCGGATCCGTTCGGCAAGCTGCATTCCGTTTACTTTTTTTGACGACGTCAGCCAATGTTTTCAGCGCATAGTCTCCGCGGCGGTGCCCGTAGGTATCGTTGACAAGCTTGAAATGGTCAATGTCAAGCATGATCAGGCTGAAAGCCGTTTGCTTTCTCACAGCCCTTGCAATTTCATATTCCAGATACTCATCCAGGTATCCTTTGTTGAAGATTCCGGTCAGGGCGTCGTGGATTGCTGATGCTGCCAGGTGGTTCAGGATAAATTTCTTAAAGAGAATCAAAACCAGTGCAATGACAAATAAATTTAAGCCGAAGGTCAGGGTGAAATATTTGTAATAAGCCGCCGCCTGGTTGACGATGTATTGCTGCCTTATAACATTCGCATCCGCGATCTCCCAGCATTCCTCGCTCTTTTCGATAACGGCAAGCAGATTGTTCTGGGACGGATTGGCATGATAATGCTTGATCAGGGATTTTAATTCTTCCCATTTCTTACTTAGCATTTTCAGATCATAATCCCTTGAGATACTGCTCAGATCAGCCACATGTGGGTTCCCCATATTATTGGAAATCAAACTGCCGATATAACCTTCCAGATAGGAACGATCCATATCCATGCCGGATATCTCTATTTTTGTATACCTCTGTATGGAACCCCGAACTCGGCTCAGGTCATTGATTATCTCGGTGTCTGCCTTTAGCTCCCTGAAGAAATTGCCATACATCAGAACTTGAACAACCAGCAGCAGCAGGAAAATACTTACGATATAATAAACGCTTCTGGATTTCGGTTTCAGGGGTTTCATACTACGACTCCTTGTTGATATAGCGCTTCATGATTTGATAATATGTTTTAAAAGCGGCAGGCAAAGCGAGCTTTTCATCCAGTAAATCGATGCTGACCCATTGGAAGTCTAAAACTTCTTGGTTCGGTGGTTTTACTGATTTTTTATCTTCCGTTATTACAAGATATCCGGTCATATGCCATTCGATATGCGAGAAGATGTGTTTTGCATTTTTTAATTTGACCAGAGAAAAAGTATTTAACCCGGAAGACTTCAAGATTTGGCGCACTTCCTCCTCGGAAAGCGCTCCGCCGTAATTCGGAAACTCCCACAAGCCTGCCAGCAAGCCGGTTTCCGGTCTTTTTCTGAGCGCGGTATGCGGCATTGCTTTCGTTTCATCCAAAAGGATCAGGACTGTTTTTTCTTCGACTTTCCGTAAAGGCTTTCCGCTCTTTACGGGAAATTCGATTATGCGATTTTGAAGTCGGGCCTCGCAAAGGGAAGCGACGGGACATTGCTCACAGATTGGAAGACCATTGGGGAGACAGACCGTTGCCCCCAGTTCCATCATCGCCTGGTTGAAATCACCGGGGCGCTTTTCGGGAATGATTTTCCTGATCCATTCTGTAAGGAGCTTTTTGGTTGCCGCAGCCGTAATATCCGAAGTCTCTGCGGTCAGTCTTGTGACGACGCGCAGTACATTGCCATCCACGCAGGGAACGGGAAGCTGAAAGGCAATGGACCCGACGGCGCCGGCGGTGTATTCACCAATGCCGGGCAGACTGAGAAGGTCCTCAAAGGTGGAGGGTAATCTGCCGTCATACTTTTCCATGACAAGCCTTGCTGTCCGGTGGATGTTTCGTACACGACTGTAATATCCAAGGCCCTCCCAGAGCTTTAAGACTTCCGACTCGGTGGCATTTGCCAGAACGGAAAGATTGGGAAAAGCCTTCATCCAACGGTCGAAATAAGGCTTTACAGCCTCCACTCGAGTCTGCTGAAGCATGATTTCCGAAATCCATACTGCATAGGGCTCGGGATTCTCTCTCCAGGGCAGGATACGGGCATGGCTGTCATACCATTGCAGTAATGGAGAAACCATTTGTTGTTTCATTGAAAGCTCCTTGTTTTGGTTACATTGTATCATGGCGGGATGACTGCGGCAAAAGAAATTTAAACCGTCAGGCGCAAAGGTGAGCAAAGAAAAAAAGCATTTTATGAAAATGCTTTTTCGCGTATGGCTCTTGATATGAGCAGGTGGCCCTTTTCGTTGGGATGGATTCCGTCTGCACATAAGTAATTGCTGAAGTTCTTTTTGCTCATGAATCCCGACCGGATATCGATCATGGGTATCTTTTCTTTGGCCGCCAGTTCTTCGACGACCGCGCTGTACATTTCCTGCCATTTAAAGATGGCATCCACCTCGCCGAGGAAGGTTAAAATGTTTTTCTTGTCGAGTCCTCTGCTGGCCCATTTAAAATATCGTTTTGGATCGATGGGCGGCAGATTTAATAAAAGCGGTCTCCCGCCGTTTTTCCGTACTCTCTCGATCAATTCCATGTATTTCTCACGGAAAAGAGGGATAGGCGTATTGCAAATATGCTCCCGAAACGGATCTTCGGAAATCGCGGCCCAGTTGTAATCACAATCATTTCCGCCGAATTCCAGAATCGTATAATCAAAACGATTCAATTCGCTTTCATGACGCTTTAATATTTCGCTTCCCATGGATATGGTACAGCCAAAGCGGGCAAAATTTAGAATGGAAATATTCTGCTGACGCTCCACGATGTTGGCAAAGCTTTCCTTTAATAGACGGTATTTATTTTTAACCGCATCAAAGACGACTCCCTTTGCTACGGAATCCCCAAAAATACAAACGGAATTTATCATATCAAAACACCTCTTTTGAAATAGAATACTATATAATGTAATATCTAATATTATATTATGCAATATCAAATATTTCAACACATATTTTTTATTTCAGTATTATTATTTACTCATCCTCAATTTTTATTACTATTTAAATCTTTGCCCGAATGTGGTAAAATTAGACCATTGAAAAACAAGGGAGTAACAATATGAAGGAATTGACGGAACTGATAGGAAGATTATACTCGGAACGGCCTGCAGACTGGGATGGTTTGCCGGATATCGAGCTGTACAGAGATCAGGTATTGAACTATATGAAGCGTCAGCACTCTCTTCAGCCGGAAGATGCACAGCTTACAGGTGCAATGATCAACAACTATATAAAGAGCGGACTTTTGCCCCGGGCAAACGGAAAGAAATATACAAAGGATCATTTGGTTTATCTTACTGCCATTTGTTCGTTGAAACAGGTGCTCAGCGTGAGTGAGACGGATGCCTTGTTAAAGCTTCAGCCCAATATCGCCGATACAAGAGGATTTTATGAAGAATATCTGGCCAAAATGGAGGCGGCTTTTCGCGAAACCTCCGGAAAGCTTGATGAAAACAATACGAACGAGCAGCTTGCCTCCGTCGCACTCCAGCTGGCGATTTCCAGCTATGCACAGAAGCTGGCCTGTGAAAAGATCCTGGATCTGCTGAAGGAAAAAGAACCGCCGGTAAAGCCGGTAAAAGGGAAGACAAAATAAAAAGAAGAAATATACAAAATAAAAACCCGTTCAAGGACGAATATCCCTGAATGGGTTTTTGTTTCTCCGGTTTTTATTTCTTCAGCGAACCCAGGATTCCGCGGATCAAAGTTCTGCCGACTTCCCTTCCGATGGTGCTGAATACTGCATTGGTAGCTTTCTCCATCGGTGTCTGACGGTTATAGCCGCGGCGGTCGGAGCTTCTGCCGGATCCCGTATCCCAGGCTTCCCTGTTGCGAATCGGAGTCTCGCGCGCTCTTTCTATTTCCGCCGCTGCCGTTTCCGCCGCTGCTGCTTCTTCCCGGTTCATATCCTGAAGCTGTTCGAAGGCGGATTCGCGATCCTGCTCCCGGTCATACTTTCCACTCATGGGGGACGCCGATAGGAGCTGCTTTCGCACAGCATCGTCAAAGGTTCCAAATTGGCTTTGCGGAGGAAGAATAAAAGCCCGCTCCACAATACACGGCCGGCCTTCCTCATCCAGACAGGAAATCAATGCCTCTCCGGTTGCCAGCTCGGTGATGGCTGTCGTAGTATCAAAGGCAGGATTCGCCCGGAAGGATTGCGCCGCAGCTTCCACATTTTTTATTTCAGCAGGGGTATAAGCGCGCAGGGCATGCTGGATGCGGTTGCCCAGCTGGCTCAAAACATTCTGCGGCAGATCCATTGGATTCTGTGTGATAAAATAGACGCCGATCCCCTTGGAGCGAACCAGTCTGACCACCTGCTCGATCTTTTCCAAGAGAGATTTTGGCGCATCGTTAAACAGAAGGTGCGCTTCATCGAAAAAGAATACCATCTTTGGTTTTGCCAGATCACCGGCCTCCGGCAGGGCTTCGAAAAGCTCGGACAGCATCCAGAGCAGGAAGGTGGAATAAAGCGCAGGACTCTGATAAAGTTTGACGCTATGCAGGATGTTGATAAAGCCGCGTCCGTCGTAAGCGATTTTCATCCAATCGAGGATATCCAGCTCCGGTTCACCGAAGAAAAGCTCTCCTCCCTGATCTTCCAATGCGAGGAGGCTTCTGAGAATTGCTCCTATGGTTTGCTTGGATATGTTTCCGTAGGTCAGTGTAAAATCATTTCCGTTCTCGCCTACATATTGGAGCATTGCTTTTAAATCTTTCAGGTCCAGCAATAGCAGACCTTTTTCATCTGCAATGCGAAAGACGATATTTAAAACGCCGGCTTGGGTATCGTTCAAATCTAGAATTCTTGATAAAAGAAGGGAACCCATTTCGGATACGGCAGTGCGAACCGGGTGGCCATCCTGCCCAAACAGATCCCAAAATTGAACAGGAAAGGACTCATAGGAAAATCCGTCCACAGCGAGCTTCGTCACTCTTTCCTCCACCTTAGGGTTCGCGGTTCCTTTTACGGCAAGACCGGCCAGATCCCCCTTGATATCTGCAAGAAAGACGGGAACCCCCAGGTCGCTGAAGGATTCCGCCAAAACCTTCAAGGTAACGGTTTTGCCTGTTCCGGTGGCGCCGGCGATCAAGCCGTGGCGGTTGGCCATCTGTGGTAAAAGATAAACGGGGACAGCCCCTTTCCCGATCCAAATTTTATCCTTTGCGTACATACTGATTACTCCTTCCCCCTATCGGGCAATTGATGATTCGATCAATATACGAATGAAACAGCAGGCAACAACTTATAGTTAAACTAATTATACTGCTGCTTCCGGTACCTGTCAAAAAATCCGATGGAAACCGAGGCTGAAATAATGATTGAAAAATGCCGTAATCAGAAATAATACTGGAAAATACGGGAATGAAAAGGTATAATAATTAGTTAAGAGTTCAAAAACAAAAGAGAGGAGCCGAGGAGAGATGATGATAGACAGAATGCTGTTTAATATCGCCGCAGAAAAACATTCGGCAAAGGAAATCGAGGAATTATTAAACCAGCATAAAGAGGTTAAGTTTGTATCTCTCGTAGGGCTGGATATCGGTGGCCATGATACGGATGAAAAGATACCCGTGGAGCTGTTCATCAAGGATATGGGTAAATTTCTTGAAGAGGGTGTGCAGACGGACGGCTCCAGTGTAATGCTCCCAAAAATTGCTGAGTTAAATAACGCGAAGGTTGATATTATACCGGATCTCAGCGTAAATTGGTATGTAGACTACAACTTCGCTCATATCACGGAGGATACGAAGCTTCCTGTGGGAACGCTGAGAATCCCTTCCTTTTTGATTCATAACGACAACACTGAAGTGGGCTCGAGAGTCATCCTTCGAAACGCGATAAACGCTTTCAAAAAGGAACTCCGGGAGCTGCTCAAAGATAATCCTTACATTTATGAATACCTGGGCATCTCATCAGCAGATGAGATCGAAGATATCGTGCTGACCGCCGCAACGGAGCTGGAATTCTGGGTGAAAACCCCGGACGACAAGGCGGACAGGGAGCAGCTTTCCACTTCCCAGATCTTAAAGGAACAATATTGGAAGAGGACCATCGGTCCGGTCCGCACCGCTCTGGAAAAAACGTTGATGATCCTGGACCGATATGGCTTCAAGGTGGAAATGGGGCACAAGGAGGTCGGCGGAATCAAAGCAAAGCTGGGAACTTCCGGAGAATACGACCATGTTATGGAACAGCTTGAGATCGACTGGGAATACAGCTCGGCCCTGCAGGCTGCCGACAACGAAAATCAAGTAAAATATGTTGTAAAAGATATATTCCGTGCCCATGGCCTTGACGTGACCTTTATGGCCAAGCCAATGGAAGGTGTGGCCGGGAATGGCGAACATACTCACATGGGTGTTTCCGCCAAACTGAAGAATGGCAAAATTATCAATCTGTTTGCGCCGATGAAAATGGATGAGGATTTCTTAAATCCCATCGGCTTTGGCGCATTGATGGGGATTTTAAAAAATTACGAGGTGATGAATCCGTTTATCGCATCCTCCAATGATGCGCTCAACAGACTGAAGCCGGGTTTCGAGGCGCCGGTCTGCATCGTGACCTCCATCGGACATTCAGCGAAGGTCCCGTCGAGAAACAGGACCGTGCTGGTTGGTCTCGTTCGGGATTTGAAGAATCCGCTTTCCACAAGATTCGAGCTTCGTTCGCCGAATCCAAAAAGCGACACCTATTTGGTTTTAGCTTCCGCATATCTTGCCATGCTGGACGGTATTTCAGCAGCGCTGGCTTCAAACAAAACACCGAAGGAACTGGAAGCCTCCCTTTCCAAGAAAGCGGGAGAAGAGGATTTCTATCTGGAAAAGGACCGCGCTTACCGAAGCGAAATGGACGTTTTTGAAGAATATACACAAGAGGAAAGGGAACGGCTTTTCGGAAAAGCACCGGTAACGGTTTGGGAAAACCTCCGTGCGTTCCATCAATATCCGGACAAGCTCAAGGTGCTGCTCAATAAAGAAGACGTGATCGACCGGACCACGCTGGAATCCTATGAGGAAGCAACAATGGCTGCCTGGGCTACCGAGCTCCATAACCGGATCATACCGAACACCATGGCGCTTGTGAGGGAATGCCGCAAGCTTCACGCAGACCACGACTGTACCGATTTCGATATGCTTAACTGGAAGATCATTCAGGAATTGAGAGTCTATCTCGGTCAGGATGAAATTGTCAAGAAATCTCTGCTCACGAGAATTAAACTGGCTTTGGACGGAGAAAATTATGAGGAAGCTTCTGCATTGCAGATCGAAATGCAGGGAAAAGTACAGGAATTGGTTGATACCTATATTGAATATAAAAAGAATTTGTTGTAAAGGAGATAGCGATGTTAGATATTAAACGAATCAGAGAAGAATTTGAGCAGGTTAAGAAAGCTGTAGAATCGCGTGGACAGGGAGACTTCGGCATTGACAACATTCTGAAGCTCGATGAAAAGAGAAGAAGCATCCTGGCTTCCGTTGAACAGATGAAAAATAAACAGAACCTCGATTCAAAGGAAATTCCCAAACTGAAAAAAGAGGGAATCGATACCACAGAGCTCATGAAGGAAATGAAGACCCTTTCCGACGAGATCAAAAAACTTGACAGCGAAGTAAGCGAAGTAGAAGAGGAACTGAGAAATACACTCCTGAATATTCCAAATGCACCATCCCCGGATGTACCGGTTGGAAAGAGCGACGCAGACAATGTGGAAATCAGGAAATGGGGTGAACCCAGAGCGTTCGATTTCGAATACAAAGCCCATTGGGATGTGGGACAGGATCTGGACATCTTAGACTTTGAAAGAGCTGCAAAGATCGCCGGTGCAAGGTTTACCGTTTATAAAGGAATGGGAGCCAGACTGGAACGTTCTATTATCAATTTCATGCTGAATCTTCATACCGAAGAGCACGGATACACGGAAATACTGCCGCCGTTTATGGTAAACAGAGATGCAATGACCGGTACCGGTCAGCTTCCGAAATTTGAGGATGATATGTTCTGGGTTCCGGCAAAGGACTTTTTCCTGGTTCCCACCGCCGAGGTTCCCGTTACCAATCTTAGAATGAATGAAATCATCGACGCAGAAGAGCTGCCGGTTTATTATACCGCTTATACCCCTTGCTTCCGAAAGGAAGCAGGCTCCGCAGGCAGAGATACCAGAGGTCTCATAAGACAGCACCAATTCAATAAAGTTGAGCTTGTAAAATTCGTGAAGCCGGAAGGCTCCTATCAGGAGCTGGAATCCCTTCTGAACGCAGCGGAAGAAGTATTGAAGCGTCTGGAGATCCCGTACAGGGTGGTACGGCTCAGCACGGGTGACCTGGGTTTCTCCTCTGCAATGACTTACGACATCGAAGTATGGATGCCGAGCTATGGAAAATATGTTGAGATCTCTTCCTGCAGCAACTTTGAAAGCTATCAGGCAAGAAGAGCAAACATCCGGTTCCGTCCCGATGCAAAGAGCAAGCCTGAGTTCGTTCATACGCTCAACGGTTCCGGACTTGCAGTAGGCAGAACCTGCGCAGCGATCCTGGAAAATTATCAGCAGGCAGACGGTTCCGTGGTGATCCCGGAAGCACTGAGGTCTTATATGGGAACCAATATAATTAAGAAGTGATTTTTTGCCATTGTCAGAGCATAGAGACCGCTAAAAGCACCGCGTCGGCATGTTTTCATAGGAAACCGTCCGAGCGAAGTGAGCGGATTTCCGAGAAAATATGCCTGACAGGTGCGATACTGAAGGAGGGATTCTATGCCTCTGAAATTAAATGTTGGGGATACAGTAGAATTGAAAAAACCACACCCCTGCGGCGGCAATAAATTTACCATCATGCGGGCGGGGATGGATTTTCGCATCAAGTGCAATACTTGTGAAACCCAGATATGGATCAATCGGCCTGATTTGGAGAAGCGAGTAAAGAAAATCATAGCAAAGGAATAAATATGGAGACAGATAAAATCAGCGGACAAAACCATAATAATATGGATGCCGAGCAGCAAACGTCTCAGCGGCATCTTAAGGCAGTCAAGGAAGAGCAGGAGCAGGTTAAGGAGCTTTTAAGAAGAGGATCCATACGGCATTATTTTCTTGGACCTGAAAACATATGGACGCAAGAAGGCTTTGGAACCGTCGTGGGGGGTGCGCTTACCGTATTCTTCGGAGGGTTTATTTTTCCTAAGCTCTTTTTATTTTCCAGCAACAGCGAGACGTTAAAAATCGTCTGCTGGATCATGACGGCAATCGGTATTGTTGTATTTGGGAAGGGTCTTTACGGAATGCTAAAGGAATCCAGGATGGAAAGCAAGCCTGTCCCGGATGAGATCCACGATGAAATTTTAGAGTATGATATCGCGGGCCTTAAAAAAACAAGTAAGAGAATACTCGAAGAACATATTCCATTGCTGAAACAGGAAGAAAGTCTCGACGGTATGGAAACGATTTTTGTGAAAGGTCCGAGAGATTACGTGGCAAATGTTAATCTGCCTTTAGCCTGGAGACTGGGCGATGACGGAAAGCTGAGATATTCGAATTTTTCGTTTATGGCCTTGTATTTTGGAAAAGAAATTCTATACATTTATACTTGTATCTATAATATGAGAAACGCATCGGCCAAATTCCATCACACTTATGAATGTCCTTATGATCAGATCCGCTTTGTGGGTTTTGAAGACAGAGTCGTTGAAACGGTCAGCCAAAATAATAAATCTGTGGCGCAAAACCTGAAGATGCTGGTCATCGACACGGGAGACGGCGAAAACGACAAGCTCTCAATGACGGCGGCGGATTATGATGTCATGAAAAAGTATAATGGGATCATCGACATCAGTGATGCGGAAGAAGCCGTAAAAGTTTTAACAGAGAAGATAAAAGGAGTGAATTAAAACCCCATCACCCTTCCGGATTTTTTGAAAACAGATTCAAGGATACCAAACACATATTGAGAATCTTATCAGCAGTGTTCATCATGATATTCTTTTTAGTGTATACTTCCTCTCAGTTCTCTGCGGCAGCGAAATTATTCTCCACCGTCTTTGGACTGAACTATACGACAGGCTTGACCCTGGGTGCAGCGATCATCGTTTCCTACACGGCTTTGGGCGGATTTGCCGCAGTATGCTGGACCGACGCGATTCAGGGCGCCATCATGTTCTTTGCACTGATGGCAGTACCATTTATGGCATTGTATGAAATCGGAGGAGTCAGTGAAGTGAGCTCAAGACTGGCTGCCATTACCCCGGAGTCTTTAGGCTTTTTTCCGATGTTAAATGTCCCCTCTCGCCTCGTTGCCCTTTTGCCCCAAGCTTGCTTGGTAGGCAAAATGGACAGCAGTGAGCGAAGCGAGTCGGAGTCCCTGAAAGGGACGTTGAAACGCGCAGATGTAAGATAATTTTCTACAGTCGAAAATTATCTACGTATGCGTTATAAAAGTTTGTTGTACTGCGTTGTAAATGGGTATAAAGTACATACTCAATTAGAAAAAACTATTTATTATCATTATGGAGGAGGAATACTATGACAGAAGAATTAAAAGAAAGAAAGAATCCTTGCGGAGACGGAAAAGAAATCGACGAATATCTGGAAGGTACAATATGTGAAGTTGTGCCGGGTGAGGAAGAACTCAACGACATCGAAGCTCCTGAAGATGATGATTTTGAAGTTGACGTCAAGAATGAAGCAGAAGTTGTCGAAGATGAATACGTAGGGAAGTTATAAATTGATGTATTTTCAAAATTGAACACATTTTTAACCGATAGAGGGAGGGTCCTTCTATCGGTTTTTGATTGTTTTTGATTGCTACTACATATATTTTGCTATAGCATAAATTACTATTGTTTTTCCACAGAAATGGGTATAAAATATTTACACAGTTATTATCTGAATATTATGTTAATTGAGAGGGGGAAGAATATGTCCGAAGCAGATGCGGTTGGAAGAAATTCTGGTGGTCATGAAAGGGAAATTGACGAATACCTGCATGGGACGATCTGCGAGATGGTGCCTGATGAGGAAGACCTGGATGATATCGAAGCTCCGGAGGATGATGATTTTGATGTAGATATCAAAGAAGAAGCGGAAGAAGTCGAAGATGAGTATGTAGGTAAAATCCAATAGTTATCATGCTTACACTGGGAATTTAGACAAAATTCTTTTGCATTCATGGGAAAAAGTCGTTGACAAAAGATACGTTCTTTAATATACTAACACCAATAATAGCTCGCCAAATTTGCGATGCAAATTGTGGGCGAACTTATGCAAGGAAATCACAAATCTATGATTTGTAGATTTCAACTGCGAAATAAATGCAATGACGGAGTATTTGTTTTTTCAAATAAGCGTTACAGAGAGTCGGTGGAGGCTGTGAACCGATACGCAGAAAAAAATAATCTCGCTCCTGAGCAGGCTCCCCAACGCGAAAGCTATTAAGGTGTCCCGGCTGGTCCCGTTATCTAGGCCGAGGATTTGTTTGAATCCAGCGAGTTGACTGTGTTTTACAGTAATCAGGGTGGTACCGCGGTAGAATTTTATCGTCCCTGGAGCTTTTTAAGAAGCTTCAGGGATTTTTTTATTGTTCTGAACGGAAAAATTCCTTTCCGGCTAAATCCGACTGAAGCAGATCAATCCGTTTGATAGGAGGAAAAAGAAATGACCAAAATGATTAAGATTTTCGACACAACATTAAGAGACGGCGAGCAATCCCCGGGTTGCAGTATGAACCTCAAAGAAAAGATTGAAATGGCGAAACAGTTGGAAAAAATGAATGTGGATATTATTGAGGCAGGTTTTGCCATATCCTCTCCGGGAGATTTTATATCCGTTAAGACCATTGCGGAAACCATGAAAGACTGCACCGTTGCAAGTTTGGCAAGAACGACCGAACAGGATATCGACCGGGCATGGGAAGCGCTTACAGGAGCAGTTTCGCCCAGGATCCATACCTTCATCGCTACTTCCCCCATCCATATGGAATACAAGCTGCTGATGACGCCGGATGAAGTATATGAGCGATCAATCGCCATGGTGAAGCATGCGAAACGATACTGCAGTGATATCGAATGGTCCGCAGAGGATGCCACCAGAAGCGAACCGATCTTCCTGGCGAAGGTCATCGAAGGAGTCATCAAGGCAGGCGCGACTGACATCAATCTGCCGGAAACGGTCGGCTATACGACACAAGATGAATATTAAGATTTTCTCATGAAGGTAAAGGAGTATGCGCCGTCCATGGTGAATATTTCCCGGTCCACGCATTGCCACAATGATTTGGGACTGGGTGTTGCCAATTCGCTGGCAGCCATCAAAGCCGGTGCGACACAGGTCGAGTGTACGATCAACGGCATCGGAGAAAGAGCCGGCAACGCGGCGATGGAAGAAATCGTCATGGCCCTTCATACCAGAAAAGATATTTTAAATGTGGATACCAGGATCATAACCACGGAAATCATGCGTTCCTCCAGCCTGCTGTCCAGGATCACCGGTGTCAAGGTACAGCCAAACAAGGCCATCGTGGGAGAAAATGCATTTGCCCATGAAGCCGGTATCCATCAGCATGGTGTCATGAAAAACAAAGAAACGTATGAGATCATGACTCCGGAATCCGTTGGATTGACTCAGAATAATCTGGTGCTCGGAAAACACTCCGGAAAGCATGCCTTCCGGGATAAGGTGAAAAATCTTGGTTATGATTTGTCCGAGGTGGAGATCGATCGAATGTTCATCAAGTTCAAAGAGCTTGCCGACAAGAAGAAGTCGGTGTACGATAGAGATATAGAGGCGCTGATTTCCAAGGAAGCCGTTCAGGTTCCAAAGACCTATTGCCTCGACAGCTTTGTGATCAACAGCGGAAATACCATTACGTCAACAGCGGTAATTAAGATGATAAAGGAAGGAAAAGTCATAGAGAAGGTCTCCAGGGGAGAAGGCCCGATCGATGCATCTTTCAAATCCATTGAGAAAATTGTAGGCGTTGAATTCAATCTGGAGGATTATCAGATCCAATCCGTTACGGAAGGCGAAGATGCGTTAGGGGATGCCATGGTAAAAATCAGCGACCCTGAGGGCAACATCTTCACCGGAAGAGGTTTGTCCACGGATATTATTGAAGCCAGTATCCATGCCTATATCAATGCGGTAAATAAGATGATTTATGATAAAAATCTCGACTAAAGGAGGAACAAGAGAATGGGAATGACGATGACACAGAAAATATTGGCGGCCCATGCGGGCCTTTCGGAAGTCAAGGCTGGCCAGTTTATCGAGGCGGATCTGGATATCGTATTAGCCAATGATATTACCGGTCCGGTAGCGATAAACGAATTCCGGAAGATGGGCGCGGAAAGCGTCTTTGACAAGAACAAGGTTGTACTGGTTCCGGACCATTTCACGCCGAACAAGGATATCAAAGCGGCGGAGCAATGCAAGATGCTGCGTGAATTTGCAGTGGATCAGAAGATAGAAAATTACTTTGAAGTGGGAGAAATGGGCATCGAGCATGCGCTGCTTCCGGAAAAGGGTATTGTGGTGGCCGGTGACGCAGTCATCGGAGCGGATTCCCATACCTGCACCTACGGAGCGTTGGGCGCTTTTGCCACCGGAATCGGCTCCACCGATATGGCGGCAGGAATGGCGCGCGGGAAAGCCTGGTTTAAGGTACCTTCCGCCATCAAATTCGAACTGACCGGGAAGCCGACCAAGTGGGTCAGCGGCAAGGACGTGATCCTTCACATCATCGGTATGATCGGTGTTGACGGAGCCCTCTATCAATCCATGGAATTCATGGGTCCCGGACTAAAGAACCTTTCCATGGACGACAGGCTGGCCATGGCAAACATGGCCATCGAGGCAGGTGCAAAGAATGGGATATTCATGGTAGATGACAAAACAAAGGAATACATGAAGGAGCATAGAAATAAGAACAAAGCTTTTAAAAAGAAGATCAAAATATATGAGCCGGATAAGGATGCAGTATACGATGTGACTTATACCATCGACTTATCCAAAATCAGACCGACGGTTGCCTTCCCGCATCTGCCGGAAAATACGAGGACCATCGACGAAGTGGGAGAGATCAAGATCGATCAGGTCGTTATCGGCTCCTGTACCAACGGAAGAATGGAAGACATGAAGGTCACGGCGAAGATCCTGAAGGGGAAAAAGGTTGCAAAGAATCTCAGACTCATCATCTTCCCTGGTACACAGAATATTTATCTGGAGTGCGTCAAGAACGGATATGCGGAGATCTTTGTCAAGGCAGGAGCGGTGTTTTCAACACCGACATGCGGACCTTGTCTGGGTGGTCATATGGGAATTCTCGCCGCAGGAGAGAGAGCAGTTGCAACCACCAACCGTAATTTCGTAGGTCGAATGGGCCATGTGGATTCGGAAATCTATCTGGCCAGTCCTGCGGTTGCCGCAGCTTCTGCCATAGCCGGAAAGATCTTCAATCCGGAGGATTTGTAAAAGGAAGGAGAACGCGAAATGGGAAAAGTTTTTAAATACGGAGAGAATGTAGATACAGACGTAATCATCCCTGCAAGGCATTTGAACACCTCGGTTCCGGCTGAGCTTGCAAAGCACTGCATGGAGGATATCGATGCGGATTTTGTAAATAAGGTAAAAGAAGGCGACATCATCGTGGCCGGCAAGAATTTCGGCTGCGGCTCATCCAGAGAGCACGCCCCGATTGCCATCAAAGCAGCCGGTGTAAGCTGTGTTATCGCGCCAACCTACGCGCGGATATTCTACCGCAACTCCTTTAACACCGGATTGCCGATCCTGGAATGTGAAGAGGCATCCAGGAAAATCGAAGCGGGAGATGAAGTAGAGGTCAACTTCAAGACGGGAGAAATCAGGAACATCACAAAAGGGGAAACCTATCAGGCGGAACCGTTCCCTGAATTTATCAGCAGGATCATCGAAAGCGACGGACTGGTCAATTACGTCAAGAATAATTTATAGGTATACTGACGGTATACCTATATCAAGATAAGGAGTGTTCAGATGAACTATAAAATTGCATTGGTTCCGGGGGACGGCATCGGCCCTGATGTGGTGGCGGAAGCGGTCAAGGTAATGGATAAAATCGGAGAAAAATACGGCCATCAGTTTCAGTATACCACTCTACTTGCCGGGGGAGCTGCCATCGATGCGGTGGGAGAATGCCTGCCTCAGAACACCATTGACGTTTGCAGGAGCAGTGATGCGGTATTGCTTGGTGCGGTAGGAGGCTGGAAATGGGATACTCTTCCGGGAGATCAAAGACCGGAGAGAGCTCTTCTCGGACTGAGAAAAGAGCTCGGACTTTTTGCAAATATCAGACCGGCGCTGCTCTTTGAAGAGCTGGCAGACGCCTGCCCGCTGAAATCCGAAATCATTGAGGGCGGCTTGGATATTGTTGTTATTCGAGAGCTGACAGGCGGGATTTACTTTGGAGAGAAGGGCTACAAGGATACCGAACTGGGCAGAGCAGCATACGATGTGGAGCAATACGCGGAAGAAGAAATCAGAAGAATCGCAATTGTTGCCTTCGATATGGCAATGAAGCGAGACAAGAAACTGACCAGTGTGGATAAGGCCAATGTTCTGGAAAGCTCCAGACACTGGAGAAATGTAGTAAAGGAAGTTTCCAAGGACTATCCCGAGGTTGAATTGAGCCATATGTACATCGACAATGCAGCAATGCAGATGGTAAGAGATCCAAAACAGTTTGATGTCATCGTGACTAGCAATATATTTGGAGATATTCTTTCCGACGAAGCAAGCATGATCACAGGCTCCATCGGAATGCTCCCCTCCGCTAGTCTTGCAAAAGGTAATTTCGGGATGTATGAACCGATTCACGGTTCCGCGCCGGATCTTGCCGGACAAAACAAGGCAAATCCAATGGCTACGATTTTATCTGTGGCAATGATGCTGCGCTACACCTTTGGACTCTCCAAAGAGGCGGAAGACGTGGAAGCGGCAGTCAAGTCCGTACTTTCGGCAGGCTTCCGAACCACAGATATCATGAGTCCGGGGAAGAAAGAGCTGGGAACAAAAGAGGCGGGAGACAGGATCGTCGCCTCCATATAAAAAGATTAAAAAAGCCGTTCCGGATCGCACCTCCTGCAGTGCGGCCCTGAACGGCTTTTTTGAGGATACCTGAAGCCGGAAATTAATCCCGGGCGGATTCTTCGATATATGCCTCCCGGCTCACGTGAGTATCGCGAACCAGGAGGTTTGAAAGGTAAGTAGAGACTAAGTCAGTTCGTCTGTCTTCTATTTTTACGAGCCTTTCCTTTTTTGTGGGAAGTTGGGCAAGCAGGATTGCTGAAAACATGACGGCACAGCCCAAAATTTCGCGGGAAGAAATCTGCTCATTCAAAAGGAGGATTCCCGCAATGACGGCAAACACCGACTCCAAAGACAGAATCAGGGAAGCCATCGTAGGCTCGGTATCTTTTTGCGCTATGATCTGCAGGGTGTAGGCGATACTGCAGGACATGACTCCGGAATAGAGGATCGGCTGCCAGCAGTCGATCACACTGGACCAGTTAACGGTTTCAAATATTGCTATAAACGGTATGGAAAGAAGCCCGGCCACCAGGAATTGCAGACAGGACAATTTGATGCCGTCTGCTTTCGGAGAAAAGTGGTCGATGACCAGGATATGCATCGCAAAACCAAATGCACAGGCGATGACCAGTAAATCTCCTTTACTGATGGTTAGGCCTTCCTTTACACAAAGAAGGTAGAGACCTATGGTAGCCAAACCTACACAGAGCCAAAGGATCAACCGGACTTTTCGCCCGATGAAAAGGCCTAGGATTGGTACCAGTACGATATACAAAGCCGTGATAAAACCAGCCTTGCCCGCAGTCGTATATAACATTCCAAACTGCTGTAGTGTACCTGCGATAAATAGTATGATGCCGCAGGACAGACCGCCGATGATCAGGGTTTTATTGCTGCCCTTAATCTTGGCTTCGCCTGTTGTCTCATCGGCATTCGGGTTTGACGCTTTCTTCTTTTGTATTCCATCCATGATCAGGATCACAGGAATAAGAACCAGAGATCCGATCAAAAACCTTATTCCATTGAAAGTAAAGGGACCGATGTAATCCATTCCGGCTTTCTGGGCCACGAAGGAAACTCCCCAAATCAGTGCTGCCAAAAATAGTATCATATTAGCGCGTAATTTCTTGCTCATGTATTGCCTCGTTGCTTTCTATATCAAATAACTGCATTCCATCTATTTTCAAAGAGACGAAAACGGATGCAGTAACAATTTATTACTATATAATATAGCAATGACCGTGCCAACCGGATCAGCAACAACATAAATCCGCCGAAAAAGGTGTCAAATGATTGAAATATCAAAGGATTTAATCATTTTTAATCTTAGATTGCCGGGAGGGCAATGAATTGATATCGTATCAGACGGCCTTGAAGCGATACGATATCGATTCGATAGATGGACATTTGGCTTAGTTGTATGCTAAAATGAAACAAACGGAGGGGTGAATATGAAAAAGGTAAAGGACACGTTCGGGCTGAGCCGAGTCATCGAGCCAATGGCGTCGGTGCCTGTTACAGCGTGGAAGCTTGATAACAATAGAGAGATAAAACCGGAGGAATGCAGGGTAGCGTTGAAATTGATCCATTTGGAAAGGGATTGTTTTCAGCAGATCTGCAACGAATGCGGATACGACGAGACAAAAATCATTGCAAGGATATTGGATGTGATCAATCGCAGAGGAAAACTGCATAATCCTTTCACAAATACGGCAGGACAGTTCTACGGTACGATTGAGGAGATGGGCAGCGAGTATGCAAAGAGCTCTCCCTATAAGGCCGGGGATGATATTTTTTGCCTGACCACCATGACGGCGCTTCCGATCTTTATCGATCAAATCCATAAGATCGACTATAATTTTGACGAACTTACCGTGACGGGTTACGGAATTATTTTTATTGATTCGCCATTGACCACGATCCCATCAGACATTCCACTGGAATATACCATGGTGGCCTTTGATGAAGCTGCAAATTTCTATACCATCTATAATTCCTGCAGAGAGGGAAAGCGGTTCCTGATCATAGGGAAGGATTTGCTTTCCAGTCTGACCTATGTCGCGGCTATAAAGAAAGCGGTGGGTGAAAGCGGTTATATCACAGTAATACTTAATGAAGATGGGATAGGAACGCTGACCCGGGAGCAGGCAACCGAGGAGCTGAAGCATTGGGTGGATTCTTCCTATATCCTCGATGTTACACAACCCATCAACTGGTCGGAAACGGTGCTTCATAAAGAAAAGGAACCCTATGATATGACAATCAACTGCGAAGACCTCCTGGGTTCGGAAGTGCTGAGCGTAATTCTTACCCGACACAAGGGACAGTTATATTTCACGAGCCTCAAAAACAGCTATACTCAGTCAAACCTCTTTGCAGAAAGTATCAACAAAGAACTGGAGACCCATGTGCTCTGTCAGTTTGTTGAAGGCGTCGAGAAGTTTACCATCGAACTTCTGAGCTCTATTTCCAAAGACCTTGACCGACTGAACAAGCTTTATCAATCCAATGCAAAGGCTGTCCGCCATGCCGCGAAAAAGGCTGTTTCTTTGACAATAGATAAGACAGGCAAAGCGAGTGATTTCATTTTCAGCAGCTCCACCACAGAGGCATTGGTAAATGAAGTCCTGAATATAGCAGAATATGACTGCAACGTCATTCTTCAAGGGGAAACCGGCGTCGGCAAAGAGAAGGTCCTGGAATTGATCTATAAAAACAGCGCACGGAAGAACAAACCTTGTGTGAAGATCAACTGTGCAACGATCCAGGAGAATTTAGCGGAGAGTGAATTTTTCGGCTATGAGGCGGGATCCTTTACCGGTGCACAGGCAACCGGTAAAAAGGGTTATTTCGAACTGGCCAACGGGGGGATTCTGTTTTTGGATGAAGTAGGAGCACTGTCTCTTAATCTTCAGTCAAAGCTGCTCAGGGTTCTTCAGGAAAACCAGTTTTACAAGGTCGGTGGGACAACGCCGATCAACATCAATGTCCGTGTCATCTGCGCCAACAATGTCCCGCTGCGTCAGCTGGTCGAGCAGGGTAAATTCAGAGAGGACCTTTATTACCGGCTAAATATCTGCACGATCACCGTTCCTCCTTTACGGGAACGTAAGGAGGATATCGTCGCTTTGGCTGCAACATTTTTAGAAAACTACTGCAAACGTTACGGAGCGGATAAGGAATTTGATCCCACAGCGCTCACGAAGCTGGCGGGCTATGATTGGCCCGGCAATGTCAGGGAGCTGGAAAACCTGATCCACAGAACGGTGATCAGTGTTCGAGGGCATATTATCACAGGAGATGATATCGAAGGGGTTCTGAACGAGAATATTTACGAGGATCTGGTGATCAATTTGAAGCGGACAATGAGAACTTCGACTTCCCTTGATTTTAATAAGATCATTGAACAGCAGGAAATTCAGCTGATCGGATATGCCTTGAAAAAATTTGGAAGCACCAGAAAGGCGGCAGAGTTTCTCAAAATGACTCAGCCTCAGCTCATGCGCAAGAAGCAAAAGTATAATCTTTAAAAGAGACAGTGTATCGAATCTTTCTGATTTCGACATAAAAAATGCCTATTTTCAGCAAGTTCCTGTGAGTAAAAACTATTTGGATTATACTGGAGGAAAGGTATTTTTACTAATTAGAAAAGAAAGGTTTCATATGATGGCATTCTTAAATATCAGCAATGAGCGTGGGAAAAATAAATTTGAAGAAATATACGATACTTATTCACGATACCTCTTTACAATAGGTTTAAAAATACTGAAAGATGAGGGTCTGGCATCTGACGCTCTTCAGCAATGCTATTTTAAGATCTATCAGAATATGAACAAAATTAAGGATATTAATTCAAAACAAACCAGGTCGTTTTTCGGTATTATCATGCGAAATGAAGCCCTGATGATTTATAATAAATATTCCGCCATGAATCATGTCACAGAATCCCTTGAAGATGAATTATTTATTATAGATGAAACTGCTGATATTGATGAGATCCTGGCAAAAGCGGAATTAAAAAAGGAAATGCAGGGTTATCTTAATGAGCTTGGCGATGACGACAGCAATATTTTAATTCTGAAATATATAAAAGGCTATTCAAATGAAGAAATCGCAAACCTCCTAAATCTTACACAAGATACGGTAAGGCAGAGACTGTCAAGAGCACGTAAAAAACTTGCCAATATAATAAACAATGGCAGAAAGGAAGTTATCAATGGCTAATCATAACGAAAAAGATTACGATACGATTATAAAAGAACGCAGTGACAGCTTCCTTGCTTATGTTGCCAAAGCCGCAGAAGAGGAAATGTTAAATGAGTTTGATCAGTGGGAAAAAGAGTATTCTGATGTCAGTGTTCCAAAAGATGTTGAATCAGAAATACTAAAAATGGCTGATCATTTTAGCAAACTGCGCATGAGAGAAGAAAAAAGGAAACTCTTTAAAAAATACATAAAAGTAGCAGCGGTTGTCATTCTGGCTGTAACAACTACATTGGCCACCTTGACAGTTAGCGTGGAAGCAGTGAGAAACAGAGTTTTTGAGTTTCTGTTTCAGGAAAACGATGTATATATGAACGTAATTCCCGTTGAGACAAGCGGTGATGGGAAAGAAATTAAAAGCCTGCTGCCTGGTGACTGGGAGAATTTTTATTATCCCAATTTTTTGCCGGAGGGGTATTATTTTGAGGAGGCGGAGAAGGACGGGATCTTTTCTATGATGGCATTTGTAAATGAGGATGGGGATGTGCTGTTATTTTCGCAGCAGCCTGCTGAGGAGGGCGGACTGATAGTAGATAACGAGGATACAGAAAAAGGTGAGCTTACGATCAATGGCAACAACGCATTCTGGATGAGCAAGAATAACGAAACGACTTTAGTCTGGAATCAGAACAGTACAAGGCTTATGGTATCTGGCCAAGCAGAGTTAGATGAATTAATACTAATAGCCGAAAATTTAATCTTTATAAAATAATTGATAAAAACCTGTCACAAATCACCTCCGAATTTAATTCTTTATAATAGGAGGTGATTTTTTAATGAAAAAATCAATGATCAAAAGGGGTTTTATATTTGCTACTGCTTTGGTGATAATGCTGTCGCTAACAGTTACCGCATTTGCATCAGAGTCCACCGCGCCGCCATTACGGCAGGAAAATAGTATTACGCCGTTTTTTATCGGAATCAATACTATTTCTGATGATTTTGTTATTACAGGCGGACAGGCCAATTCTATTATAAAAGGAACAACGTACACAAATACAGTGGATTATGTGAATGTAAAAGTAGACCTCAAAAGAAGCAACGGCAGCGCGTGGACAACGATAAAATCCTGGAATAAAGACATAACCATTTCTCTTAATAAATTTACTATCAATGAAAAATATGGTGTATCAAGCGGTTATTCTTATAAATACACAGCAACAGTAAAGAGCTACAAAAACGGCGCCCTTTTGGATTCGGTAACTTTCGATTCCGAAACCATAAAATATTAGTACCGTTATACGGAAGGGGGATGGTTCCAATGATTTAATCATTATTGAATTCCGATACGGCGGAAACGCCAACCTGGTTATTGGTAGTTCAAAATGAACCAGAAATTCAATTATAATGGGTAAGTAGAAGTATATTTAAAATTTAGGAGGGAATTACAGATGAAAAAAATATTTGGCTTAATCTTATGCTTAGCTATGCTAATTATGAATGCTAATCTTGCCTTTGCAAATGAATCTCAGATAGCTTATAATGATAAAACATCACCAATTGCGATAGGGGACATTGTTTATGATGTTAATAAAAATTTAACACAAGAACAAATATCCCAACGTTTTCAAACAATAAATACAACATATAAAATAGGGTTACCTTTTTCTGATGAAGATTCGGAATTTGTAAGAGCATATGCAAAACCAGCAAACCAAAGTAATGCTATATCCCTTTTATCAACTGTAAATATAGACAATCTTGGATCTGCAAACGGAGTATACGGAAGAATATACGGTAGTATATTCAGCGATATTAGTACAGTAAATTGTTCCTTTGGCGGAAACCTTACTGGAACAGCAACATCCTCAACACACAGCATAAGTAAACTTACTATTAAAGTTCAACACACATCTTATGGTATAATTGGCAGTGGTGGAATTGGATTAGTATATAGTAAAACAATATCTGCGTCATCCAGTACGAGCCCAGTAAACTTTAATAAGTCACAGCCTTATACTGCTGCTGCATTATATTGTAGTACAACTTGCTGGTTAGATGTTAAATATGACAGTGGTACTCTTTCTGTTCCGGGATGACTTGAAAATAAAATAAAAAAGTTAGTGATTTGTTGTAGCAAATTACTAACTTTTTATTACAACCCTTACGAACGAAATGTTTATCATACATATCCATAAATATTATTAGGAGGGAATATGACTAATTTAGTAGAAATTAATTGGCCTATTTTAATACTTTTTATTTTACTTTCATGTTCTATTATAGGTTTCTTTGTATATTTTTTTAGACTATTAATAAAAGCCATAAAAATATATATTAATAACTCAAACTTCGCAGATAAAAAATAGGGTTTGAACCTGGAAAAAAATTTAACCACCGACTGACGGAGGTGTCCTCGCACAAGTAGCCGATGTCAAAGAACGCCGGCATCTTTTACTTTTGTGTATCCGACCAGCGTTTCAAACACCTCAACCGGCATCGGTTTTGCAAAGAAATATCCCTGTACGCAATCACAGCCTGCAGTAACAAGAAAATCAACCTGTTCCTGGGTCTCGACGCCCTCCGACAGGATCCTTAGATTCAGATCTCTGGCGATCCGGATAATTCCATCGACGATGATCTTATCCTTTTCCGTCATGCCGTCTTTTCGGAAGAACTCTTTATCCAGCTTTAATACATCTACGGTGAGATCCTTCAGAAGATTCAGTGAGGAATATCCCGATCCGAAATCATCGATCAGTATGGAAAAACCTAAATTTTTCAGATCAAGTATCATGGAAACCGCTTCCTGGGCGTCATTAAACAAAATGCTTTCCGTCAATTCAAGCTCCAGGAGCTCCGGCGGGATCTGATACTGTTCAATCAAGGCTTTCAACTGGGAGCCGAACTGCCGATTAGCCAGATGGGCTTTGGAAACATTTACGGAAACCGGCATGACGATCTCTCCCGCATCCAGCCATTTGCGCAGCAACTGACATACCTTTTCATAAATATAGAAATCCAGCTCCAGAATAAAACCATTGCTTTCAAACAGGGAAATAAACTGATCCGGCATGATGAGCCCTTCCGTAGGGTGCTGCCAGCGAGCCAGAGCCTCCGTCCCGACGATCTCGTTGCTTGCGAGGTCTATTTTCGGCTGAAGATAGACAAGAAAATCATTGTTATCCAGGGAGGATGACATGGCGCTCTCCAGCTTCTTTTTCTGCAGATATTGATTTTGAATTTTATCATCATAGAACACGACGGAAGCCTTATGGATGTCGCCGATGGTCTTATGGGCGATTTCGGCTTTTCCCACCATGGAAGGAATATCGGTTTCCCCTCGGGATACCTTATAGATGGCGCAGGTAAACTGTATTTTAAATCGGTTATTGATCTGATTCAATTGCTCGTCACATTTCCGGTGGAAGCCCTTGCATCTTTGCATCATGGCTTCTTCATTTTCGTATTCCACCAGACAAACAAAATTATCGGCGGAAATCCGGGCAGAGCATTCGGCCTCCTTCGTTGCCAGTTCCATTTCCCTGGCAACCTCGGCAAGAATGATGTCCCCGGCATAATAGCCAAAGGTATCGTTGATATAGGAAAATTTATGAATATCAAGATAGATGATAGCATACTCCTTATTTTTGGTGTTTTTCAGCAGAGCCTGTGCATCCACCTTGAATTTATTGTAATTCCGGGTTCCTGTGATGCTGTCGAGATAGGCAACCTTCATTATTTCCTTGTTATGATAATGCTTGATCATGATAATGGTTATCATTGTAATTGTACTTATCAGGAATAATGCAGCCAGAATCATGAGCAGATAGCTCGGGTTTTTATAAAACAGGCTGGTTCCTTTCGAAAAAATGAGAAAAGAACCCATCAGAAATAGGAGCAAAAAAATAGAAATGGCATGGATTGAGCTGCGTCTCATACTGTATCCCTTTCCCAAAAAACGTTTCTAGCGTCTATTATATAATAGGAAAGAAAAAGATACAATCCATAACATTTCAATTTTTGATATTTTTTTCAACAATATGACAAATAATTGACAATTAAGCCGCCCAAATCAGCAACTGATGGGCGAAATTCGATTTTGGGTTTAATTTCGTGTGATAACGACTTTGAATCGGTCTTATTTCCCGACGATGACCTCTCCGAATTCATTGACCCCGATCACTTTTTCGCCCATGTCACGCATCGCCTGAACATAAGCGATGGCGTCAGCCTCGATACGTTCGCCGGGACAGATCAGAGGAATTCCGGGAGGATACGGTATGATGGAGCTGCCGCAGATCATTCCTTCGCTGTCCGCCAACTTGACTCTTTTCTTGGCGGCGGGGATATCAAACATGATCGCCTGCTTTGGCGGAATCAGAGAATCGGCCTTATGCTCCGTCCTTTGAATTTCCAAACCGGACTCCCGGGTCTTTCGGCTGATATCCTCCAGGGCATTGGCTAACCGGTCGTAATCATTTTTTGTGTTTCCGATTCCGCTCATGGCCATGATCCAGTCACCGGTGAAAAGCTCTATATAAACATTGTAATCTTCGAAAAGGATCTTATCCAGCCGGGCACCTGTGATTCCAAGCGCTCCCATGCTCAGGTTGATCTTTGTCCAATCCAGTCCCTGCATTTTACCCATGGTCTGAATGCCTGGAATCTTGGCGATCCGGTCATAAAACGCGTTCAGATTCTGAACCCATTCCTCCATCAGCTCGTGGCGGTGCTTTTCGAGAATATCCGCGGAGATATCCATGGAGGTCATTAAAATATAGGAAGGGCTTGTGCTTTGGATGCATTGAAGTTTATCTTCCAATAGATATTGGTCCACAAGATCCGTATTATAGTGCAGCGCCGCACTTTGGGTAAAGGAGGCCAGGGTTTTATGGGTGCTGTTGATCACAAGATCGGCTCCGGACTGAATTGCCGACGGCGGCAGAGCATCTGAGAAATGGAGATGAGCGCCGTGGGCCTCATCCACGATGAGAACCTTGCCGTGCTGATGTGCGATCTCTGCGATGGATTTGATATCGCTGCAAACTCCGTAATAATTCGGACTGGTGATCATGACCGCGTCCGCGTCCGGATTTTCCTTGATGAGGTGCTCGATCTCAACCGGCGAAACTGCGCCTGAGATTCCGAATTCTTCGATCATCTCCGGATAAGCGTAAACAGGACGGATTCCTCCCAAAGTAAGTGCGTTGAATACGGATTTATGGCAATTTCTGGCCATAATAAGCTGCTTTCCCTTGCTTACGGAAGCCAGGATTGCAGCGATATTTCCGCCGCTGGAACCGTTGATCAAAAGATAGGATTTTTTACAATGATATAACCTCGCGTAATGATCCTGCACACCCTTTATGATCCCCTCGGTTTGGAACAGATTGTCTGCGCCGGCGATTTCAGTGATGTCATAGTCCATGATCCGGTCGAGAAAGTCATGGTAGCCAAACCTCCGATATAAATGGGAACCTTTATGCCCCGGCATATGGAAAGAAACGGCGTCCTTTTCCAGATGGTCGGCAATGAAAGCGTGTATGGATGTCGTAACTGACATATTTACTCCTCTCCCAAGGTCTCCGCGAAGATATCTGTGATTGCCTTTTTACGGCAATCCGGACATATGACCGTGTCCCAACCGGTGGAAGCCTTGTAATGTTTATCTGTCGAAACAATCTTACCACAAATTTCACATCTTACCCACGGAAATTTTTTGTTCCATATGGTTCGGCCTTCCTCAGTGTCGGAAACTTCGATGCATTTGGTCGGACAGAAACCCGCGCAGCTGGCACACCCAATACAGGTGGCGGCTTGTCTGTCGTAAGGAGTACTCACTTTTTTCGTTGTTCCGCGATGTACGGTGGATATGGCGGAGGCGCCCAATTTTCTGCACACCTGGACACATAGGCCGCACAGGATGCATTGACCATCCTTTTCTTGATATCTTTTTTCCGGTTCCACTTCATATCGTTTCATCAGCTCCATGATCACCGGATTTTCCGGTGCCTGGGCGTACAACAGCTTCAGGAGGGAGGCGCGGAGCTTTCGTATGTCATCTGTGTCGGTTGAAACCGAGAGGCCGTCCTTGACCGGATATGCACAGGAAGCGACCAGTCTGCTTTTATTTCCTTCCGCGATCTCGACCATGCAAAGCCGGCAGGAATTGGTCGGCTCCGTGGCCTCGCTGTAGCAAAGGCTGGAAATAAAGATGTCCTCTCGCCTGGCCGCCTGTAATATGGTTTCTCCGGGAAATGCTTCCACTTCCCGTCCATCAATTTTAATCAGCATAATAACCCTCCTACTCCACAACGATGGCATCAAACGGACATTTCACCTTGCAGGTTCCGCATTTGATGCAGGCTTCCTGATCGATCAGGTAAGGCTTTTTCAGCTCTCCGGATATTGCGTTTGTCGGACAGTTCTTGGCACAGAGACTGCAGCCCTTGCATTTCTCGGGCAGGATGCGGAAGGTGATCAGCTTGGTGCAGACCCCTGCCGGACATCGTTTATTGACGATATGCTCTATGTATTCCTCTCTGAAATAGGTGAGGGTCGACATGACCGGATTTGCGGCAGTTTTACCAAGCTCGCAAAGGGATGCCCTGGTAGCAGTTTCGCATAGCTCCTCCAGAAGCTCTAAATCCGACAGCGTACCGTTCCCCTCACAGATGCGGTTAAGAATTTCCAGCATGCAGCGGAGGCCTTCTCTGCAAGGAGTGCATTTTCCGCAGGATTCCTCCGAAAGGAACTTTACGTAATATCTTGCCAGCTCCACCATGCAGGTGGCATCGTCCATGACGATGATACCGCCGCTGCCCATCATGGAGCCGTTGGCTTTGAGAGAATCAAAATCGATCTCCAGATCCATGAGGCTCTCCGGAATGCATCCGCCTGACGGCCCGCCGGTCTGAACCGCTTTGAATTTTCTTCCGTCGGGGATGCCGCCGCCGATGTGGAAGACAAGCTCTCTGAGTGTGATCCCCATAGGAACCTCCACCAAACCGGTACGGTTCACCTTTCCCACCAGGGAGAAAACCTTGGTACCCTTGCTTCCCTCAGTTCCAAGCTTTGCATATTCGCTGCCGCCGTGGAAGAGGATATAGGGAACATTGGCGAGGGTCTCCACGTTATTCAGAACGGTAGGCTGATCGAAGAGGCCTTTTTCGACGGAGCGGATATATTTTACCCGTGGTTCTCCGACCTTTCCTTCGATTGAGTTCATTAAAGCCGAGGATTCGCCGCAAACAAATGCGCCGCCACCCCGAACGATTTCACAGTCAAAATCAAATCCGCTGTTCAGGATGTTATTGCCCAGATAGCCTCTCGTTCTTGCTTCATCCATAGCGGTCTGAACATAGGTGAGGGCAAGGCCGTATTCATCACGGATATAGAGGAAGCCCTTTTTCGCTCCGATAGCATAGGCACCGATGATCAGACCTTCCAGCACGCTGTGGGGATCGCCCTCCATGATGCTTCGATCCATAAAGGCACCTGGATCACCTTCGTCGCCGTTGCAGATCATATATTTTGTGTCAGAGGCTACTTCATAACAGGAACGCCATTTCTTGCCCGTCGGGAAACCGGCGCCGCCGCGGCCGCGAAGCCCGCTGAGCTCCAGTTCGCGGATCACCGCTTCCGGTTCTCTGGAAAGGGCCTTCTCCAAGCCTTTGTAGCCGTCTCTTTTTAAGTAATCGTCGATACTGCCCGGATCAACAACCCCTGTATTCCGCAGAGCGATTTTCAACTGGGGTGAGTAAAATGGGTTTTCCTCTCTCGCGAGAACCGGTTTTCCCTCATCATTTTTATAAAGAAGCCGTTCTACTTCATTTCCGCCGAGGCTGGCAAGGATCTCTTCCGCATCCTCAGGGCGCACTTTGTAATAGGTGATGTGATCGGGAAGAATGGTCACCATAGGACCGTTTTCGCAGAAGCCGTTGCAGCCTGTCTTTTTTACATAGGCCTTAACCTCTGGATCGTGATTGGATACGCCGGCCCGGAACCGATCAACCACTGCTTGAGAGCCGTTGGCCAGGCAGCCGGTACCGCAGCAAACGAGAATTTCTCTACTCATGCAGCGACACCTCCTTTTCTCCATGATCCGCTATCATTGCTCTTGCTCCTTCGATAATGTCAGAGGCTGTTCCGGTCTTCACATTTCCGAAATACTCCTTATCGCAGATGACAACGGGTGCCATTGCGCAGGAGCCAACACAATTCACGATTTCTATAGAAAAAAGACCATCCTGCGTCGTTTCCCCTTCCTTGATTTTCAAGGCCCGTTTTATTTCCTCTAGAACGTTCACGCTGCCGCGGATATGGCAGGCGGTGCCGTCGCATACTTTAATAATACATTTCCCTTTTTTATCAAGGCTGAGAGCCTTGTAAAAGGTTGCAATGGAAAATACTTCGGAAATGGGGACACCAAGATGGCTTGAGATTGCCAACAAATTATTTGGTGAGATATAACCGTATTCTTTTTGAACCTCCTGAAGCACGGCGAGGGAGTACCTTTGTTCCAGAGGATAGTGGTTCAGAATATCTTTGATGGTTCTGGTTTTTTCAAGCTCCAACTTCATCACTTCCTTTCAAATTCATCCCCCTGCAATTCTCGGAAACAGGGAGACCACGGCATCCTGATTGACGACAGAATCTTTTCCCGACAGGAAGTCAATATTTCTGCCGTCGATGAGGAAGATGACATCCGGATGGATCTCTTCTCCGTCTTTTGTTAAGAGCTCCTTCCTGAGAGCGCTTCCATGAAGTCTGCATAACTCCTTCAGCAGTTCCATGGCAGAAAGAGGCCCAAGGAGGAGTGACTCCTCCTTGCGGCCTGCAAAACTTCTATAATATGCGAAATACTTTACAATCATGCTTACAGTCCTAATTCTCCCAACTTATCCTTGGTTGGTACACCCTCTGCATCCCAGCCTCTCAGCTGATAATATTCAGGAAGCATTACATCCAGCTCGCAAACCTTGCCTTTGGCAGGTCCCGACGGCATAGGAACGGTAAGGATTCTTGGAGGTAAGGTGTCGTCCTTTTTCGTGAAGCCCTGGCTCATATTGAACAGCTTCTCTATGTTCCAGATCCTGTCTCCGGCAACAAGCAGGTCTTCGTCACTCAAATCCCAGCCGGTTGCGGTGCGCAGCATATCACCGATTTCAGGAAGTCCGATTCCGAAGGTGGTGAATAAGCAGAGTCCGGCAGAATCGACTACTGCGGTGAGATCCTGGAAGATCTTCAGCATGTTGGCTTTGCCCTCCGTTACCAGCGGATCCAGCTTGACAGGGATCCCCAGGATTTCCGGAGATACGAGATAGCCTCTTACATGACACCCGCCTCGGTTGGAGGTTGCATACTCAAGCCCCATTCCCTGGAGACTTCTGCCATCGTAAGCAGGCATTTCTTGCTTCTTGACGCTCATGGATAATTCCGGAGCACCGTAGCTTTCCGCCAGACGATAGGAGCCTTGCGCCAGCTTGTCGCCAAAGCCTTCTCTTAATGCGGTTTTCTTTGCAAATTCTACGATGCTTGCTGCATCGCCGAATACCAGGCTTCCGCCCATTTCGTCCTTCGGGATCAGACCCTTGTCAAACAGCTCCATAGCACAGGCAAAGGTGGCGCCCATGGTGATGGGGTCCATGCCGTATTCGTTGCAGAGGAAGTTTGCATTGCAGATCGCCTCCAGATCGTTGATGCCGCAGGATGCGCCCAAAGCCCAGGCAGCTTCGTATTCAGGACCTTCGCCGGATGATTTGAACGGACCTTCCTTGATCTTCGTCACACGGCCGCAGGCCATGGAACAGCCGAAGCAGCCTTTATTTCTAACAAGATATTTTTCTGCAAGCGTCTCGCCGGAAATATCGTCGGCATCGTCATAATAGGCGCCGTCTCTCGCGTTTCTTAAAGGGAGACCTCCGGAAGCATTGATAATATTTACGAGGATCTCCGTTCCGTAAGCGCCAAGTCCGCCTCCGGTAACAGGATTATCCTTGAGTTTTTGTCTTGCGTCGGTGCAGGCGGCCAGGAATCCGGCCTTGTCAGCGACCTTGATTCCGCCGGTGCCGCGGGCAACCACAGCCTTCAGGTTTTTGGAGCCCATTACGGCACCCAGTCCGCCTCTGCCGGCAGCACGATGCTTTTCGTTCATAATGGTGGCATAGAGTACGCCTTTTTCTCCTGCAGGGCCGATACAGCTGACCTTCGCATCGGGATCGGTGGCGCCGATCAGTAAATCGGTGGTCTCGAACACGGTCTTGCCCCAGATATCCTCGGCAGAACGCAGCTCTGCTTTTCCGTCGTGAACATAAAGGTATACCGGTTTTTCCGATTTTCCTTCAAAGATGACGCCATCAAAGCCTGCAAACTTCAGTTCGGGCCCAAACTGCCCGCCGGAATTGGAACAGCCGATGGTGCCGGTAAGGGGAGCCTTTGTGATCCACATGAGCCTTCCGGCACTGGTGGCGAAGGTTCCGGTCAATGGCCCCGTCATAAGGATCAGTTTATTGTCCGGAGAAAAAACGTCTACGTCTTTGGCGACTTCGTCCGCATAGATCTTTGTACCCAAACCTCTGCCGCCTATGTATTTCTTAACGAGTGATTCACTGACGGGTTCTTCCTTGATCACTCCATTGGTTAAATCAACCCGTAATAACTTTCCTAAAAAACTATACATATCTTATTCCTCCTCCCCGAATACATCCTTGAATCTCGCTGCAAGATCCTTTCTCTTGACTAAGGATGACGGATTTGCATCCATATACTCAATGGCGCCGGAAGGGCAGAATCTGGCACACTGCGGATCGCCTCCGCACAGGTCACATTTGAAAACCGCTTTTCCGTCGAATGCCATGTTGCCAAGAGGGCAGGCCGAAACACACATTTTGCAGACGATGCATTTCTTCTGATCGATGATCTTTGCTCCGTTTTCGTCCTTGTAGATCGCCTTTACCGGACAGACCTTCATGCAGGACGCTTCCTCGCACTGGGTGCACATGATGGGAACACTGAGCATCGCCTTGTCGTAGGAGATCACAGATACTGCTGACTGCTGTGGGTTAAATTCCTCCGCCCTATGAAAGGAACATATCAGCTCACAGGTTCGGCAGCTCAAGCACTTTTCGGGCTTCAGTACCATAGTTTTACTCATCTTCTTTTCGGTTGACTTTCAATCAACCTTTACCTCCTTTTAAGCAATTTGTAAACAGACCGTGAATCTTAGAAAGTGATACCGATGGACTTTGCCGCATAAAAAAAGCAAAGGCATAATATCACCCTCGTGATATCTCCTTTGCACAATGGCAGGTGATCAGATTGCTCCGGTCGCCCTATCGTTTTCGCAGGCGTGTCGTCAGTACGAAAATCGGAGAAAAAGAGTCAGAAAACTTGAATTAATTTCACTATACTCTCCCGCGTTTTAATTGTCAATTGACCCGCACACTTTGTTGCAAAAATACAAAAATCAGTCTCAAATATGAAAAAACACGCAAATTTGAGACTTTTTCGGGCTTGAAATAATTGACATGACAAAAGGGGAAGAGGTATACTATAAATATATATCTTTCGAAAAAAAGTAGTACGAAAAGAATAAATGTCTCCGATTTCCATTCGCCAAAAATGCCGGTGGAAACGATAGGGTAAAGAGAGAGATTTCTTTGCCTGCCAGTGTGCAAAGGAGAGAAAGGTGCCAATCGGTACCGTTCTTGAATTTGCTTTTTTTTATGGGAAAATTGTGAGTATGATGGAGAGAAATATTTAAGAATCAGAAAGGCGGAACTCATGAAAAGATTGAAGTTTGCTAAAAGTAAGTGTATCGGCTGTCAACTGTGTGCACAAGCTTGTTCAGCAATGCATGAGGGGGAGTATATCCCTTCAAAGGCTAGAATCAACATTGAATCTTACTACGACAAAGGCGGAGAACTGAAGTACAAGGATTCGTTCTGTATCCTGTGCGGTATCTGCAAGAAGCAATGCCCGGTGGGCGCCATCTCATTAGAAGAGCATATCATTGTGGATCACAGCATCTGCATCGGCTGCGGCGTCTGCGAAAGAGCGTGCCCGAAAAAGATTGTCAGAATCCGAGACGAAAAATCTTACATATGTGATACCTGCGACGGGGATCCAGCCTGTGTGAAAATCTGTCCGCAGAACGCATTAACCTTTGAATAATAGGAAGAAAGGAGAACTCGATCATGACAATGTTAGGATATCAGAACAAGGTTCTGAGAATAGACTTGACCAATAAAGGTGCTAAAACAGAGCCGCTCCGGATGGATTGGGCTGAGAAATACATAGGGTCAAAAGGATTGGCGATCAAGTACCTCTATGAAGAATTAAAACCGGGTATCGATCCCCTTTCTCCCGATAATAAATTACTGCTGATGACAGGACCGATGACAGGAACACCGGTGCCATGCTCAGGAAAGCTTTCTATTTCGGCAAAATCTCCGGCAACGGGAACCATCAACGATTGTTCCATCGGAGGACACTCTGCATTGCAGATCAAATACGCCGGCTATGATGCGATCATATTAGAGGGAACATTAAAAGAGCCGGGCTATCTGCTCATTGAAGACGGCAATGTTCAATTCAAGGATGCAAGTGATCTCTGGGGCAAAGGCTCCCATGTGGCGGAAGCGATCCTTGCCGAAAAATACGGTCACGACTACAGCGTTTTGTCCATCGGACCTGCCGGGGAAAATCTTGTGACGATGGCTTGCATCAACTCTGACTATTACAGACAGGCTGGAAGAGGCGGCATCGGTGCGGTTATGGGCAGCAAGATGGTAAAGGCTATTGTGATCAAAGGCACAGGCGGGGTCAAGATCCCAAATATCGTAGAAAACACAAAGAAAATAACGGAGATCCTCAGAGAGGATACTCTTCAGGAAGACAATACCTTCATTTATGACTTTGGAACCACCGCATTCCTGGAAGCCTGCAGCGACGGCGGAATCCTGCCAAGAAAGAATTTCTCCGATACGACCGATGAAAACTGGACAAAATACAACGGGGAAGTGCTGCTTGAAAAGAGAGCCGGAAAAAGAGGCTGCGGTAGCTGTGGACTTGGTTGCGGTAACTTTTTAAAATTTGAGAATGCAACAGTAGAAGGCCCGGAATACGAAAGCATTGCAGTAGCGGGACCGAATGCGGGAATCGATGATCCGGAAGCCATCGTTAGATTCAATCAGGTGGCCGACGATATGGGACTGGATACCATCAGTGCCGGAGACACGATCATCTGGGCGATGGAAATGACGGAAAAAGGAATTCATGACTTTGGAATCAAATTCGGTGACAAGGTAAAATATCTGGAATATCTGGAACTGATGGCGCGAAGAGAAGGCGTCGGTGCAGATCTGGCTCTTGGAGTCAAGAAACTGTCTGAAAAATACGGCGGAACCGACTTTGCAATGCATGTAAAAGGACTGGAATATCCTCAGTATGAACCGCGCGGATCATGGGGAATGTCTCTTGCTTATGCGGTTTCTGACCGGGGTGCCTGCCACATGAGAGCATATGCTCCGAACGAAGAAGTCTTTGCTGCTTCCATTCCTCCGTATACTGCAGAAGGAAAAGGCGAGATGGTATACAATCTGGCTGTTTTCAACGCCGTTAAGTTCTCACTCTGTATCTGTGATTTCTGGGCAACACTTTCCTATGAAAGAATGGCGGAGCTGATGACCCTGGTAACAGGAAAGGAATGGACGGAGCAGGACATGAAGGATGTCGGCGAGAGAGTGATCAACATCGCAAGAGCCTTCAACCAGAGAGAAGGTTTTGACAGAAAAGACGACACCATGCCGAAGCGTCTGGCGAATGAAGCACTCCAGCACGGTGCTGCCGCAGGACAGAAGATCCCGCAGGAAGCCTTCGAAGATATGCTTGACCAGTATTATGCAGTTCTGGGATGGGATAAAAACGGTATGATCCCGGACAATATGCTTTGCCGGCTGTAATCCACAGAATGATCTAACAGCAAAAAACGGGCAAGATTTTTCAAACCATATTTTGAGAATCTTGCCCGTTTTAAAAAGAACAGGAGATCCCGATGAAAATTACCATTACCTTGAGAGGCAGTCTGACAAAATATCTTCAGGGAGAGAAAGAGCGAATCGTTGAAGTCCCTGATTCCTGTACTGCCGAAGAAGCCCTCAAAACCATTGGCATTGACTGGACGCAGATCAAAAACTTCGGATTTGTAGCCGTTAACCGCCAAAGGGTTATGATATATGACAAATTGATAGAGGGAGACGAATTAAAGGCGTATCCGAAAATTTCCGGAGGCTGAAAATCCGATGGACATCTAGACACTGTGCATGCTTACAAGTAACGAAGGGTGGAGATATCCAATGATAAAAGATGCACGAATATTAACAATTGACCTGACAGAAGAGAGCTACAAAGTAGAATTCCTGCCGTCTGAGATTTACAGAAAATATCCCGGCGGGTCGGCCTTGGGAATGTATCTCATGCTGAATCGAATGGATCCGGGGGTGGAAGCGCTATCACCGGAGAACCTGTTGATCTTTTCCGTTTCGCCGCTGACCGGAATTCCAATCAGCGGACAGAGCAGAATGTGTGTAACGACCAAGAGTCCTCTGACAAACACTGCGGGCGACTCACAGGTAGGCGGTTTTATACCGGCCCACGTGAAAGGAAACGGCTACGATTCCATTGTGATCACGGGCAAGGCGAAACGTCCGGTATACCTGTTTATTGATAAAGAAAAAATTGAATTCAGAAATGCCGAAAAGATGTGGGGCAAGGTCACCGGCGACGCGGAAAGGCTGATCATCGAAGATCTTGGAGATCCGAAGATCGAATCCTCCATCATCGGACCGGGCGGAGAAAACCAGGTTCTGTTTGCGAGCATCATGCATATGAGGAGCAGGGCTAACGGCAGAAACGGCGTCGGTGCGGTAATGGGCTCGAAAAACCTGAAGGCATTGGTCGTCAAACGGCAGTCTGTCGTAAAGCCGGAAAATCCGGACGGTATGAAAACCCTTACCATGGATGTGAAGGAACGGATCGCTGCCAATGCGGTTATGGTAGATACTGCTGCAAACGGCTCCGCCGGAGTGGTTGATTTCCATGGAGCGGAAGGCTTCCTTCCCACAAACAACTGGGAAAGCGGCGTTCTGGAAGATTATATAAAAACAGCGGGGTCCACAATAACGGAAACCATTCTCAAGCAGAGAGAGACCTGCTTTGGCTGCGCCATTCGATGCAAGGGCGTCGTTGAGGTTCCGGGAAAAGCCGATCCGGAATACGGCGGTCCGGAATACGAGACCTGCGCCACCTTTGGTTCCTACTGCGGCAATACGGATCTGGGCGACATCTGCCATGCCAATCAGCTCTGCAACATGTATGGAATCGATACCATATCCTGCGGAGCAACCATCGCCTTTGCCATGGACTGTTATGAAAGAGGGCTGCTTACGAAGGCGCAAACAGACGGACTGGAACTGAAATTCGGAGCGAGCGATGTCTTTGCGCCTCTGATCAAAAAGATCGCATATAAAGAAGAAGGAATTGGAGCGCTGCTGGCTCAGGGAAGCGCAAGAGCCGCCGCCATCATTGGCAATGGAGCCGAAGAACTGACGGTAACCAGCAAAGGTCAGGAATGGCCTGCCCATATGGTGCAGATGAAACCGAACCTGGCAGTGAACTATGCCGTCAATAATTTCGGCGCGGACCACCAGTCTTCGGAACACGATCCGACCTTGATGGCTGCAGATGATTCCAACGACTGGATCTGGGCAAATATGCTGGAGTCCTTTGAGAAATGTGATGCCTATGGCGTTCTCGATGCCAATAAATCGAAATTTGCACTGGCTACCCAGAAGTTTTATTCCACCCTTGACTCCTTGTGTCTGTGTCAGTTTGTCTGGGGTCCTTCCTGGCAGCTTTACAGCCCTGCCGATCTGGTGGAGTTCTGCAAGTACGGAGCCGGCTGGGAGACTTCTATTCAGGAGCTTCAGGAGATCGGTGAGCGCAGGATCAATATGATGCGCATGTTTAATGTGAAGCTCGGGTATACTAGAAAAGACGATTGCCTGCCGCCAAAAGCATTCCTGAAGATTCCCAGCGGCCCCAATGCGGGTGTTGGGATCACGAAGGAAGCATTTGAAAAAGCGCTGGACGCTTATTATGATTTTGCCGGCTGGGATAAAGAAACAGGAATCCCTACTGCGGCGACTTTAAAGCGTTTGGGTCTTGAATGGCTGGAGTAGTCAAAGGAGGTCAAGCCCTTGAGAAATATCAATGTAACGGTAAACAAAGAAGAAACCGTTCTGCCGGAAGGAACTACCGCAGGGAAGCTTCTCGAACTGAGAGGCATCAAATCACGGTCTTCGGTATGGGTGAACGGGAATCAGCTGCTGCTGGCGGAGTATCCCACCTGGGTACTGCAGGAAGGCGATGTGGTCAAAATCCTGAGAGTCGTTGCAGGCGGCTGAAAATAAAATCTAATAATAACGGTAATTTGAAGAAATAATAGAAGGGGACAGACAAGAAAAAGCGGCCAAAGCTTTCTCGATCTGTCCCCTTCTTGTCGTCTTGTGACTGATCGTAAAACTGAAAAAAACTTGACATGAACTTTTGAAATAAATTATAATATAATCAAATAGTTTGATTATCAAAATAAATTTTTATAGCAGTCGAAATCTACAACATCCGAGATTTGCCTTTTTGCCGCAGCTTTAGCTGCAATGGCAAAACGGACAGCAGCGCAAAGTTTGCGCTGGAGTTCCGGAACGGAACGTTGTGATTTCCATGCATAAGTTCGCCATCAATTTGTTACGTAAATTGGGCGAGCTAGTAAAGTGTATAATCACGAATAGGAGGTACACCTTGGGAGTAGCAATCATTGGAACCGGCAAAGCATTGCCGGAATTAAAGGTAGAAAATCAGAGATTGACAGAATTAGTTGAAACAGATAGTCAATGGATCATAGACCGAACAGGAATTGAAGCAAGGCATATCGCCACAAAAGAAACAGGCTTGGACCTGGCTGTAGGTGCTGCAAAGGAAGCTATGGGAGACATGGATAAGAGTTCGATCGGACTTGTTCTGGTAGCAACTGTAACTCCGGATATGCTGGTTCCTTCCATGGGGGCGCTGGTGAAACGCGCTTTGGGATTGGAAAACGCCATCGCCTATGATATCAACGCCGCCTGCAGTGGATTTATTTTCGGACTTTGGAGTGCAGAAGCACTGATGAAGACCCATGACATCAAGCGTGCTCTGGTAATCGGAGTGGAACGGTTAAGCCGTATCACGAACTGGGAAGATAGGGGAACCTGCATTCTGTTTGGCGATGGTGCCGGCTGTGCGGTCGTAGAGCTTTTGGACAACAAAGCCGGGATTCTGAGCAGCTTCCTGAAAAATTATGACGATGTCAACGATTCCCTTACCTGTGGCATGGAGTATCTCAAGACACCTTTTACAGAGGATATTGATAAAGAGATGTTCCTTCGTATGAATGGAACTCAGGTATATCGATTTGCTGTCGGTGCCATCGAGGAAGCGATGACGTCAGTGCTTGAAAAAGCCGGCGTTCATGCGGACGATGTAAAATATTATGTGCCGCATCAAGCCAATATGCGCATCATACTTTCCGCAGCACAGCGATTCAAGCAGCCGCTTGAAAAGTTCCAGGTGAACATTCAAACAACGGGCAATGTTTCTGCGGCAAGCATCCCAATGGCATTGGCCGATTTGATGAAAAGCGGAAAGGTTCAATCAGGAGACAAGATCATGCTGGTCGGATTCGGCGGCGGTCTTAGCGCAGGAGCCATACTTTTTGAGGCAATATAAAGGAGAATAGTAATATATGTTAAATATATGTGAATTACTTGGAATAGAATATCCGATCATTCAGGGAGCTATGGCATGGATCGCAGACGCGTCCCTTGCGTCTGCCGTTAGCAATGCAGGCGGTTTAGGCATTATTGCCAGCGGCAATGCGGAGGCTGAATGGGTGCGCAGTGAGATCCGCAAAACGAAAGAACTGACTCAAAAACCTTTTGGAGTCAATGTAATGCTTTTAAATCCCCACGCTGAAAAAATTATTGATGTTATTTGTGAGGAAGGCGTTCCTGTGGTAACTACAGGGGCTGGAAATCCGGGGAAATATATTCCGAAATTAAAAGAACATGGCATCAAGGTGATTCCGGTAGTAGCTTCGGTTGCACTTGCAATCAGAGTAGAACGAGTCGGCGCCGATGCGGTCATTGCGGAAGGTCAGGAGGGAGGCGGACACATTGGGGAAGCCACCACCATGGCACTGGTGCCGCAGGTCGTCGATGCGGTAAAGATCCCGGTCATTGCTGCGGGAGGTATCGCAGACGGACGGGGAATTGCAGCAGCCTATATGCTGGGTGCAAGAGGAGTTCAGGTTGGAACCCGCTTTCTGGTTGCGAAGGAATGCACGATTTCACAGAATTATAAGGACATGATACTGAAAGCAAAAGACACGGATACGGTAGCAACAGGAAGAAGCACCGGTCATCCCGTTCGAGTACTTAAAAATAAGCTGGCAAGAGATATTCTTTCCATGGAAAAGCAGAATGTCGATCCGGCCGAAATCGAGAAATTCGGCACAGGAACGCTGAGAGCGGCAGTGAAAGATGGCGATGTGGTCAACGGTTCCGTAATGTCGGGACAGATAGCCGGTCTGGTCAACAAAGAGCAGACCGCGAAAGAAATGATAGAAGAAATGTTTGAGGAGGCGGAAGCAATCTATGAAAATAGGATTACTATTTGCAGGTCAAGGGGCACAATACTCAGGAATGGGTAAAAGTCTGTATGACAATTCAAAAGAAGCAAAGCGGATCTTTGATTTGGCAGGATCGGAAATACAGGATTGGTGCTTTGAGGGCACAAAAGAAATGCTGAGACAGACGAATATCACCCAACCCTGCGTTTACACCGTATCCATGGCGGCTTATGAAGCCTTTCTGGAGGAGTTGTCCAAGCTGGATGAGGATTTGCTGAACAAGCTCGAAATGGAAGGCATGGCCGGATTCAGTCTGGGAGAATATGCAGCATTGACTGCGGTTGGAGCGATCCAGAGCTTTGAAACCGGAATCGGAATCGTAAGGCAAAGAGGCACCTGGATGAATGAAGCGGGAAAGGATGCAGACGGAGAAAGCAAGGGAGGCATGATTGCCGCTTTTGGAGAAAGAGAACTCATTTTGGAATGCGTTGAAGCGTCAAGAGAAGGTGGCATTCTCGAAGGAGTAAACTTTAATTCTCCTGTTCAGACCGTAGTAGCCGGCGACAAGGATGCTCTTGAACGGTTTAAAGTGAGAGCCAAGGAGCTTGGCCATATCAAAGCGGTTCCATTAAGTGTCGGCACGGCATTTCACAGTCCTATGATGGAAGCTGCCGTTCCTAAATTGCAGAAACTGCTGCGGGAATCCGATCTGAAAAGACCCACGGCAAAGCTATACTCCAATGTTACGGGAAGAGACCTTGCGGAGGGAATGACCGGTGATGCGGGACAATGGATCGCTGATCTTATGGCAAAGCAGACGAAGAGTCCTGTTTACTGGCAGGAGACCATGGAAAACATGGTTGCAGACGGAATCCGGACGTTTATAGAAATCGGCCCGGGGAATACCTTGTCCGGCCTGGCCAAGAAAATCAACCACGAGCTGATTACAATGCATATCGAAGATGACGAAACCTTAAAGGAAACCATAGATACGTTGAAGAGTTTGATTTCCGGTGATCGGAAAGAGGTGTGAAAATGCTGAAAGGGAAAAGCGCGGTAATAACCGGCGGGGTCAGAGGAATCGGAAAAGCGATCGCTGAAGAATTCTGCAGACAGGGTGCCGACGTGCTGCTTTGTTATCGAAGCAATGAAGAAGCCGCTCAGAAAACTGCTGAAGAATTGAAGCAATATGGAACCCGGGTCGAATTGATCAAAGGAGATGTATCCGATCCGCACCATGCGGTCGAAGCGGCCAAAAGGGCGAAGGATTTATTTGGAAAAATCGATATCCTTGTAAACAACGCGGGAATCACAAAAGACAAGTTACTGATGAGAATGACTCCGGCCGATTTTGATGAAGTGATAAAGGCAAATTTAAACGGCAGTTTTTATTTTCTGCAGGCGATTTCGCCGATCATGATCAAACAGAAGGGCGGCAGGATCATCAACATATCCTCCGTTGTCGGAGTGCGCGGCAACGCAGGCCAGGTGAACTACAGCGCATCGAAGGCGGGAATCATAGGAATGACCATGTCCGCAGCCAAGGAGCTTGGGAGAAGAGGCATCACGGTAAATGCGGTGGCTCCCGGATATATTGAAACAGATATGACGGAAATCATGACAGACGATCAGAAGAAAGCGATGATGGATATCATCAGTCTGGGCAGAGCGGGCAAAGTTTCCGATGTAGCAAATGCGGTTGCATTTTTCGCCTCCGATCAAGCGGCATATATCACAGGACAGGTTCTTACGGTTGATGGCGGAATGGCCATGTAGTTGTGAAAAGGAAAGAGGAATAGTATGAATAGAAGAGTAGTAATTACTGGAATGGGAGCGGTGACTCCTCTTGGTAATAATGTAAATGATTTTTGGGAAGGGATCAAAGCAGGAAAAAATGGGATTGCAAGGATCACCCATTTTGATCCCGACGTACAAAAAGCGAAAAACGGTGGAGAAGTCAGGGACTTTGTATTCCATGACAAAAAGGAAGCGCGAAGAACCGACTTGTATTCCCAATACGGCGTTACCGCCGCTATGGAAGCCATGGAAGACAGCGGTCTGATCAGCGGGGAGAATATCGATCCTGACAGACTGAGCGTTCTCGTGGGCTCCGGCATCGGCGGAATCATGACATTGGAAGAAGAGGTTCAAAAGGCTGCAGAAAAAGGAACCGTATCAAGAGTATCCCCGTTCCTTGTCACCTCTGTTATCGGAAATATTCTGGCCGGAAACATCGCAATCACATGCCAGGCCACCGGCAGCTGCATTGGAATCGTAACCGCCTGTGCAACAGGTACCCAGGCCATTGGGGAAGCTTACCGATCCATCAAGCACGGGTATACCGATGCTGTGATTGCGGGCGCATCCGAAGCGCCTTTCGCTCCGGTTTGTTTTTCCGGGTTTGCCAATATGACAGCGCTGTCCACAAGAGAGGATCCGGATCGATGCTCTACGCCGTTTGACAAAGAAAGAGACGGATTCGTTATGGGCGAGGGTTCCGGAATCGTGATTCTTGAGGAATACGAGCGCGCGGTAGCCAGAGGAGCGAAAATATACGCAGAGGTCGTCGGCTATGGTACGACTTGCGATGCTCATCACATCACCATGCCGTCACCGGAAGGAACCGGCGCTGCAAAGGCAATGTCGATGGCAATCACGGAAGCGGGGATCCAGCCGGAAGAGGTAAGCTATATCAACGCCCATGGAACCAGCACACCGTATAACGATTTGTTTGAAACAAGAGCCATCAAGAAGGTGTTCGGAGACGCGGCCTATAAAATCCCGGTGAGTTCCACCAAAAGCATGATTGGTCATCTTCTTGGGGCCGCCGGCGTGGTAGAAGCCATCATATGTACGAAGGCCATGCTGGACGGGATCATCCCGCCTACTATTAATTTTAAGGTTCCCGATGAGGAGCTGGATCTGGATTACGTTCCGAATACTGCCAGAAAGCAGGAACTGACCTATACCATGTCCAATTCATTTGGATTCGGCGGTCATAACGGCGTGCTGGTATTGAAGAGGTTTGAGAAGTGAGATTAAATAAAGAACAAATTAAAGAAATCATTCCCCATCGGGATCCCTTCCTATTGATCGATGAAATCGTCGAAATGGAAGAAGGGAAGCGCGTTGTCGCCATGAAATATGTCAATGCGGACGAGTACTATTTCAAGGGGCATTTTCCCCAGGAAAAAGTCATGCCCGGCGTGCTGATCGTGGAAGCGCTTGCTCAGGCCGGAGCGGTCGCGATCCTCTCTATGGAGGAGCATCGCGGCAAGATCGCATATTTCGGGGGCATCAAGGAAGCAAAATTCCGGCAAAAGGTATTTCCTGGGGATACGCTGCGTCTTGAAGTAGTGATGGAGCGTCTCAGGAGTAAGGCCGGATACGGGAAAGCGACGGCATATTTAGGAGATAAAGTCGCTTGTCAATGCGAGATTATGTTCGCTATTGGATCATAAGGAGAACGGGCATGGATGTAACAAAAAAATTAAATGATATACTTGTGAGCCTGTTTAACAGCGTATTAAAAATGGAGGAAGACGCCATCAAGAATTCTTCAAAGCACAATCTTTCCATTACAGAGGTGCATACTTTGGCTGCCATCGGTACAGGAAAGGCCAAGACCATGACGCAGGTTGCGGCGAGTCTTAAAATCAGCGTAAGTACACTGACAACAGCGATCAATAAGCTGGTGGACAAAAAATATGTCAATCGGTTCCGTGTACCCGAGGATCGCCGAATCGTAAAGATAGAACTCACGGAAGAGGGAATTGAAGCCGTTCAGGAACATGAGGATTTTCATCGAAACATGATTGACGGCGTGCTTGCTGAACTGAATGAAGACGAGCAGGGGATTCTGATTCAGTCCCTGGACAATCTCCATGACTTTTTCAAAAGACAGAGGATCAAATCGGTCAAGGGAAATACGCCGATCAAACTGGCACCGCTGACATTGGGTGACGTAACCATTCCTATTCCTATTTTTCAGGGAGGAATGGGTATTGGAGTATCCCTGTCGAGATTGGCAGCAGCAGCGGCTAGGTGCGGAGGAGTTGGTGTTATCTCAGCAGCTCAAATCGGTTTTATGGAGCCGGATTTCTACACCAATCCGAAGGAAGCTAATATCCGTGCCCTGAAGAGAAACATCAGGGAGGCCAAGGAAGCGATCAAGGATGTTCCGGATAAAGGACTCATTGCAGTCAACATCATGTGTGCCGCAAGATATTACGATGAATTCGTAGAAGCTGCCGTTGAAGCGGGAGTGGATATGATCATCTCCGGCGCCGGTTTGCCTACGTCCCTGCCCGGAATCGTAAAGAACAGCAAGGTGAAGATCGTCCCGATCGTATCATCTGCGAGAGCGACGGCACTGATCATTAAAAGCTGGACAAAGAAATACAATCGTGTTCCCGACGCCGTCCTTTTTGAAGGTCCGAAAGCCGGCGGTCATTTGGGTTTCAAGGAAGAACAGCTGGAGGCAGCCCAGGAGCATTTTTATGAGACAATCATGGAGATCAAAGAAGAGATCGAAGATTTGCAGGATTGTCCTCTCATCGTCGCCGGCGGCATCTATACCAAGGAAGATGTTCAAAAAGCTCTGGCTTACGGCGCAGATGGTGTACAGCTCGGAACCAGGTTTGTAACCACAGAGGAATGCGACATTCATCCGAATTTCAAGCAGGCTTATCTGAATGCGACCGAAGAGGACATGGTTGTGATCAAGAGCCCTGTGGGCATGCCGGGAAGAGCCATAAGAACACCATTTACCGAACGTGTGGAAGACGGGAGGATCCCGCCTGAAAAATGCAACCGCTGCCTGATCCCGTGCAAAGCGGAAGAAGCGCCGTACTGCATCACTCAGGCACTGATCAATGCGGCTAAGGGCGACATTGAACATGGACTGGTATTCTCCGGCAGCAACGCTTACCGGGCAACGAAAATTGAAAAAGTTGAGGATATTTTCCGAGAACTTACCACATAATTCACCAACATTCTAATCTCCTTAGAATGACAGAAAAAGCGATAGGCTTGAGGGTCTATCGTTTTTTATGTTGAATCAACACCAATTTTGCTGGGCCGGAGCTTTTTCAGGCGCTAAATAATGCATCACGCCACTGGCCATATAATCACCCATGATCAAGGAATGATTAAAAATCCGGTCCCTTATATCGAGTTCTTTTTCAAAATCGCCCGAAAGTATTGCGATCATTTCGGATATGACCATTTCATTCAGATGATTGAATAAATATTGAGATTGACTTTTATTCCAGTTAGGATTGATCTGCGCGAGAAAATCAGCAATATCATCGGAGCTTTTATATAGCATAACTGCTGCCGCATCCGCCGCCTTTCGATCTCTACTGTTTACTGCGGTGATCAGGGTCTGAACATGCACAACATACAATAAAAGCAGCTGCTGAAATTGTTCTGATATCTCCACCCCAAAATAGGGCTCAAACATCTCGCCAAGTTCCGAAGGGATGCGATACAATCGATTGCTTATTGAAGCGAGGTTGCTGAAACCTGTTATTGTGCTCACCATATATGACCGTGCCCAGAGCCCAAATTCTGTCCAATGAGCTCTGAAATCATTGATCAGATTCATCTGCCCGTAGGTTATATAACTATTTTGATTTTGATTCATCCTTATCATTTCACACTTCTCCTTTATCTCAAGATCGCAACGATATATAGTATGATGTTTGAAAAGTTAACGTTCCAACACAGATCTTGAGACATAGGTACTTGCTTTCTGTTGCCGGTTAATGTATTATTATCTTAATTGAATAACTGAATTTTCCGAGTTGAATCGGCCTAAGGCGGAAGCTATGGCGATCAACCGTTGGGTACCGGGAGAAATCCCCTTGCCTCCCGTTTGGAAAGGAAGATGCTCATTGATTATGATCAAATTCCTTTGCATTGCGCAAAGGTTTTTTCATTTTAGTGGGCTTTTTTGTTCGGTATATCGGATTCGTTGGAGAAAAATGGAGGAGAAAAAATGTTGAAATCAAAGAAACGATTCGTACTCGCGCTTGTGCTCGTTATGGTATTGACCGCTTTTGCCGGCTGCGCAAAAGAAGAACCTGCAGCACAGCCTGAAGAAAAAGAAGGCCCTGCGGAAATCGTCGGAAAAATAATCCTTGCTACGACAACCAGCACACAGGACAGCGGGCTGCTTGACGTAATTCTGCCTGACTTCACTTACAAAACGGGCTATGAGGTGGATGTAATTGCCGTTGGCTCCGGAGAAGCCATGACAATGGGTGAAAACGGAGAGGCCGATGTGCTTCTGGTACACTCCCCGGCTGCGGAAAAGGAATTTGTGGCAGCGGGACACAGCCCTGCAAGATATGATGTTATGTACAACGATTTTGTAATTCTCGGTCCAAATGATGATCCTGCGGGAATAAAGACTGCTGCGCCTGATAACGCACAGGCTGCCTTCCAAAAAATCTATGACGACCAGGTGACATTCGTTTCCAGAGCAGATGAATCGGGAACTCACAAAAAGGAATTGTCTATCTGGACAAAATTAGAACTGACTCCTTCCGGAGACTGGTACATTGAATCCGGAAAAGGCATGGGCGATGTCATCACGATGACAAATGAAATGCTGGGTTATACCTTGGCCGACAGAGCAACCTGGCTCAACATGTCCGAAGGAACCGACCTTGCTATCGTAACCGAAGGGGACAAGGATCTGTTCAATCAGTATGGCGTTATGGTAGTGGATCCTTCCAAGAACGATCAAATCAACGCAGAGGGAGCGCTTGCCTTCCAGGAATGGATCTTATCTGAGGAGGCACAGGCATTGATCAGTGAATACGGCGTCGACAAATACGGAATCGCTTTATTCACACCAAATGCATCAAAATAAATTTCGTAGGGAATAATTATTGGCAAACGGAATCAGAATAAGTTGCATAAAAAAACTGCCGGAGAACCAAGAACGGTTTTTCGGCAGTTTGTACGAAGATGTGGTAAACGAACATTTATGTAATTGATTCGGGATTTGGATTCAATGTCCCCAGGGTCAGTATTTTATCCATCTTAACATCGGTTGGATCGGCGGGAATACAGGGAAGCACCTGAAAATCATAAGCCAAAGCCAGTTTGAATGCCTTATGAGAAAGTGCTGAGAGGAACCGGTCATAACAACCTTTGCCATAACCCATGCGGTTTTCATACTGATCGAATACACTTCCGGGAATAATGACCAGATCAATGGAATCCGGGTCTGCTTCCTTGCAGATGGCGGGATTCGGCTCGGCGATACCGTAGCCGGACTGGAAGAGATAGGCGGAAAGATTTCCTTCCTGCGGAATCTCATAGGGTATAAGGTTGAAGTCCTTGTCCGTTAATGGGAGTATCAGTTTTTTGCCGGAACTGCGGATTTTTTCGATGACCGTTCCGGTGGGTACTTCGTTTCGGAAGTCCATATAAACCATTACCGTATGTGCGTTGATGTATTCTTCCATTAATATGAGTTTTTCGGCGGCTGTTTTTCGAGCCCTGTCCAGAATAGTCGGAGCCAAAGAAGCTCTTTTTTCCAAGATTTGTTTTCGTATCGTAATCTTATCCGGCATCAATATGGTTCACCTTCCTTAAAATAGAATAGCTATGGATATATTAGCATATTTTCATTGGATAGGCACTTAAAATATGATAAAATTAGAATAAAATCAAGGGAAAGGAACATGTCATGGATCAAATCGCAATTGGTTTTCGTGCGGCTATTGAGCTTCTCGTTACGGGGAATGCGGAGCTATATGAAATTGTAGGACTTTCCCTGATGGTATCCCTGTCTTCTGTCATCATTTCTACCTGCTTCGGTGTGCCCTGCGGGGCGCTCATAGGGACCCATAACTTTCCGTTAAAGAATGCATTGCTTCGAACCATATATACGTTGATGAGCCTGCCTCCGGTTATTGCAGGTCTTGTTGTGTTTCTGTTCATCATGCGCAGAGGACCTCTCGGATCATGGGGACTGACCTATACGCCCGCGGCCATGATTATTGCACAGGTCTGTCTCGTCACACCGATCATCACGGGGCTGACCTATAATATCGTTCGGGACAAGGCACCGAAAGTAAAATCACTGGCGGTGACCCTTGGTGCAGGAAGACTGGAATCGTTAAAACTGCTCATTTTCGAGCTTCGGATCGGGATCCTCGCTGCGATCGTAACAGGACTGGGACGAGCGATTTCCGAGGTGGGTGCAGTTATGATCGTAGGCGGCAATATCAAAGGGAAAACGAGGGTGATGACCACCTATATCGCCCAGTTGAAAAGCATGGGCGATTACAGCACAGCAATTGCGGTAGGGATCGTATTGCTGATTCTTGCATTTTTGATCAATACCTTTTTATATAATGTTCAGCAGAAGGTTGAGTAATAATATGAGATTATATATGAACAATCTGACAAAAGAATACGAAGGACGAAAGGTTCTCGACATCGGGGAGCTTCTCATTGAAGCCGGAGCATTATACGGAATCATCGGGCCCAATGGTGCGGGAAAGAGTACTCTGCTGAATCTCATCGCGGGGCTGATGAGGCCAACGGCAGGGAGTCTGCTTTATGGTGAGGAAATGTCCGTATCGGCGCCTTACCGGAATATGACCATGGTTTTCCAGACTCCCTATTTGATCAGAACCACTGTCGAAAAGAATATTGCTTATCCGCTGAAGCTGAGAGGCTGGGGTAATGAGCAGATCGAAGAACGGGTCGGGGAGCTGACCGAGGAACTGGGCCTTACGGATTTCCGGAAACAAAAAAGCTGGAAGCTTTCCGGTGGGGAAACCCAGAAGGTGGCGCTGGCCAGAGCGCTGGCCTTCCGCCCGAAACTGCTGCTGCTGGATGAGCCCACGGCAAACGTCGATCCGTCCACTACGGCAGAGATCGAGCGAATGCTGAAGAAAATCAATGAAAAGGAAGGAACCACGGTGATCCTGATTACGCACAATCTGGTGCAGGCCAGAAGGCTTTGTGAGGAAGTCCTCTTTATGGACCAGGGAAAGGTCGTGGAATACGGAGCAAGCGAAAAGATTTTGAGAGAGCCGGAGCAGGAACTGACGAAACGGTTTGTGGCCGGAGAACTTTTAACATAACAGGAGAAAAAAGTATGAAGCTTTTAAAAGTAGATACAGTAAAAGAGGTAAAGGATAAACTTAAAATGTATTTTGACGCGGAAGGATTCGAATCGCCTTCCGAGTCGGTTCCTTTGCGCCATGCAGTCCATCGGTACCTTGCGGAGGAGATCAGTTCGGATACGGATATTCCGCAGTTCACCCGGTCGGTGGTTGACGGCTATGCCGTGGTAGCCAAGGATACCTTCGGTACAGGAGAAAGTGCCCCGGTATTTCTTGATGTGGTCGGCACCGTGGAAATGGGCAAGGCCTGCAGCATCAGGCTGAAACCGGGACAGGCCGTTTATGTTCCTACGGGAGGGATGCTGCCGGTGGGTTCTGATGCGGTGGTGATGATCGAATACGTTGAAGCGCTGGATGAGAATACCATTGCTGTTTATAAATCAGCCGCGCCAAATTCCGGACTGATGAATCAGGGAGATGATTTTAAAAAAGACCAGCTCCTATTCCAGCGGGGACACCGCATCACAGTTAAGGATATCGGAATGCTTGCTGCAATCGGAAAGGATCATGTCAGCGTATTTAAAAGGCCGCGTGTTTCGATCCTGTCCACCGGAGATGAGATCATCGATATTACGGAAATCCCGAAGCCGGGAGAGGTCAGGGACATCAATTCTTATACCATTGCCGCTTTTGCAGAGGCAACGGGTGCAATGATCGGGTTCATAGAGAAGGTTCCCGATGTTGACCACCAGCTTCGAAGTGCATTGGAAGCCGCGCTGACGGAGAGCGACATCGTGCTTTTATCCGGAGGCAGCTCGGCAGGAAATAAGGATATGACTGCCGAAATCATCGATTCAATCGGAAAGCCGGGAGTGATCACCCACGGTATCGCCATGAAACCGGGGAAACCTACGATTATAGGAATTATTGAGACGGAAGCGAATGACGGATTCATGCGAAACAAGCTGGTGGTAGGACTGCCCGGACATCCCATGGCGGCTATCGTTGCATATGATGTGATCGTCAATGATTTTATGAGAAAATACTGCTTCCACAATGAAGAGGAGCCCATCCGGCTGACGGCAAGAATCTCGGAGAATATTCATGCAGGGGAAGGCAGAGAAACCTATCAGCTGGTTTCTCTTAACCGATCCGATTCGGAAAACCAAAAAGGAAAGGATCTTGTGCAGGAATGGATCGCAGAGCCGATCCATGCCAAATCCGGTTCCATCAGTCAGCTCATGATGGCGGATGGATATGTTAAAATCTCTTCCTTATCGGAGGGAGTGAAGGTGAATTCCAGTGTGGAAGTTACATTGATCGGCCGATAAAAGTATGACAAGGCCGGACTGCAAAAGTTTGACCGGAAGGAGACGTTTGTATGGAAAGAAATATTTATCTGTCCAATACGGATATTGAAGAGGCCGCCGCGCGCTATCTGGAGAAGCTGGAGACAGCCATCAATCAGGTAAAGACGGAGAGGATCGATATTCGGGAAGCAAGGGGAAGAGTAACGGCAGCTCCTGTAATTGCAAAGCTTTCCTCGCCCAATCACAATGCCGCAGCCATGGATGGAATCATGGTGATTGCAGGCAAGACCTTCTCGGCGAACGAGGCGAATCCGGTTGTTCTAAACAGAGGAACCGATTTTGAATATATCAACACAGGCCATTTGGTCGTGGAACCATACGACAGCGTCATCATGATCGAAGATGTCATCGTGCAGAGCAGCGAACAAGTAAAAATCATGGTACAGGCTGCCCCCTGGCAGCACATCCGGCCCATCGGAGAGGATATCGTATCCGGGGAGATGATTTTACCGGAGAATCACTTAATCCGGCCGATGGATATGGGGGCTGTCTTAAGCGGAGGTGTCACCGAGGTTACGGTGTACGAACGGATACGGGTCGGTATTATACCCACCGGAAACGAGATCACGGACAACTATGACAGTTTGGCCAAAGGGAAGATCTTTGATACCAACTCCTGGACCTTCCGGGCCATCGTGGAGGAGTTGGGAGGAATCGCGGAACGGATCAGCCCTGTGGAGGATGATTATGACAAGCTGAAAAAAGCAATTGCAGAGCTGGCGGAACGGAATCATATGGTGATCATCAATGCGGGTTCCTCTGCAGGAAGCAAGGACTATACGGCACAGCTCATCGGCGACCTGGGGGAGCTGGTGCTCCACGGAATCGCAATCAAACCCGGCAAACCAACCATATTGGGGATGATCGGCCAGAAGCCGGTGATCGGCGTGCCCGGGTATCCCGGATCGGCATTCCTCGTGTTTGAAGAAATCGTAAGCCCTGTGATCCGGGCGCTTCAAAGGAGAAAAACGGAAAGACCTCCACTGGTGAAGGCCGTCGTGTCCAGAAGGATCGTGTCCACCTTAAAATACAGGGAATATATCCGGGTGAAGCTTGGGAAGGTTGGCGAGAAGCTCATTGCCACTCCACTGAACCGGGGAGCCGGCGTAACCATGGCGCTGGTGAAAGCAGACGGGATCCTGGTAATTCCGAAAAACAGTGAAGGGTATGAAGCGGGGGAAGAAGCTCCCGTTGAACTGGTGAATGATATGGAAGCAATTGAAAACACACTCGTATCCATCGGAAGCCATGATCTGATCATGGACTATATCGGAAGTATCCTTGCAAGGAAAGGTCAAGCCTTGTCCTCGGCACATGTGGGAAGCATGGGCGGAATCATGGCAATCAAAAGAGGAGAAGCGCATATGGCGCCGATCCATCTGCTCGATGAGGAAACGGGAGAATATAATCAATCGTATCTTGATAAATATCTGGCCCGGGAGGAAGTCGAACTGATCAAAGGAGTAAGGCGTGAACAGGGCTTTATGCTGGCAAAAGGGAATCCCAGGAATATCTATCAGGTTCAGGATTTAAAGAGAAGCGACGTGACCTTTGTCAACCGGCAGAAGGGTTCCGGAACCAGAATATTAACCGATTACCTGCTGAAGAAAAGCGGAATTGAGAGCAGCGAGATCCGGGGATATGACCGGGATATGACCACCCATATGGCGGTGGCTGCCGCCATTGAAAGCGGTACGGCGGATGTGGGCGTCGGCGTTTCCTCTGCGGCCAGAGCCATGGGTTTGGATTTTATCTCCATTGGATTTGAAGAATATGATTTTGTTATTCCAAAGAAATATATGGAAACGGATGGGGTCAAAAACTTTCTGCAGGTGCTCAGAAGCCCGGAATTTGAGAAGATCTTAAAGGAACTGGGCGGGTATGGAATTTGATGAACGGAGGCGTTGCGATGAAAGACCGATACAACAGAAACAGGAATATGTTAAGTCAGGAAGAGAATGAAAGGCTGAGAAGCTTCAAGGCCTGCGTCATCGGTTGCGGAGGGCTCGGCGGCTATGTGATCGAGCTGTTGGGCAGATTGGGCATAGGAAGCATTACCGCAGTGGACGGGGATGTGTTTGATGCGACGAATTTGAACCGGCAGCTTCTCTCCACGGAAGAGGTGATTGGGAAAAGCAAGGCCTTTACCGCCGAAGAGAGGATGAAGAAGGTAAATTCAGACATAACGGTTCATCCGATCCAGGCCTTTGTAACGGAAGAGAACTGTGATGAAGTCATATGCGGCCATGATATCGTAGTGGACGCTTTGGATAATATGATTGCGCGCAGGCTGCTTGAGCAGCATTGCGAAAAGCAGAATATCCCTTTGATCCACGGCGCCATCGCAGGCTGGTATGGTCAGGTTTCCACAATCATGCCGGGCGACAGGACGCTGCAGAAGATCTATCCTCCAAATGAAAACAAAGGTGCGGAAACGGAACTGGGAAATCCTTCCTTCAGCCCCGCCCTGGTGGCTTCCATTGAGGTTGCGGAAGCCTTGAAGGTGCTTCTCCATCGCGGTGAGATCCTCCAGAATAAGCTGCTTACCATAGACCTTTTAAACCAGGAATATGAAATTTTCAACCTATAAATAGGGGCTGCTGACGATCCAATCGCAACATGGAGGAAATAGCATATTAGTACGAAAAGACAGCATACGAATGCTCCTTTCCCGTTGCATTTCGGTTGACAGCGAACGTGCCCATTGATAAACTAAAATTACTGAATCAAGACAATTGAATACTTTTCTCCGAGCCTGAGTTTCCTGTGGTATGTAAGCTATGGAAATCAGGACCATGGGTTTATACGGAAACGTGTAGGCCTCCCGCGTTCGGAAAGGAGAAGGCGAAGAAATAGAGCAGTTTTTGGCCTATCCTTTTTTATGAGGGATAGGTTTTTTATTTTAGGAGGTTCTCATGAAACAATTAAGAAAAATGACGCTGAATATCAACGGCGCGGACCGGATGTTCATCTGTGATCCGGAAAAGGACACGCTGGCAACCGTAATACGACGTCTGGGATTGACAGGAACGAAGGTCGGCTGCGGCACCGGAGTATGCGGAGCCTGCTCCCTCATTCTGGATGGGAAGGTGATCCGCTCCTGTACAAAAAAGATCAAGAGCGTTGAAGAGTACAGCAAGGTTCTGACGATTGAAGGAATCGGCACCCCAAATCACCTTCATCCGCTGCAGGTCGCATTCATGAACCATGGTGCGGTGCAATGCGGTTTTTGTTCCCCGGGTTTTATCGTATCTACATATGCACTCTTGCAGGCGAATCCGGATCCAACAAGAGAAGAAGTACGCGACTGGTTCCAGAAGCATAGAAATATCTGCCGCTGCACCGGCTACAAGCAAATTGTCAATGCGGTCATGGCTGCGGCCAGGGTTATGCGCGGCGATTGTGATATCGAGGATATCAAAGTGAAACTCCCCGAAAACAAAGAATACTATGGCCTTCCGCTGGTACGCCCAGCAGCACTTGCGAAAGTATGCGGTGTCTGCGACTACGGCGATGATATTGAGCTGAAAATGCCGGAAAGCGTGCTTCATGTCGTCATGGTTCAGCCAAAAGTGGCACATCATGCAAAGATTTTGAAGATCCATACGGAAGAAGCAGAAAAGATGCCCGGTGTTTACAAGGTGATCACCTCTAAGGATGTAAAAGGATCAAACAGACTGAACTTCTTCCAGTTCTCACCAAGATGCCTTGCAACAGAACAGACCCATATCCTGATTGCGGAAGAGAAGATCTTCAACTATGGAGATATCGTGGCGCTTGTTGCGGCTGATACAAAGGAGCATGCAAGAGAAGCGGCGGCTAAGGTTACGGTTGATTTTGAAACGCTGCCGGAATACCTGAACTATCTGGAAGCGGCGATGCCGGATGCGATAAGGATCCATGACGATCATCCGAATGTTTGGGCGGTTCAGCCTACCATCAAAGGCACCGGACATGATACGCCCGAATTGTTTGAGAAAGCTGCTCATGTTGCAAGCGGAAGCTTCTACTCATCCAGAGAACCACATATGCCCATTGAAGGCGACACCGTACAGGCTTACTGGGGAGATGACGGCATGCTGACCGTTCACTGCAAAGCGATGTGTATCTACGCCAACATCGGTGATATCGCCGAAGCAACAGGAGTTCCCGCAGAAAAAGTCAGAGTGATCGAAAATCCGACCGGTGCGACATTCGGCTGGGGTACTGCAGGCGCCACCTATTCCCTGGCAGCTATCGCATGCCTTGCCTGTGATGATATGCCCATCGCATTCTCCATGACCTATGCGGAATTTATGGCCTATTCAGGGAAAAGAGCCCCTGCACATACCAATGCACGTCTTGCCTGCGACAAGGACGGCAAAATCATTGCGGCAGAATGGGACTGCGGCCTTGACCACGGCGCTTACAACGAATTGGGGGATGACCTGACGCAAAGGCCGGCCAGATTCATGTTCTTCCCTTACAATGTTCCAAATGCATTGGGACTTTCCAGAGTAGCCTGTACAAACCATGCATACGGCTGTGCATACAGAGGATACGGTTCCCCTCAGGCGTATACGGCATCCGAAGCATTGATGGATATGATGGCAGAAAAGATGGGGATTGACCCGTTTGAAATCCGATGGAGAAATATCGCCCGTCCGGGAGACTTAAATGTCAACAGCTTCCCGTTCGTTGACTATCCCATGGAAAAACTCATGGAAGCTTTGAAGCCGGTTTATGATAAGGCGGTTGCCAGAGCGAAAGCAGAAGATACTCCTGAAAAGCGAAGAGGCGTCGGTATCGCCTGGGGCGGTTACAATGTAACAGAAGGCACCGCCGACCAGTGTACCCTTGCCATCGAGCTACGCGCGGACGGAAAGTATGTAAAATATGATACGTGGCAGGATCAGGGACAGGGCGGAGACGTCGGTTCCCTGCAGTGTACGCTGGAAGCATTAAAGCCCCTTGGCGTATCCGTCGATGATATCGTGCTGATTCAGAATGACAGCAAGCACTGTCCTGACTCCGGGTCAACCGCATCCTCCCGCCAGCATTACATGAACAGCAAGACCTCGAAAATGGCTGCAGATATGCTGATCAACGCGATGACGAAACCGGATGGAACCTTCCGGACGCATGCTGAAATGGTTGCGGAAGGGATTCCTACAAAGTATGAGGCACAGTATCTGAATCCGGGCGATTCGGATCTTTGCGATCTGGATCCGAACACAGGTGTCGGAAACCCAACCCCGGATTATACGTATGCGATATTCCTCGCCGAGGTTGAAGTAGATGCTGCAACAGGCAAAACGACGGTTCTGAGCTACACCTGCGTGGATGACGTCGGTGTGATCGGGAATATCGATTCCGTTGACGGTCAGGCCTTTGGCGGACTCTCCCACTGTATCGGATTTGCATTAAGTGAGAACTACGATGATGTAAAGAAGCACAACAATATGCTGGGGGCAGGAATCCCGACCATCAAGGATATTCCGGATGATTTCAATACGATCCATCTGGTTACTCCTCGTTCCAAGAATCCATTCGGTTCCTCCGGCGCATCCGAAGCATTCCAGTCTGCAGGACATATGGCTGTGATCAATGCCATCAACAATGCCTGCGGCGTAAGGATCTACGAGCTTCCTGCATCACCGGACAAGGTAAAGGCCGGTTTGGAAAAGCTTGCCAAGGGTGAAAAAATCGATCCGCCTAAAAAGTATTTCCTGGGCTCTGACTTCTATGAGGAAATGGAATATATCAAAAACAATCCGGTCTAGAAACCTTGGTGATTTATGGAACAGTATTTAAAAAACTTCAAAAATTGTCTGCAGAAGGAGATTCCTTTCTGCGCTGCGGAATGCCCTTTCCATATCGATATCCTCGAATTCATTGAGAAAATGAAGCGGGGAGGATTGAAAGGGGCGTTTAAAACCTATCGGAATGCAGTTGGGTTTCCGCTGATCGCATCAAACCTATGCCATGAACCCTGCAAAGGAGTCTGCCCCGGAAAGGATTCAGACAGCGCCATTGCGCTTTTAATGCTTGAGAAGGCTTGTATTTCATTTGCAGACGACACAGGTTCTACTGATTATAACTTGCCCATGAAAAAGAAGAAGGTTGCGGTTATCGGCGCAGGGATCAGCGGTCTTGCCTGCGCGCTGCGTTTGTGTATGAAAAAATACGAAGTTGAAATATTTGAGAAAAGTGACCGAATAGGGGGATCTCTTTGGGAGCTTATGAAGCCGGAAGTGTTTCTGCCTGACATTGAAGAACAATTCAAACATGAAAATTATGTTTTGCATTTAAATACATTGATTGGATCCGCAGAGGATCTGGCAGAAGCCGGCTTTGATGCCCTCTATGCTGCAACAGGAGAAGGCGGAGAAGCTTTCGGTTTCCTTTCTGCCTCCGGAGAGAGGGAGAACAAATATTGCGCGTTGTACGGGAATGCGGGATGGTTTGCCGGAGGAGGACTCATCGGCGAAGAACCGATTTATGCATTGGCGAACGGATTGCAGATGGGTACGGTCATCGACAATTTCCTGAAAACAGGAAACCTGCTTTACCCTGAGAACATCCGAAATACCGGAATGTGCTTAAACCCGGTGAAACGGAAGCCGGTCGCGACCGTCGCTCCGGCGGATGGTGAGCACTATAACGAAGAAGAAGCAAGAAAGGAGGCATCGCGCTGCCTGGAATGTCAGTGTGATTTTTGCCGTACCTATTGTGATCTGACGGAGTTTTATAACAAATGGCCGTTAAGGATCCGGGATGAGGTCGTGGCGACTACATTGCCGGGTTCGGCCGACGTCAAAGCGACCCCTGCCAAGCGATTGATGAGTACCTGCAGCCAGTGCGGACTTTGCAAGGAGACGTGCCCTGAGGATATCGATCTTGGAGGGCTGATTCTGGCAGGCAGAAAAAGCATGCATCGGCAGAAAAAGGCGCCATGGGTATTCCATGATTTCTGGCTTCGGGATATGGAGTTTGCAAACAGCGACATGGCTTCGATATCCAAGCTTCACGGAATTGAAAAATGCAACTATGCTTTTTTCCCCGGCTGCCAGCTTGGGGCAAGCGATCCTGAGCTTGTGGAAAGAACCTATCGCTATCTGCTGGGCAAACGCCCGGAAACCGGGTTGATGCTGCGCTGCTGCGGTGCGCCTGCCGAATGGTCGGGTGACGAGGAGAAATTTGAGTGGGAGCTGGCAGCCATACGCACAGCATGGGAGGAACTTGGAAGACCAACATTGATTTTGGCCTGCCCTACCTGTGAAAAGAAATTCAAGACCTATATGGCGGATATTCCGGTGGTCTCTCTCTATGAAATCATCGCCGACTGGGGCATCGATGCAACGGAGAAGAAAAACCCCGAAGTGAGTATGACCGAAGGAACTCCCGATAAAAAATCCTATTCCGTTTTTGACGCCTGCGCGGCTAGGAATGAGCAAGAAATGAAAAAATCGGTCAGAATTCTTGCAGAAACTGCAGGATATCGCTTGGAGCCATTACGGTCAAATGATGCTTATGCCCGCTGCTGCAGCTTTGGAGGACAGCCCGGCGTTGCAAATCCGGAATACGCCGAATTCGTTGTACAAAAAAGAATTTCAGAAAGCGGAAACCCCTACATCACATACTGTATCAATTGCCGTGATGTTTTTCTGGATGCAGGCAAGGAAGCCATTCATATCCTTGATATTCTTTTTGGTGACGGGATAGCACCTCGGAAACTTGCGACGATCAGCGAGCGCCGAGAAAACAGGATGCGCCTCAAGCGAAATATGCTGAAGGAGCACTGGAATATAGAGATGGAAGAAGAAAACAAGGAGTCCGATCGAAAAGTAAGGATCTCCGAAGAACTTGCAGTTAAGCTCAGTAAAGAAAGAATTCTTGAGAGGGATGTGATCGGGGTACTGGATTTTTGTGAACGTGCCGGACGCAGGGTTTATCATCCGGATCTGGGAACATACAGCGGTTATATGGAATTGGGTTATACAACCTACTGGGTGGAATACAAAGCGGAGTCGGAAGACGGAAGTTATGAGCTGATCAATGCATATGCCCACAGGATGAAGATCGAATTGGAAGCGGTTTGGAATGGCATTTTAGTTGACAGAGCGCGTGTCCGCTGATAAACTACTATTGAATCTAGAGAACTAAATAAACTTATCTCCGAGCTTTATTTCCTGTGGCAAAACTGCTATGGAAATGAGGACCATGGGTTTATACGGAAACGTATAGGCCTCCCGCGTTTGGAAAGGAGAAGGCGAAGAAACAGAGCAGTTTTTGGCCTGTCCCTTTTTGTACGAGGGGCAGGTTTTTTTGTTTTATGCTAACGATTAAATTTAAAACAAAGAGGAAACCATTTTAGGAGGTTCAAATGAAACATTTTACAAAGATGACCCTGAACATCAACGGTGCAGACCGAATGTTCATCTGTGATCCCGAAAAGGACACTCTTGCGAGTGTACTTCGCCGGATTGGCTTGACAGGAACGAAAATCGGATGCGGAACCGGCGTATGCGGCGCATGTTCTGTTATTCTCGATGGGAAAGTGATCCGTTCCTGTACCAGGAAAATCAAAACAGTAAAAGAATACAGCTCAGTGATTACCGTCGAAGGGCTCGGAAATGCCATGAATCCACATCCGCTCCAGTATGCAATGGTACACCTTGGAGCGGTACAGTGCGGTTTCTGTACACCCGGATTCATCGTATCAGCTTATGCGCTGCTTCAAGAAAATCCGAATCCAACAAGAGAAGATGTCCGTGACTGGTTCCAGAAGCACAGAAACGTCTGCCGCTGCACAGGCTACAAGCAGATCGTTGACGCTGTCATGGAAGCTGCAGCTATCATGCGCGGAGAAAAGACTTTAGCTGATATTACATACGATTATAAAAAGGATGTCGGCAATTATTACGGCAAACCGATCGTTCGTCCGAATGCCATGGCGAAGGCCTGCGGCGTTTGTGACTATGGGGATGACATTGAACTGAAAATGCCTGAAGATACTCTTCATGTAGCTCTTGTTATGCCTAGAGTATCCAATCATGCGAAGATCCTGAAGATCGATTACAGTGAAGCCGAAAAAATGCCCGGCGTAGTGAAGGTTATCACCGCAAAGGACGTCGACGGCGCAAATCATCTGATGATGTTCCAGTTTTCACCAAGAACAACTGCAATGGATCAGGTCCACAAGCTGCTGGTTGATGAAAAAATCGTCAACTATGGCAATGTTGTGGCAATGGTTGTCGCAGATACCAAGGATCATGCACGAGAAGCCGCCGACAAAGTTAAGGTGGAAATCGAACAACTGCCTGAATACATGAATTACCTCGATGCGGTAATGCCGGATGCAATGAGAATCCATCCGAACATGGATAATATTTTCACGTGGCAGCCGTTGCTGAAGGGTGACGCCGATAAGGTGCCTGAAATGATAGACGGTGCGGAATATGCAGTAGAGGGAAGCTTCTACTCCTCCAGAGAGCCGCATATGTCCATCGAAGGCGATACGATACAGGCTTACTATGACGAAGACGGAAAACTATGCGTACAGTGTAAGGCGATGACCGTTTACTTCGACAGAGATGATATCGCACAGGCAGTCGGTATGGATGTGGAAGATATCCGCGTTATTGAAAATCCGACCGGAGGTTCCTTCGGATGGGCAATGAACGCCGCTTCCTATTCTCTCGCTGCCATCGCATGCAAAGTAATGCAGGCTCCGATCGCACTATCCATGGATTATGCACAGTTCATGGCATTCAGCGGTAAGCGTGCACCTACCTTTACCAATGGTCGTCTGGCCTGTGACAAGGACGGTAAGATCGTTGCGGGCGAATTTGATGCCGGTATGGATCATGGGTATGATCCCGCACTGGGTGATGACGAAATCATCAAGATCGCTCGTTTCATGTTCTTCCCGTATCATGTTCCTCATGCACTGGGTCTGGGAAGAACAGCAGTTACCAACCATTCCCACGGCGTTCCTTACAGAGGATACGGTGCACCTCAGGCTTATACTGCCGGTGAAGCGCTTATCGATATGATGGCGGAAAAGATTGGTATGGATCCGTTCGAATTCAGATACAAGAACATCGCGAGAACCGGTCAGACAAATCTGAACAGTGTAGAATTCCTCCAGTATCCAATGGAGGAAATGATGGATAAGTTAAAGCCTCTCTATGATAAGGCCGTTGCGGAAGCAAAGGCTGCGGATACTCCTGAAAAGCGCCGCGGTGTGGGTCTTGCATGGGGCGGATACAATGTTGGACTTGGTTCCGACGACTTCGCCAACTTAGCGATTGAGCTTGTCGGTGACGGAAAATTTGTGAAATATGATACCTGGCAGGATCAGGGACAGGGCGGAGACCAGGGTTCTCTCGTATGTATGCTGGAAGCACTGAAGCCTTACTTCCCGAACGTTACTCCTGATGATATCAAGCTGATCCAGGCTGACACCAAGTTATGCCCGAATACCGGTGAGTCCGCAGGATCAAGGTCGCACTTCGCGAATGGGAAGGCAAGCATTCTGGCAGCACAGAACCTTGCAAACGCGATGCGTAAGGAAGACGGCACCTACCGTACCCACGATGAAATGATCAAGGAAGGTATCCCGACCAAGTACGAAGGGAATTGGGTTGCAGAAGCGGAATGGGATAACTTCAGACTGCTTGATCCGAACACAGGAGTGGGAAGCCCTACTTATGCTTACACCTATGCACTCTACATGTCTGAGGTTGAAGTTGATGTTGCGACCGGTAAGACCACGGTTATTGGAATGGCTTGCGTTGACTGGGTAGGAAAAGTCGGAAACATCCAAGCGGTAAACGGTCAGGCATACGGCGGTATCTCCCATTCCATCGGTTTTGCGCTCAGCGAAAACTATGATGACGTGAAGAAGCATACAAACATGTTTGCTGCAGGCGTTCCATATATCAAGGATATTCCTGACAAGATCGATGTCATCCATTTGGACGGATACGACGAGAGAGGACCGTTCGGTTCTTCCGGAGCTTCCGAAGCGTTCCAGTCCTCCGACCATGTTGCGGTGATCAACGCCATCAACAACGCCTGCGGCGTAAGAATATACGAACTGCCTGCATCACCTGCCAAGGTGAAAGCCGGACTCGATATGATTGCTGCCGGTGGAAAGGTTGAACCTCCGAAGAAGTACTTCCTGGGTTCCGACTTCTATGACGAAATGGAAAAGATCAAGGCAAATCCAGTGTAAAAACCGGAAAGAAATAAAATAAACCAGAGAAACAGACCACTATAGGAAATGCTTATAGTGGTCTGATTTTATCACGAAATGAGTCTTAGCTTGTCCGACAGCATAACAGCTGCTGGATTGCACGATGAAGTCGTGGTACAATATTCACAGGAATAAATAGAGGAGATTTCACGTGGAAAAATATTATAGACAATTTGATACCTGCCGGCAGAATGAAAAGCCCTTCTGTTCCGGTGCATGTCCGTTTCACGTGGATGTGCTGGATTTTCAGACGAAAATGTCAAATAACAATTATAATGCAGCCTTCCGGACATTTCGGAATGCGGTTGGATTTCCCGATATTGTTGCTGCGCTGTGCCCGGAATACTGCGCGTCCGTTTGCCCGAGACGAGAACTGGACCAGTCGGTGCAGCTGAATCTTCTGGAAAGAACCTGCGTAGCCAGAGCCACGAAAAAAGATCCGACGGACTATAACGTTCCGCTGAAGGATCGGAAAATCGCAATCATCGGAGCTGGGATAAGCGGCCTGGCCTGTGCCGTACGTCTGACTCAGAAAAAATATAATGTGACGATCTGCGAAAAGAGCGGAAGACTGGGCGGCAAGCTCTGGGATCTGCTGCCTTCCGAGATTTTCCGGAAGGATATCGAACGACAGTTTCAATTTGAAAAGTACACTCTGAATTATAATACAGAGATCAAAAGTATAGATGAGATCCGAAGTCAGGGCTTTGAAGCAGTTTATGCAGCTACGGGAAAAGGCGGCTTCGATTTCGGTGCCATGAATCAGGAAAACGGCCATTGCATCATGGATGGGGACATTGCCGTATTTGCAGGCGGGAGCCTGACGGGAAAAGACCCGGTGCGCGCCTTGGCCGACGGTCTGGATATGGCATGGGCCATCGAAGTTTTTTTGAAAACCGGCAGATTGGAATACCCAAAGGGAGAAATGCCTTGCAGAGCGACAGCCGATCCCGATAAGCTCCAAAAAACCGATGCCATGATCCCTACCGACAACGGTTTATTCACCGATGAAGAGGCAACGGCAGAAGCCGGCCGCTGCATACGCTGCCAATGCGACGCCTGTATGAAATACTGCGATGTGTGTGCATTCCACAATAAATGGCCGATGAAGATCCGTGATGACGTCATGAGTACCGTGGCTTTTTCCACTTCAGAATCCATGCTGAAGAAAACGCCGGCAAAACGTCTGATGAGCACCTGCACTCAATGCGGCCTTTGCGATGAGGTGTGCCCGGAGGATATCGAAATCGGCGGTATGCTTCTGGAAGCCCGTCGAAGTCTCCACAAACAGGATACCATGCCCGGTGCGTTTCATCAATTTTGGATCAGGGATATGGAATTCACCAACAGCGAATTTGCTGCTGCTGCGAAAAAAGCACCCGGACAGGAACACTGCACCTATGCATTTTTCCCCGGCTGCCAGCTCGGTGCTGCGGACCCCCGTTATGTGACGGAGCCTTATCAGTGGCTTTTATCGAAGAAACCGGATACCGGCCTGATCCTGCGCTGCTGCGGCGTTCCCGCGGAATGGGCCGGAAACGAGGAAATGCACGAAAGCGTCATCGCCGACCTTCGCAGGGACTGGGAGCAGCTGGGCAAGCCGGTTTTGATTTTAGCCTGCCCCGCCTGCAGAAAACACCTGAAGGAGTATCTGCCGGAAATCGAAACGATTTCGCTCTACGAAGTGCTGGATCAGTGGGGATCCCCTTGGAAGACCGTTCTGCAGGGTGAGGTTTATTCGATCTTTGATCCTTGCACGGCCAGGCACATTGAGCCCATGGAGCAGGCTGTCAGAAACCTGGCAAGACAGGCAGGCGTCTTGCCAGAGGAACTGCCGGGGGGCGACATGCACGGATGCTGCGGTTACGGCGGCAATGTATCCGGGGCCAATCCCGATTACTACGACTATGTGGCGAAGAGCCGCAGTGAACTCAGTAAAAATCCATACATTGTTTATTGCATAAATTGTCGGGACGTTTTTAAAGGAGAGGGTAAGCCGGTTTTGCATATACTGGATCTGCTCTTCGATAGGAACAGGAAAGACAGCAGGCTTCCAAACCTGACGCAGCGCAGACAAAACAGAATCGAGCTAAAGGAAGCACTGCTGAAAGAGATCTGGGGAGAAACGATGGCAAAGAAGCCGGAAGAATGTAAATTTAATCTGAAAATCGGAGCAGAAGTGCTTGATCGAATGGATGAACTTAAGATCCTCGAAGAGGATGTCTGCAGCGTGATCGAACTGAGTGAAACATCAAAGCGCAGGACCTTCGACCCTCGAAACGGGACGTACACCGGTTACCGGGAATCGGGGCACATTACCTATTGGGTGGAATACCGCCAAAATGAAGAGGAATATGAAGTTGTCAATGTGTACACCCACAGAATGAAGATAAAATTGGAGGGAGTCTGGAATGGAAGAAAAACCAATATTGATCTGTGATAAATGCAAGGTCGAGATGGTGGAGCTTGATGCCGAGTTCAGCTATCTGAACCGTTCTTTCCGCCATAAAGTCCCGCGCTGTCCGGTTTGCGGGCAGGTGTATATCCCTGAGAAGCTGGCCAATGGCCGCATGAGCGAAGTTGAGAAAAACCTGGAAGAAAAATAGGAGGATTGGCATGAACGATTTTAAACCGGGAGAATTCAGAATCACAAAAAAAGCAATGGAAATATGGAAGCTGCCGAAGGGTTCCAAGGTTCTGGACATTGGCTGCGGCCTGGGCGAAACGGTGAAGTATCTGGAGAAAGAATATGGTTACGAATGCAGCGGCATTGATCTTTCCATGGCAAGAATCCAGGAGGGCAAGGAAAGAAACCCGGATCTTAACATTAAATACGGAGACGGAGAATTCCTGGATGATTTCTCTTCCTTTTCCTTTGACGGAGTCGTAATGGAATGTACGCTTTCGCTGATCAATCTGCCGGATGAGGCCCTTCATGAAGCTTATTGCGTGCTGCAAAAAGGCGGAAAGCTGTTTCTCAGTGATCTGTATATAAAGAATCCGGATCCCGGATTTATAAAAGCACTTGAAATTGAAGCGGAACGGAAAAAAAGCAAGCCTCACAAAGAAGGGGAATGCGGCACCGACTGTGAAGATGAGCATAAAAACAGGGCAGTCAATTTTCGGTCTGACGGTAGATTTCTGATCACCCCTTTGATTGGGCAGCTCGCGGAAATCGGATACGGTCACATCGCCTGGGTGGATTGCTCTATGGAGCTTGAAAACTTTGTTGCGGAAAAACTCATGAAGGACGGGACACTGGAAGGCTGCCTCTGCGACACGGCGCTCCATCCAAAGGACAACTTCAAGACCGGATATTTCATGCTGACGGCTGAGAAGCCATTTAAAGATAATGAATGAATGGGGGCAAATATGAACGAGGATATTTTTGAGTTGAAGCTGAAAGGCTATTGCTGCAGCCAGATCATTATGGAACTTGGACTAAGAAAGCTTGGAAAGGAAAATCCCGACTTGATCAAAGCCATGGCGGGTCTTTGCAACGGGCTTTGGATGGGTAAAATATGCGGAATTTTTTCAGCTGCGATCTGTTTGCTCTATCTTGCCGATCCCGAAGAAGCAGACCGCTTTAACGTGGCCGCTTTCAGCGAATGGTTTGAAGACTCTTTTGGAAGCACGGAATGTGATGCTCTGATCGAAGGCAATCCTCTCAACAAAGTTGAAAAATGCCCGGTAATGCT
>CAZTEH010000005.1:21066-80519 GCA_964612345.1 uncultured Oscillospiraceae bacterium | reverse complement strand
TGCGCTGATGATACTTGGCGGGCAGCTGCCTGGGAAAGTAGGACGTCGCCGGTTTGATAAAAAAAGATATACCTTTTGGTATATCTTTTTTTATTGCATCCAGAAACTTTCTATATCTCATGGGTTATATGCACGCCAAGTATCTGCTGTGGTGGGCAAGTGCGTATTTTACGCAGCGTTTCGCTGCAGTGTAAAATACGACAGCATGCGAGCGAAGCGAAAACAGTTGGCACTGAGCGGCGCGAGTCGGAGTGAAGAACGAAGTTCGGAATGTTGCCTGGGAAAGATTCAATTTATAGTAACCCTTTCGCACTGATTTTTATTCAATCTTTCCGATGTTGGACTAGGTCAATCGCACCAAGCATTATATGGGCGGCACCAAATCCAACTACTCCAGCGGCTATCATAGGTGACATCCGTTTTGCTACCATGGTTGCACCTACGCCAGTTACTACGGTACCTAATGCAGTGGGGATTACGCCTTCATGAACTGCCATAATTATCTCTCCTTTCATTCGTGTTTATTACCTTGAGTATTCCTCAGATCGTCCTGAGAAATCATGAAATCCTCATAACTACCATGTTGGGCATTATTGAAATTATCATTGTTATTCTCCATAATATTCACCTCCAATTATAGTTTTCTCAAACTGGATTTTCATATCCGATATATGATAAAAATAAATAATGGATGAACCTGGATTAATGTTCAAATGGAAAAAAGATACTCCAGCCGGAGTATCTTTTTTTATTATTCAATCGATGCACACCCATTCATGCCATGAATATGCATATCAGCCAGGTCCGTATCTCCCTGATAACAGTGATAATGATTACCATTTCGATAGACTGCCGGGCCGGCTTGCATCCTGTAAAAGTGAGAGTGCCCATCATTATTTGTGGTAGGGCCTTCCATGAAATGGGTATGCCCCATCTTGTCCGGATCTCTGCTGGTTCTTCCGGAATAACTGTGGTCGTGCATGTTCGCAATTAAAGTCATCCCATTGTAATTATGGGTATGAAAACCATTTGGCATTTGATTCACCTCTATCTATTTTACACTTTGTTTGGTTTGCTGTGAGATATATTTGAATAAACCCTCTGCATAGTAATCACCCATCTTCAATGCATGGTCCAAAAGACTATCAAAAATATTGATATTCAAGTTATAGTCTTGTGTAATAAATGTTGTCAATTCCTGGAAAGTCAGGCTGTTATACTGATAAAACAAGCTCTTCCATTGGCTTTCATTCCAAAAAGGATTTATTTCTGCCAGAAAAGCTGCTCTTTCATCCGCATTTTGATAAAGTCGAGCAGTGTTATGATTTACTGCAGCTTGATCACCGGATAAAACGGAAGCTATTACCGACTGCAATATCATAATGTGCTGTGATAAAAGATTTATATGCTGTTCCGCTATTTCCGGACCGAACAAAAAACGGAAAAATTCGCCAAACTCATTCGGTATTCGATATAACCTCTGAAATACAGCTTCTTGGTAACCGACTCCCAGGAATATACTGATCAAATATGATCTCGTCCAATTTGCCAAATCTCTCCATAAAGCTCTTGTACTGTAAATCATGTTAACTTGCCCATATGGCAGGCAATTATTGTTTTGCTGCTGCTCATGTATATTTGACATAATGATATACTCCTATTAAAATAGAAATGATGATTCCGCTACTTATCATTTTATGTTTGAAATGTGGAATTGCTATAAAAATTGAATGATTAAGATTGGAGATGAGTTATTTATCAAATCGATAAATATAAGGATGAATTTATGACTAAAAAAGGCGTTATATTTGATTTCAACGGAACCCTATTATGGGACACCCAATTGCATAACATGGCTTGGGATATTTTCCTCAAAAATTACGACATTTCTTTGTCGGACGAAGAGAAACATCAACGGATTCATGGCAGGCTGAACAGCGAGATCATGATGAATTTGTTTGATAATAAGCTGACAAGTGAGAGAATGGATCGCTATATCCTTGAAAAGGAGACTATCTATCAGAGACTGTGCACAGAGCTGGATGATTTTTCTTTAGCAGAGGGTACGATTGCATTATTCGAAAAATTAAAGGAGAACGAGATTCCATTTGCAATTGCGACAGCAGCGGATCTTGTAAACGTGGAATTTTACATCAGAACATTGGGCCTTTACAAATGGTTTAAGAAAGAACATATCATATATAATGATGGCACTGTGAGAGGGAAACCCTTTCCGGATATATTCCTGAAAGCTTTCGATGTGCTTGGAATAGAAGGCAAAGATGCGGTAATATTTGAGGATTCAGTATCTGGAATTAAAGCTGCTGAAGCAGCAAATACCAGCAAAATCGTCATAGTAAATTCAAATGACAGTGATTATACGGAGTATAAGGACAAGCATCGGATCATTAACAGCTTCAATGAAGTCGATCTGGATTGGTTTAAGTAATTTATCAACAGCTATAATACCTTGCTCATCAAGGGGCAAGGTATTTTTATGCTATCCGGCGAACGTACCGGGGGGAGAATCCGAAAATGTAAGAATTAATATACTTTATTGATGAATTTATATGTGTTGATTTATGTAATAATTAGTCGTAGACTGGAAATAGATGAGAATTTTTAAGGACAACGGGGTGATGCTTGAAAGAGTATTGCTTTTTTATTAATTTCATTTGGATCTATGATCAGAAGTTCGAAGGTAAGTTGGTATATTGTCTATAATCAGAAGCTCAAAACTGAAAATTATAATTTGAAAAATAACAAAGGAGTTATGAATTATGCGTGCAACAGAAACGAATGTACTAAATTTTATAGGTGGTTTAGATAAAGTATTTATTATTCCGCCATTTCAAAGAAATTATGAATGGACATTTGAGCAATGTAATGAACTTTTTAATGACATTATTAACTCTCATAAAAGCAATAAAAGTCATTATTTAGGCAACATAGTATATTATGTTGGGAAAAATAGTGGTGCATCCTATAATGAGTTTATTCTTGTGGACGGTCAACAACGAGTGACCACTATACTTTTACTGTTGTGTGCCTTAAGGGATAGCATTAAAGATCAAAGTGTTTTTGACAGTGTAAATAAAAGATATTTAATTAATGATACAGGTGATAATCGTTTTCGAGTAAGGCTGAAACAAACTTCTTACGATTTAAAAAGCTTTATGTCTATAATAGATAAAACTCCAATAGAAGATGATGATAACAATGTTACAAAAAATTATAATTGGTTTTTGAAGTTAATTTCAAATTGCGATGTTAATGCAAAGGATATTTACGAAACTATTCCAAATCTTGAAGTTGTAGATGTAAATTTGCAGATTGATAATGATTTAGGAGCGATACAAACTGTTTTTGAAAAAATAAACTCTACAGGAAAAAGACTCACACCTGCAGATTTAATTAGAAATTTTTTGTTGCTTGCAAACACATCTTCTGAACAAGAGCGGCTGTATGAGGACTATTGGGTAAAAATTGAACAAACAATTAAAAATGATAATATATCCAGATTTGCTCGTGATTATTTAATTATGAATGTATTTGAAGATGTACCGGAATCAAAAATTTATAAAATGTTTAAAGATCATTTTGATGCGGCTGAAGCATTACATATTGACATACTTAGAGATATGTATAAGTATTCAAAATATTATGCTTGGCTGAAAAACGAAAACTGCCCTAATAATAAAATCAATAACTTAATAAAAACTTTAAATTATGTGAAGTCGGACGATCTTTATCCATTATACCTATATTTATTTGATACTAAATATGATTCGGATATACCTGAGTTGGTGAAAATACTAACTCTGATTTCGGATTTCATGTTAAGATATAGAATAGTTTCCCCAGCAGGAGGCAGTGGTGCACTTCGATCAGTAATACAACAATTGCTTGAAGGAATGAACTCCGGAGTAATTGATAACAGCTATGAAGCAATTCACTTTGAGCTGTCTAATAGTAACACTCCATCTGGACGGTTTCCTAACGACGAGGAATTAATAAAGTCATTAACGGAATTTGTAAATACAAATTATGCAAAGGTTGTTTTATTAAAAATAGAAGAACACGAAAAAAATAATACGCCTATACCATTAGAACAAGTGACTGTTGAACATATAATGCCGCAAACACTCAGCGAATCGTGGGTAAGGTATTTAGGAGGAAAAAATGAAGCGGAACGCATACATGAAATATATTTAAATTGTATTGGTAATATGACTCCTATTTCACAAAGCTACAATTCTAAAATTTCTAATAAGTCTTGGGAGGATAAACGAGTGCATATTAGAGATGTTCAATTTATTATTACCTCTAAAATTGCTGAGAACGATGAGTGGAAAGAAAGCAATATAAAAGAGAGAAATGCGAACATTGCAGCAAGAGCCTGCAACGCGATAACAGCTCCAATTGAAAGAACGCGCAAATACCAAACTAAGAACTCAACCAATGAGTTTGAATCTGGTGTTTATCCTATTTCTGATATAAGTACACCTATGTCTGGAGCCGTTTTAGAATGTATAGCATATGACAATAAAAATATAGAAGTTTCTACATGGAAAGATTTCTTGTGTGCAATTTGTGAGATTGCATACGATTTAGATTCGGATTTATTTGAAAATATCGTTTTGGAAAACAAAATCCATAAAGCTACCTCTAAAAATAATTATCCTCAAAAAGATCCAATAATTACACAAATACCAAATTTGCTTGGCGAAGCTAAGCAAATAAGTGGAACAGAATACTTTTCAGAAGGAAATATTAGTTCAAATAGAGCAAGAGTTTATGCTAAACAGTTGTTAGATATTTTTGGCGTGACTGATAGAATACAAATATCGGTACGAGAAAGGTAATCGCGATAAAATAAAAATATTTAAGGGCGAGTTGGAGATTTTGAAATTAAATGAAATTTCCACGCAGATCAGGACCGGATCACGTCCGGATCAAAGCCCGTTTTTTGAGATTCTCATGAACTAATCAATTATCAAAACCGGTAATGATCCTGCATGGCTTAGGCAGCTTCCCAAGAAAAAATTAAAATTGGAAATCGCTTGCGAATTTCATAGTATATCAAATGTAATCGGCAAGGCGGCAAAAATCTAATTAGAATGTTGAGGGCAACAATTCACAGAATAAAAAAGAGGGAGATATTTATGGAAGTGGATACTAAAATAAATGGTGGTAAAAAGATAATGGAGAACGTAGGTAATAAGGCTAATGGCATTGGCAGAATAGCCTCAGACGTTTCTAAAAAATCCAAAGAATTAATTATAAATGCAATTGACGAAAATGGAAATGGCGAAATAGATATAGAAGATATCATCATTAAGGGATTGAAAATTCCTGGTATTAGAATTAACAGGAGCGATTTTCTTAAAAATGAACTTATGAAAAACTATCCTATGGATGTTATCGATGATGTAATTGCTTATAATCCAGCTTACGCTAAAATACCATCTGAGGAAATAGATAAGATTGCAGGTGAGGTGATAAAATATGAAAGAAATTGTGTTTCTGGTATTTCTGCTGCACTCGGAGCACCTGGCGGTGTAGCTATGGTTGCTACAATCCCTGCGGATATTGCTCAATATTATGGATATATGTTAAGAGCAACACAAAAACTCTTGTATTTATATGGTTTTCCTGAAATAGATACAGCTGAAAAGGGACATAAATTCGATTCAGAAACAATGAATATTCTTATTATTTGCTTAGGGGTAATGTATGGGGCGGCAGGTGCAAATAATGCATTAAAGGCGATGGCAAAAGCTCTAGCAAATGGAGTTGAGAAAAAGCTTATAAAGACTGCACTTACAAAAGGAACGATTTATCCAATTGTTAAAAGTACAGCAAGCTGGTTTGGAAAAAAGATGACAAAAGAAGTATTCGCTGGTTTCTTTAAAAAGACAATTCCAGTCGTTGGTGGAGTTATTGGTGGTGGAATAACCTTTATTACATTTAAACCATGTTGTGATAAATTGAAGGCTTCATTACAAGATACATTATTAAGTAATCCAAATCATAACGTTACCAACGATGAAAACATCATTACTGTAGAGGATATAAGCGAACAATAATATATAATCTGAAAATCAGTAGATTGCATTTATTTCGAAGAAGGTGCCTTGTGTCAGAAAAACCAACAGTTCATTATATAATTAGTAACTTCAACTGCGCATTATAGCAATAATGAGCAACTCAAGAATAAGTATGAAGTTCGCATTATACATATTTTGGAACGTGGGATGTGCGGCTCTATGTGCTTATTTTGTATTGTATCAGTTATTATATATGAATTATTTCAATAAAAAAATATAGGAGGAATAAAACTATGGCAAGATGTACAGCACCAGTTTACGGTCATCGCACGGCAAGTGGAAGGGCAAACTGCCCAGTATGTGGAGGTGGAGGTAGTTATCGAGGTTACAACTCTTATTCCTATACTTTACCGTATTCTTCATCATCAAACAGTTCTACAAGTCGTAGTAGTGATGGCGGACAAACTAGGACGAAAGCACGTTGGTCTTCAGTTGGTTCTACTATTTTATATACTCCTGCGGAAATTCGAACACTTACCCCTGTGCGTGAAAATGTTGAGAAGCGTTCGAAATTACCAGATTTACGAGATGTTTTTCTTTGTCACGCTTGGGATGACCGTAAAGGCGCAGCTAAAGAATTACACGATTTACTTGAATCAAAAGGTGTAACTATTTGGTTTAGTGAAAAGGATGTTCCTTTAGGTTCATCTTTACTTCGTGAAATTGATAAAGGGTTGGCAAAATCTCGTGTCGGTATTGTATTGGTTACACCTTCATTTCTTAAACGTGTTGAGGGAGAAGGAATAGCAGATAAAGAACTTTCAGTTTTGCTAGCTCGTGATTTGCTTGTCCCTATTGTACATAATACGACTTTTGAGGATTTACGTGAAGTTAGTCCGTTACTTGGATCGCGAAGCGGCTTAAGTACTATTGAAGAATCAATGGTAGTTATTGCGGCTAAAATAGCGGAATTGGTTACTACATAAACGATATAAAAAAATCAAACTCTATGGATGAATAGCACTGCCGATAACGAGCGGTTTGGCATAACGGCTGCACTAACCCCGCAGAAAAGGTAGTTCGAAATTGAAAGTTTATAGCTCGCTTGAAAGGTAGTGCAAGCCGCCGGACGTTGTAGGCAATGGACAAGTATAGTATAAGTAAACTCAGCAGTTCGAACTATTTTGTGAACTGCACATTATGTTTATAATTGCAAGGTTCGCATTATAGCAATAATGGGGTATCCGTTATCTGCCGGCATAATCTTCATTAGTTTATGAAGTTAGCTTAATCATAAGCTATCCAAGGTCGTATCCTTGAAAGATTATTGCTTTGTGTTTTTCCCTTTGGGGATATTCAATCTTCTATATGGTATAATATGTTAATGAAAAAAAGTGGGGGTACAACATGAAAGCACAAGCAAAAAACATAGTGATAGCCGTTTTAGTGTTAGTGATCGCTGTGGGAGGATATTGGTCTTGGAACTATCATCAGACCTATCAAAAGAATGTAAATAAGATATTGAATTACAGTATCTATTCAAGTTTAAATATGACTCAACATGAGCTACTATCCATTCGAACTGAACTAAAGGAGTATGAGGGTAAGCAAATAACCACTGAGGAATTTCAAGGCATTGTAGAACAATCAAGAGACTATTTCTTTTATGGAGATTACACAAAGAAATTTGATTATTTAGGTGAGCGTTTTGCTTATTCTGATTATGCAAGTTTAAATTCTTATATAACTATCTTGTCAGATGCGGAACCTCCTTCAAACGACGTTGAATTTCACAAAGGTAACCTAGAGAAAATTATTAAACTCTGGGCGCCTTTAACGATAAAACCTAGCGGAGATTATTTAGAACCTACCCCACAATTAAAAAAAGTGTTAGAAGAAACAAACAGCCTTGCAAATGATGGCTTACAACAAATTTAAAGAAAACAGTAACTAATTACCTTAAATAATTAAAATTATTATGGGAAAAAGGAACTGCGTATTATAGCAATAATGGATACGGCGGTCATCGACGGAAAAGAAATAGTATTGTATCCGGGGGATGAACTATTCGTTCCGATAGGCACAGCCCAAAGCGGAAGATGTAAATCAGGAACCTGTACGATCCATGCTTTTGCAGGACAGAGAATCAAATAACTCAGGGGGAGCAAGTATGAATATTAAAACCGGGAACAGTATCGAAAAACGAATTAATAAAAAAGGCATCACTGTTATTATTTTGATCGTATTGCTGCTAGGTGTTTTAACGATAGCAGCGGTTTGGATCAATCAAAATGATAAAAGTAATGAGAAAACAAATGAACTGTCTGGTGAAAAGATATCCCAAACGGTTCCTGCTTCAGAACCAGCGATTCAACAAGTGGCTGAAGAGGACTTTAAGGTCATTTCCACAGATTACTTTACGATTAAGGTTCCGGCTGGATGGAGTGCAACCACGGAAAAAGATGAATATTCATTACTTCTTAACCTAAATGATGAAGCAGGGGCCCCGGCGGGAAGTGTTCAAATGTTGGCGCAGGGAGCAAAGCTTTATCCATCCGTTGATTCGGATATGTATAAGCAGGTAATTCACAGGGACGAGAAAAGTGATCAAAAAACGATAATAACTGTTTTATATACGAATCAGGTGGATGAACACAATGCCACTATCATTGCAGATATCATGAAGGATAGTCTGAAAAACACTGCAGTATTTGAAACCGGCATGACTACCGTAGATAATGAAACGGCGGGGGTAAGCACTGAAAAAGTATTGACTAAACTTTCTGTTAAGGAGATAAAATCGTTTCCATTGTTAAGAGCCGATTGGACAGCAAAGAAAATGCAGGATGCTGGACTTAAAAAAATTGTAGATCCAAGTGGACAGATAAATTATTTTGATGGGAATGTTGCGTATTCCTTCCTTGATATGGCGGAAACGCCGATTTGTACTGAGATTTTTGGCGAGTGTAATGTTGAAACCCCCAGAGGTGTATATATAGGAGAATCTTTTGACGATGTTTTAGCGTCATTTCCGCAAGATAAAGATTGGAAAACGGAACCCAACGGAGTGTTTTACGGCAATTATTATGAAACCGATGAACATGAACCGACCGGCTCCGTCAGCGCCAACGAGGGATGCCAGAAAATGATTACCTTAACAACCGAAAATGTTTTTCCATTTTTACAGATTTATTTTGATAATAATGATAAGGTAGAAAAATTTAGGATTTACTTTATATCAGATTAAAGATATTGAAAGGCCAAATATGAACGGTACATTATAGCAATAATTGGTAGTTCATAATTTCAATGATTTGGAGGCATCCCCCTTTGAGTGAACTTATCCATAAAATTATTTATAAGCAGATAAAAAGAAACCTAAAGGGGGAAACCATTATGAGTAAATATAGTGCACTATGGGAATATGTTCAAAAGAACGGGAGTCCATCTATTAAACTCTCCTTCACCGAAATACATAATATTGCAGGAATTGCAATAGACCATTCCTTCTTGACATATAAAAAGGAATTGACACAATATGGGTATAAAGTCGGAAAAATCTCTCTTAAAGAGCAGACCGTTGCTTTTGTTAAGCTTGACTAAAAGATTGCAAATGCAATTTGATGGACTGACGTATTACTCATTAATAAGCTAATCGGGCCTCTCCACTCACTATGAATATTGCTGTAGCAAATAATCTTTACCAGAGTACTATATCATTAAGAAATACGCTGTTCTTAAATATTATAGCTAGTGAGGTGTAGTAAATGGAAAGGTTAAATCCTGAAAAGCTTTATGTCAAATACGGACCTGGTGCAACAACTACAGAACCCATAATCGGGCGGAAATATACATTGACACATTCCGACACAACTGCCGATCTTTTTCTAACAATAGGTCTTGAGTATGCATATGAAGAAATAAATGAAATGAGAGATGAAGTACTTGCTGAATGGCAAACTTATGAAGGGAATCCCTTACTTTATGTGTATGTTTATGTTGGTCAGTTCGGTCCTGTAATAAATGCTATACGTGATACTATTTTCAGGCGTGAATTACCATTGGCGCTGGAAGCTATAAGGTATGGAGACTCTGAATTTTTTATGGAATATCCACAACTCGACGATGCACCAATTTGGATATATTTCGACTCACCAAATCCGGATTATAATAAATTTGAATATTGGGGTACTCCTAAGGATTATAAATAAAGGATTTGTGGATATAATGAAGGGATTCAACAGATGATTTTAGAGGTTTAAAACAGCAGATGGAAGAACGGATGAAAGTAGGAGGAGAAACGGAATGAAAGTTGGAGTATTATCAGATACTCATATCCCGTTAAAAGCGAAAGCGCTTCCGGATGCAGTACTTCATGCCTTCAAGGAAGTCGATTATATTATCCACGCCGGGGATATCACAAGTTTGGACGTACTTGATACGTTAAATACCTTAGCTCCTGTTATTGCTGTCGGCGGAAATGTAGATCGCGACAAGCTTCAGGCTATCCTGAGCGATAAGGAAATTATAACTTTAAATGGATATCGAATCGGGATCACACATGGCCACGGAAGCACCGGCAAAACGCTGGACAGGGTAATCAAGCGCTTCGAAAATGATCCTGTTGACTGCATTATCTTTGGGCATAGTCATATTCCATACTGTGAAACAATCAATCGTGTTCTTCTATTCAATCCCGGGTCGCCAACGGATAAAAGGAGAAACGAGTTCTTTTCCTTTGGGATCCTTGAACTGGGAGATAGAATAGAAGCAAAGCACATATTCTTCAAGAAATGATTACTTTTTAAACTTCTGCAGATCCAGAACCATGATATAGCGATCGTGACCTTTGCCGTACTCATCCTTCCGGTGTTCGGCAATCTCAAATCCCATTTTCTCCTGGTATAGTTTGATTGCTGAAGGATTATCAACATCCACCGTCAAACTTAAGGACTTGAAATCCTGTTCAATTAAGTTTCTGCAGATTGATTCGAGAAAATGATAGCCAAGTCCCTGTCCCTGCAGATCTTCGGTGATGGCATAATCGAAAAGATAAGCCCTGTCCGTATCTTCCCAGTCTCTCATCAGTATAGCGAAACCAATCAATTTTCTTTTATTTTCTTCCTTAAGGACAAAGACGTTGCCGTGCCGGATCTGTGGCACCAAGCCCCACTCATCCATACCTAAATCACCAAAAATATCCTGGCCAAATTTGATCATCTGTTTCAAAAACTTCAAATCGTAATCCTGAACCAGGTAGACTTTCAGGTTGCCTATGTCACCGTCAAGGTTATCGATTACACGCTGAGGCAGTTTTCTGATTTCTTCTAATAACATAAGTAAAACACACTCCTTGTTTGTATATTACCCAACTTGACGGTTTACAACCAACCAAAGCGTATTTGGCGAAAAATGTTTACTTGTGATATAATCATTTTAACAAGTTAAAAATGGGGGTAATGGAGAATGCAAAAGGGAGAAAGATTTTCAGGTAAGGTTAAAACAAGGATAGGGATCCTTATGGTCATACTTTTGGTTATAAACCTGGGGCTGGCGTCAAGCTTAGCGGCGGATACCGAAGGGAATACGGCCAAGGGCAATGACTTTAAGGTGATCGGATATTACTCCGGGTCATTATTCAATGAACCGATCGAAAAACTGCAGACAGACAAACTGACTCATATTATATACGCATTTTTGATTCCGCAGGAGGACGGCAATTTAATCACGTTAGAGAAACCGGATCAGCTCAGGGAATTGGTAGAGCAGGCCCATAACGACGGAGCGAAAGTTTTCATCGCCCTCGGAGGCTGGTCCTATCAGGGGAAACCTCTCGTAACGGTATTCGAATCGGTGGCTGCATCGGATGAAAAGAGAGCCCTGCTGGTCAAAAATGTCTGCTCCCTTGTGAAAGAATACAAGCTGGATGGTGTGGAGCTGGACTGGGAGCATCCAAGCCAGAGCTCCATCGTAAATTATGAAAAGCTTGTTGTTGATTTGAAAGCAGCCCTTGATAAAGATGAAAAAGAATTGACCGCCGCATTGAACGGTGCATGGTCGACAACAGCCGGCCCGGAGGTGTCAAAGCTCATGACGGATGTCTGTCTGAAAAGCTTCAGTTTTATCAATGTGATGGCTTACGATATGAATAACGCAGAGCACAGTCCGCTGTGGTTTGCTGACACTTCGATCAATTACTGGCTGAACAGGGGTGTGCCTGCTGAAAAAATCATCCTAGGGATGCCCCTTTATGCAAGGCCGAGCTGGAAGCAATACCGTCATCTCGTTGCAGAAAATCCCGAGTATGCCTATGTCGATCACGCAGCTGATGCGACGCAGGAATCCTACTATAACGGACTGAACACCCTGCGTGAAAAAACATACATTGCCATGAAAAAGGCGGGCGGGGTAATGCTTTTCGATGTGAATGAGGATACGGAGGACGAAACGAGCGTCGTTTCCATGATTCAAGATCTCCAGAACAGAGCGGAAGGTTACTCAAAAGATGTATTAAAGCAATCTGTCTTTGTCATATTAAATAACAGGGAACTGGTCTTCCTGAAAGAAGAAGGATACGGAGTCCCTTTTATCGATGACAGTAGCAGAACTATGATCCCGTTCCGAAAGCCGATTGAGGCAATTGGTGCTTCCGTAAGTTATGATGAGAACGGCAGAGTCGTTACGGCTGTTAAAGATGATATCACCGTCAAGCTGACGATTGGGGAGAGTGTGATTTCCATAAACGGGCAAGTGGCTGCAATGGATACGAACGCTGTGATAAAGGATGGCCGGACCTATATTCCGCTTCGTGCGGTTTTCTCCGCATTTGGATATGATGCAAGCTGGCACGGCAGCAGCAATACGGTATATATCACGGAATAAACCATGGAGCCAAATGATTTAGACGGCCTCGTAAGTTTGGAGAATATTTGCTTTCCTGCAGCAGAAGCAGCTACAAGGGAGGTATTTGAGTACCGAATTGCCACTTTCCCGGAAAGCTTCTATGTGGCGGTAGAAAAGGAAGAGATCATTGGCATCGTTAATGGATGTGTTACAGACAGTCTCGTTATTAGTGGTGACCTCTTTGAATCAGAGGGAGGACATAAACCTGATGGTAAAAATCAAGCAATATTCGGATTGCTGGTAGATCCCAGGCACAGAGAGCAAGGGATTGCCGCCAGCCTGATGAATTATTTTATGGATGTGGCAAGGCAGGCAGGACGTGAGAAGATGATCTTAACCTGCAAGGAACATTTGATTAAGTATTATGAAGGTTTTGGATATGTAAGCCATGGTGTCTCAAAGTCCGAGCACGGAGGAGCAGTCTGGTTTGATATGGTGGCTGATTTATAATAGAAAGAGGGAAATAATGATACAGGATATAGAACCGAAATTTTTTTATAATAGTTTTGAAAATAAAATAGCTGGGCCACAGGATATGTTTCTTTCCTATGATGGAGAGGCTGTGCTCGTCAGAGAGGAAAAGGATAAGCTCTGGTATCCGTCTTTTTCTGATTTTGAACCAGAATATCCGCATCTCAGAGATAACGCCCAATTCCTTTTCGCGATCGATGAGATCAACTACTTTTTGATAGAGGAAAAAGGACTTGACTCAGCGGACGGATGGGCGTATGTATCCACCGGAAGATTCAGAACCGAGCCGAAATACTGGCGCTCCTTTGCCGGAGCGGTGGGGTGGCAGCTGAACCGTTGGTATGAAAATCATCGTTTTTGCAGCAAATGCGGTAAATGGATGCAACGTTCCGAAAAGGAACGGATGCTCTATTGTGAAACCTGCGGATTCCAGACCTATCCAACGATATCCCCCTGTGTTATCGTAGCGGTTCATGATGGTGAGCGTCTGCTGTTGACCAAGTATTCGGGAAGAGCCTATACGAACTATGCCCTTATTGCTGGTTTTGTCGAGATAGGAGAGAGTCTGGAGCAGGCCGTCCGCAGAGAAGTGAAAGAGGAAGTTGGACTTAAGGTGAAGAATATTAAGTATTATAAGAGCCAGCCTTGGCCATTTTCAGACACCATTCTTGCCGGCTTTTATGCGGAACTTGACGGCGATGATACCATAACACTTGAAGAAGAGGAACTGTCCCTTGGTGTGTGGGTTAACAGAGGGGATATTCCGCCTGCGGAGCGGAACATAAGCCTTACCAGTGAGATGCAGGAGGCATTTCGAATTGGCGCTGAAATCTAAAGTTTTTTGATAATATAATATTTGAAAGGAGGTATCATTAATGATCAATTCACTCATGGCGGTTAAAATAGGAGCAAGAACAAAACATGCTGCTGAAGTACAGGAAATTCTTACGAAATATGGATGCAGCATTAAAACAAGAGTAGGGTTCCATGATACGGATGAGAATCACTGCTCAACAGATGGGATTCTGGTTTTGCAGTTGTCCGGAAAAGAGAATGAGACAAAAGAGATGTTGGACGAACTGAATGCTTTGCATGAGGTATCAGCAAAGTTTATTGAGTTTTAAAGCGGATAGCTTGATTCGTTTGTAATATAATGAGATAGAACGTATGAAACGGGGTGACAAGTTTGAATAACAAAGAAAAGATACTTTGGATTACCCACACGGCAATTTTTATAGCCCTGCTGATTGTGCTGCAAGCTGCAACTGCGGTGTTGGGGAACATAATTATAACAGGGACGATTGTCAATCTCCTGCTCATTGTTTCGGTAATGACTTGCGGACTTTCCTCGGGGATTACGGTTGCTGTCATTTCACCCATCATGGCAAAGCTTCTCGGCATAGGCCCGCTTTGGGTCTTAATTCCGTTTATTGCGGCCGGAAATATTGTGTTGATATTGCTTTGGCATTTCATAGGCAAACACAATAGAGGACACAAGTACGTTGCTTATATCACGGCGCTGATTGTTGCTGCAATGGCAAAGTTTTCTGTTTTGTATATCGGGATTGTGCAAATCGCTGTTCCATTTTTTTTAGGCTTGCCGGAACCACAGGCATCGGTTATATCAAAGATGTTTTCGATCCCGCAGATTATTACCGCGTTGGCCGGCGGTATCATTGCTACTATGATCCTTCCGTCGCTAAAAAAAGCGATCAGGATTTAAAAATAAAGGATATATTTAATGAAAAATAACGAAAATCACGACCTGCTGGTCTGTCCTATCTGTAAAAATAAGCTGGTACTGATGTCCAAAGAAAAGACTTATCAGTGTGTGAATAACCACAATTTTGATATAGCAAAACAAGGCTATGTGAATTTATTGATCAATAATCAGAAAAAAAGCAAACTGCCCGGGGATTCAAAAGAGATGGTTCAAGCCAGAGCAAGCTTCCTGTCGAAAGGGTATTATGATACTCTGTCCGGTAAGATAAACGAATGTGTGATAAAGCAATTGGAAATTATAAATTCAAATTTTTATAATATTTTGGACGTTGGCTGTGGTAACGGCTATTATACAAACAAATTGATGAAATCAACTCAAGAAAGAAGCATCTTCGCTTATTATTTCGGATTAGACATTTCCAAAGAAGCAGTGAAATACGCCAGCGCCTCAAATAAGTTTATTACCTGGATTGTAGCAAATAGTTATTATTTGCCTTTCAAAGAGGACTCCTTTCATTGCATATTATCCGTTTTTAGCCCGGTCAAGATAGCGGAATGCACAAGGATTATGAAAAATAACGGTATATTTATTCGCGTTTTGCCTGGAGTAAACCATTTGATTCAAATCAGAGACATTATTTATGATACCGTTATTTTAAATGAGGATAAAGATCTGATCGATGCATACGAGGGTTTAAAATTGGTTGATATGTCCAAGGTAAGCTTTGATATATCAATTGAAAAAGAAGACATTCTATCATTAGTACAAATGACGCCCCACTATTGGAAGACAAGCAAGTTTAATAAAGAACCCTTAAATGACATTCGGATGCTAACGGTCACCATCGATATGCAAATACTGATCTATGAAATAGGTTGAGGACAGATTAAGCAGTGAAAAAGCGCTTTGGGAGGTTACTTGTAATGAGGAAAATAATAATATTTACTTTGGTTTTGCTCCTGTGGATTCCTTACGGAATGGCCACTGAAGCAGCGAGCCCGATCAGACTCAATATCGATGGAAAGGCTATATCATTTGATGAAACGACCGGATACCCGTTTATTGCAGCTGATAGCCGTACGATGATGCCATTACGGGCTTGCCTGTCTTCCATTGGCTGCAGCGTAGAGTGGGATCAATCTACGCGCACGGTGATTACCAGAAAGGGAGCTACGGAGGTGGAAATCCCGGTGGGAAAATCCCAAATCGTGATCAACCAGAAGATCGTTCCAATCGACACGGCTGCGGTTCTAAAGAACGGACGCACATTTCTCCCGCTTCGGGCTGTGTTTGAGGCTTATAACTATAAGGTCACCTGGGTAGATCAAACGAAAACGATAAACGCAACATCACTCTATACGCCATACAATATTAATGGCGGCACGACAGGAGTTTTTTCAAGGAAGCAGATCCAATTCACCGGATTTGACGGGATACAGGCAGACGTAACACTTCCTACGGTAAGACTTGGTCAGAAGGGTGACTGTCCCTATGTCTATTTTGGATTTGACTGGACGGATGACAAGGGAAATGCGGAAGGCGGGTTCCAGTTTATCGAAGATTCCCGGAATCCCGGATACAATAAATGGACTGTTTTTTTAAGGCAGGGAAATGATTGGAGCTGGGGTGATAACATCCTGCTGGAGCAAGGCTCCACCCACAATCTAAAATTCTACGCCGTAAAGATTTCGGAGGCGCAAACAGACCTGGTGATTGATCTGGATGGCAGAGAGATCATCCGAAAAACGTCTGCGGTAAATAATTTTGATAAAGCATCGGTGAAGTCAGTCGTGGCCATGGCGATGTCTGTTCCGTTTGATGGAACCAACTGTCCTTCATCATCTGTCGGCGCCAGAATCGAGGATTTGACTGTTTCGGAATACCTCATAGATCAATATATTGATATTGGTCATTATGATCTTTACAGGGAATATAAGAATGGAATTTGGTATGGAACCGTAGACTGTACTCCGGCTTACCTTCATTTTCTTGATGACGGGGCTATTTCAATTTTTCATTTTGGCTGGCCTCAAGAATAAATAGCTGATAGCAATACCAGTGAAAAAGTATTGAAAGAACGGTACAATCGAATTAGTATTGATATGACGGTACAATCGAATTAGCACTGAAATGAGGGAGTATCTAAAATGATAACGATCGATTCAGAGAAATGTATTGGCTGCTTCAAATGCGTTTCCGTTTGCCCTTTTCATGTTTTACATACTGCAGGGAAGAAACCGAAAATGAGTGAGGATAAGCAATGTATAAAATGTCTTCACTGTGCGGCTGCCTGCCCGCAAAAAGCCATCAGCCTTGGAGATATTGATGGTGTTATGCCCGAGGAAATGCCGGAATTTCCGAAAAACTTTCATAACCTGATCGAAGATCATCTGATGACAAGAAGATCCTATCGGAATTTTAAACCGGTGACAGTACCGAAAGATATTTTAAGCAATGCTTTGAAGGTTTCGGCCTGGGCTCCCAGTGCAAAAAATCAGCATCCGGCTAAGTGGATCGTAATCAGTGATGATAGTAAAATAAATATAATTATGGATCACATTCTGGAATATGTAAAGGAAACCGGAAATTCTCCGGAGATTGCGGAATTATATGAACGCGGCCATAATGTGGTGATGGGAAACGCGAAAACGCTTATACTCGCCTACTCCAGAACCAACGCGATCAATCCGCCTGTGGATACGGCACTTGCCTTATACAATGCAGAATTGATGCTTCAAGCTCAGGGAATCGGCACCTGCTGGGCTGGATACCTGACAAGAATGTGCAATCAAGTTCCTGCAATTCGGGAGGTACTAAAACTGCCGGAGGACTGCCTGTTTTATGGAGCATTGATGGTGGGATATCCGGATGATGAAAAATACATCCATATACCGAATCGGCATAAACAGCCGGATATTCAATGGTTATAACGGTTATTATATAAAGTATCTTTCGTAAGGTGGTGAATAAATGAAAAATAGAAAAGCATTGGTCGATCATCTTCTTTAATTTAGAGATGTATCTATTCGCTTTTTTATGGCTGTTGCTTCTCGTTCTGATGATCCTTCTGATGATTATGAGCTTCTCTAAAATTAATAAGACAGCGGCATATCTCCAGATTCCTTATCTGCTTTGGGTGATCTTTGCAGGATATTTGAACCTAGGGATTTACCTTCTGAACAAATAAAGTATTAAGTTGTCGTATTTTCATGACTAATTTCATTATCTTCTACATTTCCATAAAGATTCCCTGTATCTTGTCGATAGAATTATGATAAAATGTTTTAAATTTCGGATGATAGGTTAGACGCGGATAGAAGTCCCTATCTGCAGGGGAGGGAAAAGGAATGAAAAAGGTAAAGGAAAAAAACAAAAAGAAATCGATCAACAAAAAAATACTTTTGATACTGATCGGTATGGTTTTGATCATTACTGTCCTGATCGGGTCGGTCAGCATTACCGAGCACCGTAAGGAAGTCATCGCACTTAAAACCGAGCAGTCTGTTATGGTCGGAAATATGGTGGCAGCATATTTGGATGGTGATAAGCTGAAAGAATTGGCGGTTTCAGATACGGAAAGGGCGTATTTTACGGAAGCAAAAAAGATTATATCGGACATTAAAACAGCTACGGACGTGAAATACCTGTATACGGTAATCCCAATGCCTGAAGAAAAGAAGATCCGATACCTCGTGGAAGGGCAAAAGCCGACCGATAATCCGGACGATATTTATGATTTTAATACGATTGTTGAATATGAGTACTTCTTTGCAACTCCGGAGGAAAGCAGCGCTTTTGAGGAGGCATTCGACAGCGGGCGGAATTATGACAACGGGATGTATCAGGATCCGGAATTCGGATATCTGATGACGATGTTCGTTCCTGTTCTCGATTCAAGCGGAAAAACGGTCGCAATGGTTGGTATTGATTTAAGCGCCGATGCGATTATGACACAGGCAAACCAGCTTATGTATCTTCTGATTGGCATAGCGGTGATCGGTATCCTAGCAATGTTCATCGTTTCAAGATTATTGATCAAAAGGATGATTATTAATCCTCTGAAAAATATTGTGCTGGCCTCCGATTGTCTGGCCGCCGGCGATGTGAACGTTAATGTGAGCAGAGAATCGGAGGACGAGATCGGTCAGCTGGCGCATGCGTTCCAGAAAATGATTGAAAACATAAGAGAACAGGCCAACGCTGCAGAAAAGATCGCTGAAGGCGATTTGTCCGTCGAAATCGTTCCGAAATCGGACAAGGATATTCTTTCCATGAGCCTGATCAATGTAATACAGGAGCTCGGCAAACTGTCTTCCGAAACGGGAACGCTTACGAAGGCGGCGGTGGATGGAGATCTTTCCTCACGCGGAAATGCTGATGCGTTCAAGGGTGGCTATAAAGAGATCATTATCGGCGTAAATTCGATCATGGATGCGCTCATTGAACCGCTCCATATATCCGTAGGATATATGGAAAGAATCAGCAAAGGAGATATTCCGCCGTTAATTACAGAAGAATACTTCGGTGATTTCGATACGATCAAAAATAATATCAATACCTGCATCGAGGCAGTTAATCTGATCGTAGAAGATATCAACTCCCTGTCGATGACGGCCATCGAAGGTCAGCTTTCCGTTCGCGCGGATGCCGCCAGGCACAGCGGCGACTTTGCAAAGGTAGTCGAAGGTGTAAACGCCACTCTGGATGCAATTATCAAGCCCCTTGAGATGACCGCAACCTATCTCGACAAGATCGGACGAGGAGATATCCCGGAAAAGATTTCCGAAAATTACAGCGGCGACTTTGATAGTATCAAAAATAGTATCAATTCCTGCATCGATGGTCTTGGCGGCTTGGCGGAAGGCCGTGAAGTTCTCGCTCAAATGGGCCGCAACGATTATACAATGAAGGTCGAAGGCAGTTATCAGGGTATTTACAGCGAGATTGCCGACTCAATCAATAATGTTTCGCATCAAGTCAACCATGTGATCGAGATTGTCAAGCGCGTAGCGAAGGGGAATCTGAACGACCTTGAAGAGCTTAGTAAGGTAGGTAAGCTAAGTGAAAACGACGAGCTTATGCCATCCTTGATCTTAATGATCGATACGATCAAAGATCTGATCGATGAAACCAGAGTTCTGTCCGAGAACGCAGTGAAAGGCAACCTGTCAGCCAGAGGAAAGGCAGATAAATTCAACGGTGAATACGGAAAGGTCATCCATGGAATCAACGATACGCTCGACGCCCTCATTGCACCGATCCAGGAAGCTTCCACCGTATTACAGGAGGTTGCCAGAGGTAATTTACATACAAAGATGAACGGTGACTACAACGGCGGCCACGCTGAGATAAAGAACGCGTTGAATGAAACCATCGACAATTTACAGAGCTATGTCGGAGAGATCTCAAGTGTACTGGCGGATATGGGAAATGGAAATCTCGACCAGAATATTACCGCCGAATACAAAGGTGATTTTATCGAGATCAAAACCTCACTGAACAATATCAGCATCTCTCTGTCCGATGCACTCGGAGAGATCAATCAGGTTGCCGATGAGGTAGCATCCGGTGCCAAACAGGTGTCTGATGCGAGCCAGACACTGTCCCAGGGTTCTACAGAGCAGGCGAGCACGCTGGAGCAGCTTACCGCTTCTACAGCTGAAATCGCGAATCAGACAAAGCAGAACGCAGTGAATGCCAATCAGGCGAATGAGCTTTCCAACAACGCAAAGGAAAACGGCGAAAGAGGTAACGACCAAATGAAAGGAATGCTGTCTTCGATGGCAGAGATCAATGAATCCTCGGCAAACATTTCAAAAATAATCAAAGTCATTGACGACATCGCCTTCCAGACCAATATTCTAGCTTTAAACGCCGCAGTTGAGGCTGCAAGAGCCGGGCAGCACGGCAAAGGTTTTGCGGTCGTAGCAGAAGAGGTCAGGAGCCTCGCCGCGCGAAGCGCGGAAGCGGCAAAGGAAACCACGGCATTAATCGAGGGCTCGATCAGCAAGGTTGAGGCCGGAACCAAACTGGCCAATGCCACAGCGGTGGCATTGAACGATATCGCTGTTGGAATCGAGAAATCTGCGAACTTGGTTGGAAACATTGCGAACGCTTCCAACGAACAAGCTTCCGGAATCGCACAAATCAATATGGGAATCGAACAGGTTTCCAAGGTAGTTCAGAATAACACGGCCACAGCCGAGCAAAGCGCGGCTGCCAGCGAGGAACTTTCCAGCCAGGCTGAGATCCTGAAACAGATGGTGGGCAAATTCCAGCTTAAAAAGCGCACAAGCGAAGGGCAGAAATTTCTCAGTGAAGGCAGGTATTAAAAATTCCGATCAGTCAAATGCCACTGTGGAATCAAGTAGAAATACATCTCGGTTGAGATGTATTTTTTCATATATTCCAACGAATGGATGACAAATGATTCCCGGCTGAAAACATTTTTTTCTCTTCTACATATAATATATAAGCCTAACATTAGGTAAATTAAGACAAGAAGGGGAAATGTAACATGTATAATAATAAATGCGATTGGTGTGACTGCGATCGAGTTGAAGGGATCGAAGATGTACACAAGGGTATTTGCAAAATCAAAGAGGGTATCAAGGATATCCGGGACGGACTGGAGCTCATCTGTAAATGCTGTGTTCGTGAAGGGATAAAAGCGATCAAAGACGGTCTCTGTAAAATCGAAAAAGGCTTATGCTGTGTCCTGGACGGTTTGAAAGACATGGATTTTGAAAAAGACTGCGTAGGCAAAAATGAGATAAAAAGAGGCATTTGTGATATAAAAGAAGGCATTAAGGATGTCCATAAAGGTCTGGAGGACATATGCAGAGGTCGTTTTTGTGAAGGAATCGAATGTATTCGAAAAGGACTTTGTAAAATCGAAGAAGGCTTAGTCGATATTGTCGATGGTGTAAAAGACATTATAAACGAAAGAGACATAAGAAGAAGACATATTGAGGATGTGCTGGGTGAAATATCTTGCGAGGAATGCTGCGAATGCGACTGTGACAAAGTCGATAAAAGGTGCTAAACCAATATAGGGCAGAAGACAATTTGTCTTCTGCCCTATCCATTCTCATATGGATAATTCCTTGTAAACTTATGGTTAATTTTATTTGATTTTTTTGGATAAGTTATATATAATATAACTTATAAAGGCAAAACATGCGTGCGAGATCACTGCGATAAGTATTTCGCAGCGATAATCAATACAAAATATAAGATAGAATAAGGAGTTGTATATGAGATCGAAAAGAATCAGCGATATTGAAGATTATATTTATGAAAACAAGACCGTCACACTGGATCAGCTGTGCAGAGTATTTGATGTCTCGAAGAATACGATTCGTCGTGACCTGAAGGAAATCATTGCTGACGGGAATTTCAAGAAGATCTACGGCGGCATAACCGTTAAGGATAACAAGGATTTGCTGCCATTCAGTGAAAGGAATATCAGCAACCTGGATGCAAAGAAAAGGATTGCGGCGAAGGCTGCCGAACTGGTTGAGGACAGCGATGTCATCTTTATCGATTCCGGGACCACAACCATCCATATGATCGATTACATCAAAGATAAAAAGAATCTTACCATCATAACAAACAATCTGGAAATCATGATCCGTGTCATTCCTTATGAAAACATCAAACTGATCTCATTATCGGGAGAACTGGACAGGAACACATTATCCTTTACAGGGGATACCGCTTCCTCCGTGCTCAAGAGCTATAACGTTTCCAAAGCCTTTATGGCATCTGCAGGCGTATCAATCAACGGAGGTGTTACAAACTCTTCTACAAAGGAATATGATATCAAATGCACCGCCGTAAAAAGAAGCAACTGGGTATACCTGCTTACAAGCGAGGATAAGTTCAATGTGGTTGCCATTATGACCTATTGCACACTGGATAAGCTGTCCGGCATCATAACCGATGACACTCCTCCGCAGGACATCGTAGAATACATGGAAGAGCACGATATCGATCTGTATGTCACAAAATAAATCAAATCGGATAAAAACAAAGAGAGATTGAGTTCTATTGAATTCAATCTCTCTTTGCTTAACTATTTTATTTTTAATAACCGGCAAGAGAGACATTTAAAGGAGGACAAATCCAATTAATATAATCTTGCCTTTATGAGGCTTGCTTCATTATTCTCGAAAGCGGTTTTTATGCTTTCTTTTTCTGAGGTGCTGGCGATTCCTACATGCCACCAGGATTTATAACCCTCCGTCATGGTCTTGGGAAGCACCTTGATATCGATCAGTGTGGAACGCGTCTGTTTCACGGAATCCTCCAACGCGGCTTTCAACTCCGCCATGGTGGCTGCTCGATAGGTTTTCACGCCATAGCCCTCTGCAGATTTCGCATAGTCTATCGGCATTAGACCGCCGCTCAGGTTCTCATCCTGTCCGCGGAATCGGAATTCTGTTGCCAGATTTCCGATTCCGTTTGTCATTTGTAAATTGTTTATGCAGCCGAAGCCGCAATTATCAAAGAGGAGCACATTAATTTTTTTGCCTTCCTGCAGGGAAGTGACCAGCTCGGTATGGAGCATCAGATAGCTGCCGTCACCGGTCATGGCATAAACTTCGCGATTTGGGGAAGCCATCTTCGCACCCAATGAGGCGGCAACTTCGTAACCCATGCAGGAATATCCATATTCCATATGATAGGAGTCACGGGTTTCCGTAGTCCACATTCTCTGCAGATCGCCAGGAAGGCTTCCGGAAGCGCCAACCACGATAGAATTCTCAGGAATCATTTTTCTGATCATACAGATCGCAGCAGTCTGGGTGATAACACCGCCGGTCAGCTCCACAAATTCTTCTATGCTGCCGGGTTCTCGCGCTTCAACGATGGGTTTAAAGTTTTCATCATAAGTATATTTCGAAAAGATTTCCATCTGGTGGTTCCAGGCGGCTCTCATTTCCTTGATTTCATTTTGATAGGCTGATCGGTAGCCTCGTTCCTTTAATGCTGCGGTTAATGCATTGAGGCTTGCCTTCGCATCGCCTACTGCCTTTATGCTATCCGCCTTATATGCGTGGAATCTCGAGACATTGATGGAGACAAACTTCACGTCGGGATTCTGAAAAAGTGATTTTGAGGCAGTGGTGAAATCAGATAATCTGGTACCGACTGCAAGGACAAGATCTGTTTTTTCTGCGATGGAGTTTGCTGCCAGGTTTCCTGTCACTCCCATGCCGCCGAGGCAATAGGGGGAACTGGATTTGCAGGCGCTCTTTCCGGCCTGGGTCTCTCCGAACGGAATATGGAATGCTTCGCAGAATTCCTCGAGAGCCTGACCTGCTTCTGAATAGCGAACGCCGCCACCGCAAATCATCATTGGATGTTTGCTTTCCAGGATGGCATTGATCACCTCATCCAACTCTTCTGATACCGGAACAGGTCTAGTGATTCGATGCACTCTTTTTTCAAAGAAGTAATCCGGATAATCGTAACTTTCCCCCTGAACATCCTGAGGGATCGCGATGCAGACTGCGCCTGTTTCTGCGGGATCGGTGAGGACCCGCATTGCATTGATCATTGCACTCATCAGTTGCTCGGCTCGGGTGACTCTGTCCCAATATTTGCAGACGGCCTTGAAGGCGTCATTTGTTGTGATTGAAAGACTGAAGGGCTGCTCGATCTGCTGGAGCACCGGATCAGGCTGTCTTGTTGCGAATGCGTCACCCGGTAAAAGCAGGAGCGGAATGTTGTTTACGGTAGCAGTTGCAGCAGCGGTCACCATGTTTGCTGCGCCGGGACCGATGGAAGAGGCACAAGCGATGATCTTTCTGCGATTATTCTGCTTTGCAAAACCGGTGGCTGCATGTGCCATGCCTTGCTCGCTGCGGCCCTGATGTACTTTAAGTCCGCCGGGATTTTCGTCCAGTGCCTGACCAAGTCCTAACACGATGCCGTGTCCGAATATGGTAAAGACACCTTCAACAAATTTCGTTTCCGCACCATCCATGCTTACATATTGATTATCTAAAAACTTCACTAAGGCTTGCGCCATGGTCATTCTTTGTCTTTTCATGGAATTAACCTCTCAATGTTCAATTAATTTCGTCCCTTTCAATTACGCTTTCTCAATCAGGATTTCCGTTAATTTTATTCTGCCCTTGATGCAGAAATTATATCAATTTACCTTACCGTTGCAGATAGTATGCAAGGTTGTTGTTAAATCATAGGCGATGTTTGATTATGTTATGGGTACATTTTAGCACATAGTGGCGAATTGGACAATAATTATTTTGTTACTTTTTCAAAAATAAAAAACTCTTCGAACTTGATTAACTTTTATGTTATACTGAAACGTAATACTATGCTTTTCAGGGAGGGTACTGACATGACGGTGTTAAAGATCATTTTTGTTGTTATGCTTTGTGTGCCTTTGTTATATATTTCCGTCGTTTTGATCGGGAAGCTTATGGATGAATATATGAAGAATATGAAAAAGAAGAAGTAGAAGTAGGAGACTTGGTAATGGACAAAGGCCTGTTTATCACTTTTGAGGGACCGGACGGTTCGGGGAAAACGACGCAGATCGAGACCCTGAAATCCTTTATTCAGAGTAAAGGATATGACGCCATTCTGACCAGAGAGCCGGGCGGCACATCGATCAGCGAGAAGATCAGGGAAATCGTCCTGGATAAAAACAATATGGAAATGGATTACATGACGGAAGCACTCCTTTATGCTGCAGCAAGAGCCCAGCATGTGGCGCAGGTCATCAAGCCGGCTTTGGAAGCAGGAAGAACGGTGATCTGTGACCGATTCATGGATTCCAGCATTGTCTATCAGGGCTATGGAAGAAACCTAGGAGATTGCGTAAGGGTCATCAATGAATATGCGGTTCGCGGCTGTTTTCCGGATATCACATTTTTGCTCAAAGTCGATCCGGAAATCGGAAAGCTCAGAATTAAAGCCGATGATCAGGATCGTCTGGAACTGGAAAAGCTCGATTACCACAGAGCGGTTTTTGAGGCATATGAAGAACTCGAACGGCGTTATCCCGAACGCATCATCGGAATTGACGCCGCAAGAAGCATAGAGGAAATAAGCAAGGAAATCAAGGAACATATTGATCGATTATTGGGTTAGTGATACAGGTGAGAAATGTCTTTAAGGGATACGAAGGGCAATCGAAAAGCAGCGGAGAGAATGTCCCGGGCTATAATAAACCGGTGTATTTCCCATGCGTATCTACTGGAGGGCGATCGTTCCATTGACAAGCTCGGTCTGGCGGAGGACTTCGTGAAAGCGATCCTCTGCAGGGAAAGCGAAGGGGACAGCTGCGAATGCTGCCAATCCTGCAACAAGATCAGCCATGGAAACCATGAGGACATCATCTACCTCGCCGCGGAAGGAAACAGCATCAAGGATGAAGCGGTCGAGGAGCTTCAGAGCAGACTGAAAAAAAAGCCATACGTTGGAGACAGAAACATCGTGATCCTTCAGGATGCCGATACGATGACCTTGAGGGCACAGAACAGACTGCTGAAGACATTGGAGGAACCGGCGCCCGGGACAGTGCTGATCCTGATTTCCGAGAATATGGAAAACCTGACCCAGACCATTCTGTCAAGATGCGTAATCTTTAAATTGAACCCTTATGAAACATTGGAATATAAGAATGTATTGGAAGGGGCAATACTAATAGCGGACATGCTACTGGACGGGAAACCTTTTTATGAGATATCCGGCCAGCTTTCGGAATTTACTTCCGGCAAGGAGACCGCTTTTGAATTTCTGGATGCACTGGAAAGCTGGTATCGGGATCTTGCAGTTTGCGAGTATGATTCCGAGAGCCGATTGATCTTTCATGCAGACAGAGCCGCGGAGGTCAGAAAGCGGAGCAGACTATACCAAAGAAGTGTAATTGACAGGGCTGTAGCCGCTATTGAAGAAGCGAGAAATGATTTAAATAGAAATTTAAATATAAGTTATACGATAAAAAATATGATATTAAAAATGATTGCGTAATTCATTTGCGCACAAGGAGGATAATAGATGGTTAGAGTTGCTGGTGTCCGGTTCAAGAAGGCCGGAAAGATATATTACTTTGATCCCGATGATCTGCAGGTTGAAAAAGGAACCAACGTAATTGTTGAAACCGCAAGAGGCATGGAATTTGGTATGGCAACTTCAGGGATCAAGGAGGTTCCGGAAAGTGAAATCGTACCGCCATTAAAGAAAATCGTTCGAATAGCGGATGAAAACGACGCTGCTCAGCATAAAGAAAATATCAGGAAAAAGCAAAGAGCACTCGAGCTCTGCCAGGAAAAGGTGACCAAGCATAATCTGTCGATGAAGCTCATCGATGTGGAATATACCTTTGACAACAGCAAGATCATATTTTACTTTACGGCCGACGGCAGAGTAGATTTCAGAGAACTCGTCAAGGATCTTGCCGGGGTTTTCAAGATGAGGATTGAGCTTCGCCAGATCGGAGTGAGAGATGAGGCAAAAATGGTAGGCGGAATCGGAACCTGCGGCAAGGGACTGTGCTGTCATACCTGGCTTCCGGAATTTGAACCCGTTTCCATCAAGATGGCAAAGGTGCAGAACCTTTCACTCAATCCGACCAAGATTTCAGGAATCTGCGGCAGACTCATGTGCTGCCTGAAATATGAAAATGATATTTATTATGAATTGAGAAAGGGCATGCCTGAGCATGGGGAGCGCATCAAGACCGAGGATGGAATCGGAATCGTTTTCGATACCAATATCCTCGAGAATAAGATCAAGGTTCGGCTCGTTCTGGAAGAACGGACTCAGGATAAGTCGGAAAAACTCAGTACGGATTTCTATACCTACAAGAAACAGCAGATCACCAGAATCGATGCAAAAGACAACAAGGACATTCTGGATGACATTGACGAGGCACTGCTGGATGAGATCAAGGATCTTTTGAAAGAATAAAATTGTTAGGATACTGCCAAGAAAATAGTCGCAGTTTTGGTATCATCTACTCTTTCGGTCACAGTCTGTGGAACGGAAAACAAACGGTATCCATGAAACGGTGTTTTCCTAAAATGGCTTCGCCATTTGCCAAAGACTTCGTTCCCTCAAGAGGATAATACAACAAAACCGCTCCGATATTTTCTTTTACACTATCCTTCCAATCAGTTTTAAGTCCATGTATTAGGAGGAAACTGCATTGGCGGAAATAAAAAAACATATCAGAAACTGCAGTATCTTCTTGTTAATTTTGATTGTATTGCTGCTTCCGGCTTGCAAGGGTCAGGCGATAGAGGAGCCCCAGCTGAAAGTGACAGCCGGGGAGCAGGAACTCAGGGTAATTTATTATGGGGACCGCTATGATGAAACCAGGGAAGAAATCAATAAAAGACTGAAGCAGGCGATGGAGGATACTTCCGTGGAGGAGCTTCCATATGTGCTTCTGGATGAAGATATCATCATAAGTGCTGAAAACTTTCAAGCAGCAGAATTTTCAGCAACCGATTATATCCTGAAAGAAAACGGAGAGATCCGCTATCAGGAGAAAACGGCTCAAACATCGGTAATTCCGGTGAATGATGGAACAGCCGCCTACACTTTGACCTCTCATCCCGCCGCATTTCTGAGTTCCAACAGTGAAGACTATGAGCCGGGAAAAAGCATTCGGGGCATTTTGGTCCGCGCCGACATTGAAGGGTCTTCCTTTGCCTTTGCAGTTATTCTAAGAACAGATACGGGAAAGTTTGAGTGAATTTATGGATTGTTTGATTCATGATGGAGAAAGAATAGACGACACGGGATTCGGAAACCTCAGGTTGATACAAAAACCTGAGGATTTTTGCTATGGGATCGATGCGGTATTACTGGCAACTTTTGCGCAAATCAGGAAAAGCGACAGGGTGATCGATCTGGGAACAGGGACGGGTATTATTCCTATGATTTTGAGCCATAGGACGGAGGCCTCTGAAATCTTGGGTGTGGAGGTCCAGCATGAATCTTACGAACGGGGACTGCGGAATATCGTTCTCAATGATTTGACGAACCGGGTCAGGCTGATCCACGGTGACGTCAAACATCTCATAAAGGAAAAAATGGTGAGCAAGCACAGTTTTGATGTGGTTTTAACGAATCCGCCCTATATCAAGAGTGACGGAGGAGTGAAGAACAAAGAGTGTGCCAGGACCATTGCCAGACATGAAACCACTGCAGGATTGTCTGACTTTATCAACGAGGCGAGTCTCCTCTTAAAGGATCGGGGAGATTTTTATATGGTGCATCGTCCGAACCGATTGGTTGACATCAGTATACTGTGCCGCCAGCACAAGCTGGAGCCAAAGGAACTGAGACTTGTAAGCCCAAATAAAGATACCGCTCCCAATATCCTTCTGATTCATTGTGTAAAGCATGGGAGGCCGGAATTGAAGTTCCTGGATCCGCTCTATGTCTATCAAGAGAACGGAAGCTACACCGACGAAATCATGGAGCTCTACGAAAGGGAATACCCACGGAACGGTGCGTAAACAAAAAGCCTGCTGTACTCAGCAGGCTTTGCTCTTTTATTGCTAAAATCGATGCGATTGATCTAGAGCTTCTGCAATTCATCGATACAATCGGTGCATACATTTTTGTCATGAACTCTCTTGACGTTTTTCGCATTACCGCAGAAAATACAAGCGGGCTCATATTTTTTTAACAGTATATAATCTCCGTCAACATAGATTTCGATCGGGTCTTTTATCTCAATATCTAAAGTCCTTCTAAGCTCAATTGGAAGTACTATTCTGCCTAATTCGTCAACTTTTCTAACGATACCTGTAGCTTTCATTATCATCTCCCCTTTCCTGGTGGAAATTTACTTCTTTAACGAAATAATCCTAGTTTTTATGTACCTAATATTAACATTTCGAGAAAAAATAGTCAACGCTATTTTTTCTCCTTTTGCAGCAGGTTCCTAAGAGAACCGATTGCGTTGACCAGGGATGTTATAGCAGCTACTACACTCTGATTTCCCTTGATAATATCGGAGATACTACCGACGGAGGAATACAGATCACCGATAATTTTGTTTACTTCTTTGGCGTTATCAGCGGCAATGCCAGATATTACCTGCGTATCCTCGAGAATCTTGTTCATATTCTTGATGGCAGGAATTAAGTTTTTTACAAAGGCTATGCAATAAATAATGAGAATCAAGACAGCCAGTCCAATTAAAATCAAGCCGGCATCGCCAAGTGTTATAGTGGTATTCATTCAATCATCCCTCCTCGGATATATTATTTCCCACTAATTGGAAATATTCAACATCTTTTTTTTTTTTTTGAATATGATTATTACGGCTTACTGAATAGTCTGTTTCTGGGAGAAAGGGGATGTCAATTATGATGAACTACATCTGGGCTGGGATGCTGGTTCTGGGAGTTGTCTTCGCCATAATCAACGGAAGACTCAACGAATTCAGCGAGGGTCTGATGAAAAGCTGCACCGACGGCGTCTACTTCATCATAGGGCTTGCCGGCATTATGGGAGTCTGGTCGGGAATCATGAATATTGCCAAGGAAACAGGACTCATCGACCTCATTGCGAACGCAACAAAACCGATTATCCGATTTTTGTTCCCGCTGGGATTGAAGAAGGATACCATTGCAATGATCCTGATGAGCTTTACGGCCAACCTGTTTGGGGCCGGAAACAGCGCGACGGTTTTTTCCATCAAAGCGATGGTGATGCTGGATGAGGAAAACAACCGGAAGGAGACGGCCAGCAATGCCATGTGCATGTTCATCGCTGCCAATATGTCAATGATTCAGCTTGTTCCCATCACGGTGGTTAAAATAAGAAGCGAAGCCGGCTCTGTCAATTCGGGCAGCATAATCATCCCGGGCATACTGGCAGGACTTTTGTCCATGGCGGCATCGATCATGGTCTGCAAGCTATACGAAGGGAAACGGATATGATTGCCTCTGTTTTGAATCAAATCTCATTGTTTTTCATCCCCGGGATCATAACCTTGGTTATTTTTTTTGGGATCTATAAAAGAGCGCCGGTTTATGACCTTTTCATCGAAGGCACGAAGGACGGACTGAAAACAGCAATGGAAATCCTGCCCTTTATCATCGCCATCTTTATTGGAATTGACGCTCTGGTCAGCTCCGGAGCCATGCAGTTTCTCGAGAATGTTCTCGGTCCTGTTTTCCAATTTCTCGGCATACCGAAAGAACTGATTTCACTGGTTTTATTACGGCCGGTTTCCGGAAGCGGGTCGCTGGTTTTAGTGGAAAAAATCATCAGCCAATACGGACCGGACAGCTTTATTGGCAGGTCGGCATCGGTAATGGTGGGCAGCTGTGAGACGATTTTTTATGTTTTGGCTGTATATTTTGGCGCCACATCTGTCAAAAATATAAGACATGCATTTTCAGCCGGAATGATTGGATACATCGTTGGTATTTTTGCTTCTCTCTTAGCCTGTATGTATATTTGATATTGCAGCAGGGGATAATTGAAAGAAGAGAGAAGGAAGTCTTGAAAGAATATGTTTTTTGTCCCCCTTTAGCATAAAACAAAGACTTCTTTCTTTTTAATGAGAACGCTAAATTAGGCCGTACTGAATAAAGAAAAAATGTTACAATTACTTGGTTAAATAACATTTTTTCTTTATTCAGGTGCAAGGCATTTCATAAAAAGTATCAAAAAACCTTGCACCTGAATTGTTGGAATTTAAATTCCAACAATTCAGACGGCATAAATTATGGCATCTGAATGTAAAAAGCTTTATCTTTGTAATTGCTTTTTACATTCAGTGCGGGAACAACCCGCACTGAATAACTGGGAACCAGTTATTCAGTAAGCCCTAAATTATACTAATCAGCGAATTTTATTTTTTAATTGAAAAGTAACAAAAAAATAGTTATACTAAGTAGATAGAAATATAAAAATAAATCAATCATTGATATATATAATTTGGAGGAAAGAAGTGGCAAAATTTTTAGTAGAGAAAAGTGAGCCTTTAAGGGGAGAAGTCGAAATCAGCGGATCAAAAAATGCAGTATTGCCAATCATGGCAGCCGCTATATTGACAGATGAAAACTGCCAGATCCTGGATGCTCCCGTACTAAGAGATGTAGACGTAATGTGCAGGCTGCTTGGCAGCATTGGCTCAGAAGTGAAAGCAAACTACGAAGAAAATATAATTGAAATAGAAACAAAGAACATTGTTGCAAAGGAAGCCCCATATGAACTGGTAAAGAAGATGCGAGCATCAATACTGGTAATGGGGCCGCTTCTTGCCCGAACGGGAAGAGCCAGAATCGCTCTGCCCGGGGGCTGTGCCATCGGTGCCAGACCGATCAATCTTCATTTAAAGGGATTTCAAGCTTTGGGTGCGGAAATTGAAGAGGGACACGGCTATGTTGAGGCGAAGGCGGACAAGCTCATCGGTGCCAATGTATATCTGGACTTTCCAAGCGTTGGCGCGACGGAGAACATTATGATGGCAGCAGTCCTTGCTGAAGGTACAACCATCATTGAAAATGTGGCGGAAGAACCCGAAATCGTAGATTTGGCCAACTTTTTGAATAAGATGGGTGCCAGGATCAAGGGAGCCGGGACCGACACCATTAAGATCGAAGGCGTGGAAAAGCTCCACGGAACCAAGCACGCCGTCATTCCGGACCGGATCGAAACCGGAACATTTATGGTTGCCGCTGTCATTACGCGAGGCAATATCCTGATCAAGAATGTAGTGCCCGATCATTTAAGGCCTATCATTGCAAAACTGAAAGAGTGCGGTGCGGTCATTGAAGACGGGGATGATGGAATGAGAGTGCGCGGAGATGTCAACCCGTTGATCTCAACGGACATCAAGACGTTGCCATATCCCGGTTTCCCGACGGACATGCAGTCCCAGTTTATGGCGTTCCTGACTACAGTAGCAGGCTCCAGCGTTGTGATCGAAACCGTTTTCGAAAATCGATACATGCATATTGGTGAATTGAACCGAATGGGTGCGAACATAAAGATCGAGGGAAGAAGCGCCATCATTCAGGGTGACAGAAAACTACAGGGAGCGCAGGTAATCTCAACGGATCTAAGAGCCGGGGCAGCCCTCGTTTTGGCTGGGCTCATGGCAGAAGGGACCACTGAAATCTCCGAAGTTTATCATATCGAAAGAGGTTATTCGGATTTTATCGAGAAATTCCGAAAACTGGGAGCTTTAATCAAACGAATCGAAGACTAGTGAATCCATAAAAAATAGATGACAGACAGCATATTAACAATAAAATGGGCGCCCAATCAAGGCGCCCATAGAGACCCGCCCATATTTTATGTCAGTTTCCGTGTTTCCCACCGGGACCCATACGCAGGCCGACTCCGTTATCCAGGAGCTGATCTGCCAATTCCTGGGTGAGTGTCCCATCATCAACCAGATCTGCCAGCTTACTTTCCAGCTTTGCTTTTGCTGCTTCGTTCAGAGCTGTTCTCTGCGCTTCCGTTAAAATACCTGCAGGCCCATTCCCGGCCTCTTTCATCGCACTGATCTTAGCCTGCATGACTGCTTCCTTTTGTTCTTCGGTCAGGTCCAGACCGCGCATCATTCCTTTGCCTTGCTCCATCTGATCTGCCTGATCCTGGGTCAGAGTTCCATCATCAACCAGGTCGGCAAGCAGGCTTTCAAACTCTGATTTTTGTTCCTCCCGAAGAGCAGTTCTTTGCTCGTCAGTGAGTACATTGATGTCACAATTTTCCTTTTGTACCACCCTGATTTCCGTTAGTTTGTCTGCTTCCTCCTGTGTGATGGTATCGCTGTCAACGAGCTCTGCAATCGCTTCTTCCATACTGTCGGCTCGAACCTGCTGTACTGCTTCCCTTTGTGCATCTGTTAAGCTTGTCATCATTGCCGGCCTGACTTTTCCGGTTTGCGAAATTGTTGTGTCTGCTGCTGCAAACGCAATAACTCCTGAAGATAATACAACGGCTAATGCGGTCATGCCGACCACGATGGTTTTTCTCTTAATCATGTAATCCCTTCCTTCACTAATAAAGTAGATCATGTTTATATCGTTACTTTACAAGATCATTGTGAAGGAAACATAGTTTGCATGTGACAGACAGGTGAAGATTTTCATTTAATATACTTCGACTCCTGTATAGTAATGCGTCAGAATATCTATGTATTTGTAGCCTGCCTGAGCCATACCGTTGGCGCCGTATTGGCTCATCCCCACGCCATGACCATAGCCGTCAGTTGTGAACAGGACGGTGTCGCCCTGAACGGAAACGTTAAAATTAGCCGAGCGTAATCCGAAAATATCACGGATTTCTCTGCCCTTTATGGTTAAATTACCGATCTGGATGGCTGCGACCCTGCCTCCCGCGCTTCGTTCAATTACCTTAACGGTGTCGCTGCTTACCGTACCGAGATCTTTTTGCGGATTGGATTGTTTGATTTTCTGCTTGAATTCCGAAAGGGCAATTTCAATCTGCTCGTTTTGGTGCGGAGCGGCTGTTTCGTAAGGACTGTCAACACTGCGGAGATATGGCAGAGCTGAAGCGAAGACATCCTCGGAATTCTCCGTTTTTCCTCCGCTGGAAGAGTGGAACAGAGGCTGTTCAACCATTGCGCCCTGGAAATACATCAATTGACCTTTGGTGCTGGCGACGGCCTCTTGTATCTTCGGCCAGCCGGTATCCATCCATTCGGCAGACTTGATTTCCTTCAGCTCCTGGGGACTTCGATATACTTGACAGTGGGTATCGTCGCAAATAGGTGCAGAAGGATGGTCGGGATTCCCGCCGCTCCCGGAGCGGATGAATTTTGACAAGGAATAAGTCCGGGCAGCAACTGCCTGGGCTTTCAATGCTTCCATCTCAAAGCTTGCCGGCATTTCTCCGGCTACAACACCTTTTACATAATCCTCAAATGCGATGGACTCCGTTTCTCCCGTTGCATGACGGTAAACACTGATGTATTCCGGAATCGGTAGGCCGCCTTTTTTTACAGGAGGCTCCATCTGATGATCCTCATGGAATATACTCACCATAGCAAGCGGCAGCAGAACCAGACAAAAAACCACCATCGTAGAAACGATGGCAAGTGATTTCAGCAGATCTCCTTGGTATTTCATTCGAATTCCTCCATTATGCCTGTCTCATCTAAGTATATGAAGGATGATCAGAATTAATGAAGAGTGAAACGATTTTTGAAAACAAAAAAACACCAAACTAAATTAGCATGGTGTTTTCTAAAATAAAATATAAAACGATATTATTATTCCGCAGCAGGCGTAACTGCCTCTTCTACCTTCTCTTCCAGAACCTTTTCGTATTCAGCGAAAATGGCGTCTTTGATCTTATTGCGTGTCTCTGATACCAATGGGTGAGCAATGTCTCTGAAATCTCCTTCTCCCATTTTTCGACTAGGCATAGCTATGAACAGACCATTCTGACCCTCAATGATTTTGATGTCGTGTACTACAAACTCATCATCGAATGTAACGGAGACAACGGCTTTCATTTTGCCTTCGTCGTTTACTTTACGTACTCTTACATCAGTTATTTTCATACTGAAAAACCACCCTTTCCTGCCCAACATACTCCGATATACAAAATTTGTATATTGTATGCCAACATTATACAGTAGTTAACAAAATCTTACAAGTTTTTTTTATAAAAAATCAGACTATTCGGAAAAACCTCAATGTTTTTCTCGTTTTCGTCAACAGAACCCAAATAAATGAGCGGAAAATAGTCGTGGATCTTCTTTTTTTCCGGCTCGGTAGAGGCGATAACCACTCCCGTTCCCACTACTTCAATGTCGAATTCCAATAGCATTTCGGAGATTCCTTTCACGCTTCCTCCGGCTCGCATGAAATCATCGATGATGATTGCTCTTGAACCGGTTGTTACGGCCCTCTTGGAGATGGACATTTTTTGGATTCGCTCCGCTGAACCGGAAAAATAGTTGATACTGACGGTGGACCCTTCCGAAATCTTACTTTCCCGTCGTATGACCACAAGAGGGAGGTTCAGCATATGTGCAGTCATCAGCGCAACGGGGATCCCCTTGGTTTCGATGGTTACGACATAGTCGGCGCCAAGATTCATGAATCTTCGTGCGAAGATTTCGCCGGCGCGCTTTACAATATTAGAGTCGAACATTAAGTCGGATGTGTACAAAAACCCATTTCCAAGAATCCTGTTTTTATCCTTTAATTTCTCACAAATCTGATTTAAAAGCTTTTCTGCTTCCTGGTCGGAAATATACGGGATGAGCTTTACGCCTCCTCCAGCGCCTGCAGTTGTCTCGATGAGGCCCAGGTCAATGCTTTCCAGGATTTGCTTGGCGGCCTGGATGTCCTCGCTGATGCTGGATTTGGCAGCGCCAAACAGGTCACAAAAATATCCAAGAGAATATAGCTTGTTTGGATTGTCAGATAAAATTTTAATAATAGCGCCTACTCGTTCTGTTCTTTTCATCAGTAACATCCTCCCTATGATACGAATATAAATGTATTATGAGCTGATTTTATTCGTTTTTTATAATTTTGTCAAATTCACAGCATTTTTTTCGCTATTTGTGGTATAATATCCGCAGCTTGCGTTGTAAATCAAAGATTTACAATCGCAGTTCCAAAAGAGGAACTGCGAGGTCTAAATTTAGACCTCGCGCTGCGGATGTTACACCACAAACCGCAAAAGCTTGCATTTACAAGCTTTTGCGCCGACGTTCCGCCGCGCGCAAAGCAAACATTTTGCTTTGCGGTGTGTTTGTGGTATAATCGTTTGTATGCTATGCAGAAAAATCATGATTTTTCTTATGGAGATTTCTGTTGCTATATAAAAATAGAAGAAATGTCCTTTTGGGGCATCAAATTCAAATAGATGGAGGATTCTTAATGCTTAATCTTAAGAAATTCAAGCATATTCATTGCATCGGTATCGGAGGGATCGGACTCTCCGCCATTGCGGAAATATTCCTTAACAGAGGCTGTGCAGTATCCGGTTCGGATATGAAGGAAAGTGAAATTACAGATAAATTAATCCAACAGGGAGCAGTGATCTATCTAGGTCATCGTGCAAAAAACATCGCGGATGCCGAACTGGTAATCTATTCCTCAGCAGTCTCGCAGGATAATCCGGAGATCGTAGCCGCTACCGAAAACGGCATTCCGACCGCTTCGAGAGCGGAAGCGCTCGGCGCGTTGATGAAGGATTACGAAAACAGCATCGCCATTGCCGGAACTCACGGCAAAACCACCACCACATCAATGGTTTCATTGATTCTGGAAAACTTCGGGAAGGATCCGACCATCCTGGTTGGAGGAAACCTTCAGGAGATCAACGGAAACGTGAAGATCGGACACAGCGGCTATTTCGTTACGGAAGCCTGTGAATATATGGACAGTTTTCTGAAACTTAATCCTAAAATTGAAATCATTCTGAACATCGATTCGGATCACCTCGACTATTTTAAAGACATAGAGCATATTGCGAGCTCTTTTGAAAAATTTGCCAATCTAGTGCCGGAAAACGGAACGATAATCGCTTTTGACGCAAACCCATTTGTAAACAGCATTATCGACGAACTGAAAAGCAATGTGGTTACCTTTGGTTTCAGTGAACGATGCGATTATTATGCATCGGATATCGAATTCAATTCCTCTGGCATGCCGTTATTTAAGCTCGGTCATGGTGAAGAAGTGCTTTGCACCATCCAGCTGGCCATACCGGGAGAACATAACATCGCCAATGCTCTGGCTGCTTTTGCATGCTGCTATGGGCTGGGTGTGCCCATTGAATCCATCGTTTCAACCCTGGAAGGCTATACGGGTACCCAGAGAAGATTTGATGTCATTGGAATTACACAAAATGGGATTACGATCGTAGACGATTACGCCCACCATCCTACGGAAATCAAGGCAACCTTGAAAGCGGCCCTGAACATGCCGCACAAGGATCTTTGGTGTCTTTTCCAGCCGCATACCTATACAAGAACCTTGGCTCTGTTCGATGAGTTTGCAGAATCCTTCGATGCGGCGGACAAAATCGTCATGGCTGAAATCTATGCTGCACGGGAAAAAAACATATACAAAATCAGCTCCAAGGAGCTTGTGAATGAGATAAAGCGGGTGAATCCGGAAAAGGATGTTTATTATTTCGGCAATTTCGAGGAGATTGCCAGCTTTGTCATAAATAACGCCCAGAGCGGGGACCTGGTGATCACCATGGGCGCTGGGGATATTTATAAGGTCGCGGAGATCATATTAGAAAAAGATAGGCTTTCTTAAGCCTATTTTCTTTTTAACATTCTCATCGTCTTAACATTCTGTCCGGTGCTTCGCGGAATTTTCACTTTTTGAATGACAGGATAAATGGTATAATGAACGCAGATATTGAGATGCAGCGTTGCCGTTTTGCCACAGCTTCAGCTGCAATGGCAAAACGGACAGCAGTGAGCGAAGCGAGTCGGAGGCGAAGCCGTTGCTGCAAGGAAGCCAGGAGGGAAAGTATGAAGGAGCTATTGGAATACGAGGAACAGGAAAGAAAAAGATACGAAATCAACCTGAAACATCTGTCGAACGGCGTCAAATTCATAGATTTAAAAGCAGCATACATTGATGAGACTGTTACGATCGGAAAAGGGACAATCATATATCCCGGTGTGATTCTTGAGGGAAATACCGTCATTGGTGAGAATTGCATCATCGGACAGAACACCAGAGCGGTTGATTCCCGAATCGGAAATGAAACGGAAGTGCAAAGCTCGGTTATATTGGAAAGTAAGGTGGGCAATAATACGAAAGTAGGGCCTTTTGCTTATTTAAGACCGAACAGCACTCTGGGCGACCATGTCAAGGTCGGTGACTTTGTGGAAGTAAAGAATTCCTCTATGGGAAACGGATCAAAAGCATCCCATCTTACCTATATTGGAGATTCCGATGTGGGAGAGGATGTCAACATCGGCTGTGGTGTTGTATTTGTTAATTATGACGGAAAGAACAAACACCGATCCGTTGTGAAGGATGGATCCTTTGTTGGCTGTAACGTAAATATCGTTTCGCCGGTGGTGGTAGAAGAAGGTGCCTATATCGCGGCAGGAACCACCGTGACTCACGATGTTCCAAAGGGAGCATTATGCGTCGGAAGGGCAAAGGAAAAGAACATCGAAGGCTGGGTAGCAAGAAGAGGATTAATAAACAAGGAAAAATAACGGAGTCTTAGTTTATCCGACGGCCTGAAGGCCGCTGGATAACACGACTATGCGTACAGAGGGAAAAAATTCCCCTCTGTACTGAGTCTTAGTTTATCAAGAAAGAGGTGTAGTAATGAAGAACGGGGTCTTCACAGATTTTAAAATTTTTTCGGGAAATTCCAATCACGAATTGGCGGAGGAGATAGCGTCCATCATGGGAAAACCCTTGGGCAAATCCACGGTAAGCAAATTCAGCGATGGAGAAATCTCCGTAAGCTTATGGGAAACGGTAAGAGGGATCGATACCTACATAGTTCAATCGACCTGTGATCCTGTAAATGACAGCTTAATGGAGCTTCTTATCATGATCGATGCGATGAAGAGAGCTTCCGCGGGCAGAATCAATGCGGTTATTCCGTATTACGGGTATGCCAGGCAGGACAGAAAAGCAAAGGCGAGAGATCCGATCACAGCAAAGCTCGTAGCGGATATCATAACCAGCGCGGGAGCAGACCGAGTTGTAACGATGGATTTGCATGCTCCGCAGATTCAAGGATATTTTAACATTCCTGTGGATCACCTCCTGGGTATGCCGATCCTTGTAAAGTATTTCAGAGAAATGAGATTGGACGATCTGGTTATCGTATCTCCGGATCATGGAAGCGTAACGAGAGCAAGAAACATGGCTCATCCGTTGGATGCTCCCATTGCCATCGTAGATAAGAGAAGACCGAAGGCCAATGTATCGGAAATCATGAATATTATCGGTGATATCGAAGGTAAAAATGTCATTCTGGTGGATGATATGATCGATACGGCCGGAACCATAACCAACGCTGCCAACGCAATGAAGGATATGGGAGCAAAAGAGGTTTACGCCTGTGCAACTCACCCCGTTTTGTCCGGGCCCGCGATTGAAAGAATTCAGGATTCCGCCATCAAGGAACTGGTTCTGCTCAATACCATTCCTCTTCCGGATGGAAAGAAAATAGATAAAATCAAACTGCTGTCCGTTGCGCCTCTGTTTGCCGAGGCAATGATCAGAATCTTTACCAACGATTCCATCAGCAGGCTGTTTGACTAGGAGATACTATGTATATAATCGTAGGTTTGGGAAATCCGGGAAAGAAGTATGAAAACACCAAGCATAATATCGGATTCATTACTTTGGATTTTCTGGCTGAAAAAAATGATATAAAAATCAATAAAATAAAGCATAAAGCACTGGTCGGGGAAGGTACCATCTCCGGCCAAAAAGTGTTGCTGGTAAAGCCTCAGACCTTTATGAATCTGAGCGGTAACAGCGTCAGGGAAGTCATGGAATATTACAAGGTCGATATTGATAAGCTCGTCGTGATCTATGATGATGTCGATATTCCAATGGGGAGGCTCCGCATACGGAAAAAAGGAAGCGCCGGAACCCATAACGGGATGAAATCCATCATTTATGATCTGCAGGAGGATGGCTTTCCAAGGGTGCGCATCGGGATTGGGAAAGAACGGAAAATGCCCCTTGCCGGATACGTACTCGGAGGATTCGCTAAGGATGAAAAGGAGCTAATGAAGACTGCAGTGGAGCGGGCAGCTCTGGCTGTTGGATGTATGCTCGAAAAAGGAATAGATATCGCGATGGGTGAATACAATGTAAAACCATCTGCTGAAGGGGACGCAAAGGAAGATGAGTGACAGAGTCAGAGGCGGTAAGTTTAATGAAATAAAGGCTCTGGCGAAAAGCGCCAAAGGAGTTATCAATATATCAGGTGTTTCAGAAGGACGGGCTATGCCTGTCGCATCGCTGATTATCAAGGAAAGAGGAGGACAAAGTCTGATTATTACCTCTTCCCATGCAAAGGCGAAAAGATTGGCTGAGGACCTGTCTTTTTTTGTTGAGCAAAAAATCTTCGTCATTCCGGAAGAGGAGCAGCTGTTTCTGAAATATGAAGCCAAGAGTCACGGCATTATGGAAGAACGGCTGACGGCAATGAAAGCACTTTTGTCAGGAGAAAGCTGCATCGTCATCGCTCCGATTCTGGGAGCGGTCAAGAAGCTTGCTCCCCATACAATTTTCGAGGAAAACACGGTGCGCTTCGCTCTGGGAGCGGAAGCGGATCTTGAGCATATCAAAAGAAATCTAACTTTTATGGGATATGAACGGGCTTCCTATATCGAATCCAAAGGCCAATACAGTATCCGGGGCGGAATCGTGGATGTGTTCCCGGTGGATTCGGAATATCCGTATCGAGTGGAATTCTTTGACACGGAAGTGGATTCCATCCGTACCTTCGATCCGCTGACACAGCGTTCTGTGGAAAATCTGAAAACGGTTGAGATCTATCCGGCGGAACAGATGGTTCAGGAAGAGAACCTCTTCCGTCATGCTGCGGAAAAGCTGGGCAAGGCGTATGACAGCTTTGCAAAAAAGCATGCAGATCCTCAACGGGAGCATCTGCTTCAAAGAAAAAATCAGCTGGTGGAATTCATCGAGAACACGACGAACGTTCAGCTTCTTGAAAATTATATCCATTACTTCTATGACGATACGGAATACCTATGGGACTATATGAATCCCGACGGAGCCGTCATGCTGGAGGACCCGGACCGGATCAGAGAAGTACTTGAATTCAGGGAGCAGGAAGACAAAGAGGATTTTAAAACTATACTGGAACGGGGCGAGGCGGTTCCGGGAGATTATAAGGCGTTTCCCGGCAAGGCGGATCTAGACAGTCTGTATAAGCAGCCTGCCATCTTTCTTTTTACACCGTTCCAAAAACAGCTGAAGGGAATCGACCGTCTGGATGCCAGCATTCAGATATCGTCAAAGCAAGCGCCTGTTTTCAACGGCAGGATGGATTTCCTGGAAACTGAATTAAAGGGCTATCTGAAGCAGAGCTATGACATCACCATTGTCTGTGCGACGGAAGAGAGAATCGAAAATCTAAAAAATTTCATCGAGCATTTCGATTCTTCCGGTCAGATCAAACTGTCCAAGGGCAGTCTGACCTCCGGCTTGGAATATCCGGAAGAAAAGCTCATTTACCTCTGGGACGGAGATATTTTCACCACTCAGAAGCATAGAAAGCCAAAGACCGCCGAAAAGCGCGGAAAGCCGATCAAAACCTTTACCGATATCAGGAAGGGTGACTATGTCGTTCATGAGAATCACGGAATCGGAAAATTTATCGGCGTGGAGCAGCTGACGATTCAAAAAGTAAAAAAGGATTATTTGAAAATAAAATATGCCGGTGAGGACATGCTCTATGTTCCTGTGGAACAGATGGATATGATCCAGAAGTATATCGGAGCAGACGGCACCGCACCGAGGCTCAACAAGCTTTCCGGCGGTGAATGGAAGAAGGTCAAGGCGAAGGCAAAGGCTGCCATCGTCAGTATGGCGAAAGAGCTGCTTGAGATTTCAGCGGAACGGGCGGCAAGAGGCGGCTATGCCTTCGCACCGGACAGCATCTGGCAGCGGGAATTTGAAGATTTATTCCCGTACGAGGAAACTTCGGACCAGCTTCGCTGCGTCAAAGAGATCAAGGAAGACATGGAACGGCCGATTTCTATGGAACGATTGCTTTGCGGAGATGTGGGATACGGAAAGACCGAGGTTGCAGCCCGGGCAATCTTCAAATGCATTGCCGACGGAAAACAGGCTGCCGTTCTGGTCCCGACGACCATTCTGGCAAATCAGCATTATTACACGTTTAAAGACCGGTTCGAAAAGTTTCCTTTTAAAGTGGAAATGTTAAGCAGATTCCGGAACGAAAAGCAGCAGGAAGCAATCGCTGAGGCTGCGAAAAAGGGAAGCGTTGATGTGCTCATCGGAACCCATCGGCTGTTATCCAAGGACATCGATTTCAAGGACCTCGGCCTCCTGGTCATCGATGAGGAACAGCGCTTCGGTGTGCAGCACAAGGAAACCATCAAGCGGATCCGAAAAAATGTAGATGTACTTACCCTCTCCGCGACTCCGATTCCAAGAACGCTGCATATGTCACTCATTGGCATTAAGGATATGAGCCTCATCGAAGAGCCGCCGGAGGAGCGGTATCCGGTGCAGACCTATGTATTGGAGCAGGATGAGGAATTGATCCGGGATGCCATACAAAGAGAACTGGACCGGGACGGTCAGGTCTATATTGTATATAACAGGGTCAGAGGAATTTATAAAATCGCATCGCAGATCACAGAGCTTGTTCCGGAAGCGGTCGTCGCCGTAGGGCATGGCCAGATGAATGAAAAACAGCTGGAGGATGTGATGATCGACTTTGTGAACCATGAATCCAATGTCCTTATCGCAACCACTATCATTGAATCCGGGATTGATATCCCTAATGTCAACACCATTATTATACTGGATGCGGATCGTTTTGGTCTTTCCCAGCTTTACCAGCTCAGGGGAAGAGTAGGACGTTCCACGAGGATGGCGTATGCCTATCTGATGTATCAAAAGAATAAGGTACTCACCGAGGTGGCGGAAAAAAGGCTGAGAGCCATCAAGGAATTTACCGAATTCGGAGCCGGTTTCCACATCGCCATGAGGGACCTGGAGATCCGGGGTGCCGGCAACCTTTTAGGGACAGAACAGCACGGCCATATGATGAATATCGGATATGAACTGTACTGCAAGCTGGTGGATGATGCGGTGAGAGCACTGGGCGGAGAAATCGTGAATCCGGACAGAGAGGAAACCTCCATTGAAATCGATGTTCCGGCATACATTCCGGAAACCTATATCTCCGATGAACTCCTGAAGCTTCAGATGTATAAGAAAATTGCAGCAATTCGAGATGAAGAGGATCATGCCGAGGTCATTGATGAATTGATCGACCGCTTCGGCGAGCTTCCCCCGGAAGTTGAAAACCTGGTCAGGGTGTCCCATATTCGGGCGATGGCTGAAAAAGCAGGCATTTTAAGAATCCATGAGGAGCAGAAGAAAATCGTCTTCGATTTCCACGAAAAGAATCAGCTGACTCCGGAGCGGATCGCGAAACTGTCTGCAGAGTTCGGCATGGGAATCCTGATCCATGCGGGAGTGAGACCATTTATTAAAATCAATTATAATGGGAAAAATAAACTTCACCAAGTTATCATATTTTTAAATAAATTTGTGATATAATAAACGCTGAAGCTTATAATTCGGCATTGCCGAGAGGAAGCGTTTATTTTATCATATTGCGACTCAGCTTGTATGATAAAATTAGGACTAAATTAAAGAGGAGAGTAACGAATGAAGAGGATTATAGCAGTCGTGCTGCTGATCGTATTGACGATGAGTCTGGCAGCCTGTAGCGGTGACAAAAAAGACAACGGATCCGACCTTGTCAAGGTGGGAGATACCACAATCAGTGAAAATGAATTGGAGCAATATCTGGATTTTTCAGCATTTATACAGGGCGTTGATACATCACAGTTCCCGGAAGAGAGCATGCAGAGCATCAAGTCTCAAATGCTGGATGATATGGTAGCCCTGGAATGTATTAAGCAATATTATTCTGGGAAAGAGGAAGAAGTATTGCCCGATACCATTGAAGCAGATCTGAAAAGCTTTATGGATGAAGCAAAAAATACCGAAACAATCAGCGTCTTTCTGAAAGAAAAGAAGATATCCGACGAGACTTTAACAAAGTTTTACTATAACCAATATTACAGACAGGCCTACTTTGATGAAGTAGAAGCAGGAATGCCAAATCTGGAAAAGGATGCAAAGGCATTTTATGATGCGAACCTTGACAGCTTTAAAGTGGATGAGGTGACTGCAAGTCATATTCTCGTGGCGGATGAAGCAACTGCGAAAGACATTTTAGTAAAACTGAAAGCAGGAGAAAAATTCGAGGATCTGGCCAAGCAATATGGTACAGACGGCACAAAGGATAGCGGCGGAAGTCTGGGTACCTTTGGAAAAGGTGAGATGGTAAAAGAATTCGAAGATGTGGCTTTTGCGTTAAAAACGGGTGAAATCAGCGACGTCGTAAAAACTGAATTTGGATATCACGTGATCAAGGTGACTGACAAGAATCAAGGTACGAAAACATATGAAGAAACAAAGGATTCCATAAAATCAAACCTTGTCAGTGAAGAAGCCCAGAAACAGATCACCGATCTGAAAGAATCATCAGAAGTCAAGTACCTGACGGATGAATATACCGGAACTACGGAAGACTAAAATTATCCGGAATATTGAGTAATAATATAAGGGTTAAGAGCATTGAAACGCTCTTAACCCTTATTCATATTAATATTCGTACAGGTGCTTTATAACAGTGCTAAAAAATAATCCTACCGCGGCGAAATAATTCGTTAAGTAACAGGAGCTCGATGAAGTCCCGGAATATACCTCTTCGCCTAAATCGGAATCTAGGAAAATCTCTGTCTCTGTCTCTGTCTCTGTCTCTGTCCCTATCTCTGTCCCTATCTCTGTCTCTTCGATCCCGATCAAAGTCTCTTTGTAAGCTTTCTACTGAGGACTTCATATCATGATGACAACTTACATATTCGACCAAATCCGGATGCATGTAGCATACCTTTGTATAAATGTTATCGCTCAATTCATCGAACATCTCCTGGCTCAGAATTACCTCGCCGGCGCAATCCATTTCATCACATACAGACATAACAAATGGCTGAACTCTATAGTAGACTTCCGGATAGCAAAGGTTACAAACCATGCGACCCTTTATTTCCGGAGACATATCAATTTGATCATAAGGGGATCGAATATTTTCTTGATTAAAAAAATTATTTTGCATATTTCCCTCCTTTTCAACTGCAAAAATAGTATGTTTTATGCTGTATAGTATGAGTATGCAATACAAAATGTGAACCCAAATTAATAAGACCGAGGAATGCTCCCCGGTCTTTTCTACCCCAGCCAATCATTTTTTTCTTTAAGCGCAAAAAAAGCGCCGCGCCGTGGGTATTCTCATGGGAAGCCGTCCTAGGGGCGCGAGCTAATATCAAGTTTATGAACCGAGAGCTGATTAGGATTTTCAGGAATGAATTGAGCAGTTTTGGCTATTTTCAACCCAATTGAATAAGATTTTTAGTAGATAGCAAAGACCGAGGAATGCTCCTCGGCCTTTGCTATCCCAGCCAATAATGTGAGCCTCACATTTTGGCGCACTAAAAATCATGAAATTGGGTTACTAAAATATCAAAACTGTGAACTGAATGAATGAAAATGCCTAATCAGCTCTCCATTTGCCTTGCCAAAAAGCTGGCGCCGATTTCCGCTGCCTTTAGCTCCGTATCACCCAGAGGACTGTTGATGTCCTTTGAAAGTATTACGATGGAACCGATTGCATCTCCCTGCGATACGATTGGAACAAGGATTTGAGATTCAAATTCCGACGGAGTACCGTCGTCCACAGTAACCGCACAGAGCGCGCCTTTTTCAAGAACGACCCTGCTTGTCTTTTCCTGGATTATCTTTTCCAGTTCCTTGCCGATTCTCTTTTCAATGAAGTCCTTTTTCGGTCCGCCTGATACGGCTATGATGTGATCGGTATCCGAAATCAATACCAGATCTCCCAAAATAGTATTTGCGCAGTCTGCATACTCACCGGCAAACTGGCTTAATTCATTGATTGGCGAATATTTCTTCAGTATGACCTCTCCCTCTCTGTCAGTGAATATTTCAAGTGGATCCCCCTCACGAATTCTCATTGTTCTTCTAATTTCCTTTGGAATAACGACACGCCCAAGATCGTCTATCCTTCTAACTATTCCTGTCGCTTTCATTTGATTTCCCTCGCTTTCTTAATCAAATTTGCCTATATTTACTATGGAAATAGTATCTGTAATAGGTAAGTATTTATTCAAAATTTTTTTCTACTGTTGTTTTTGTTGAGTTATGATATAATGATTCCGTTGATTTTAGTGCGACGAAGCCGCATAAGGAGGTAATTTATCAATTATGTTATTTAAAAACATTGCGATATTGGATGAAAATTATGATCTCAAGGAAAATATGTACGTTGGCATAAAGGGTGAAACCATCGACTATATTGATACGGTAGAGCCAAAAGAGAATTACGGTATCAGTTATGACGGAAAGGGAAAACTTCTGATGAGCGGATTTTTCAACTCTCACGCTCACACCCCCATGACATTGATGAGGGGATATGGAGAGAACATGTCCCTGCAGGATTGGCTGACAAAGAGGATTTTCCCCTTTGAAGAAAAACTGAACGCGGAATCCGTTTATGCCGGTATGCTCCTCGGGATCGCGGAATCGCTGCGGTTCGGCATCGTTTCCACAACAGATATGTATTATTTCGGTGACGACATGGCTCGTGCCATTTTGGAATCCGGTGTGAAAAACAACCTCGGAAGAGGAGTTGTAAACTTTTCTGAAGACGGAGATATTGATGATCTGCAGGGCTTCCAGGAAACTAAGCACCTTTTTGAAACCTATCATAATGAAGGAAACGGCAGACTCAAGGTCGACGTCAGCCTTCATGGAGAGTATACCTCGAATCCGAAAACTGCGCGCCATCTTGCGGAATATATGAAATCGGTAGGCGCGAATATGCATGTTCACGTTTCGGAAACGGAATTTGAGCATGAAGAATGCAAAAAGAGGCATGGCGTAACGCCGGTTCAATACTTGGCACAGAATCAGATCTTTGACACAAAGGCGACTGCCGCCCATTGCGTCTGGCTTGAAGGCGAGGATTTTGACATCCTTGCGAAAAAAGGCGTTACCGTTGCAAGCTGCCCGATCAGCAATCTGAAACTGGCCAGCGGCGTGTGTAATGTACCCCTCCTGTTGGAAAAAGGAGTCAATGTAGCCATTGGAACCGACAGCGTGGCAAGCAACAACAGCTTGAATATGATAGAAGAAATGAAGGTTTTCGCCATAGCAAACAAGGGGAAGCAGTTTGATCCTACCTTAATTACACCGGTCGATACTTTGAGAGCCGCTACGTTCGCAGGAGCAAAGGGTCAGGGAAGAGATGACTGCGGCAAGCTGGCTGTCGGTTTCAAGGCAGACCTGATCGTAATGGATCTGTCAAAACCGAATATGCATCCCATTCATAGTCTGGCCACAAATATGGTTTATTCCGCCTCCGGCAGCGATGTGCTGCTAACCATGGTGGACGGCAAGGTTTTGTATCAGAATGGAGAATACTTGACGATCGATATTGAAAAAACACTTTTTGAGGCGGAAAAGTCAACGAAAAGAATTCTGGGAGAACTAAAATAGAATGGCAAAAAAATCGTTTATTCAGGGCGCTGTGATTCTTGGGATTGCAGGGATTATCATTAAAATAATGGGGGCATTCTTCCGGATTCCCCTTGCTAATTTAATTGGAGATGAAGGGATGGGATATTATCAGACAGCCTATCCTATTTATGTACTCTTTTTGACTCTGGCAACCGCCGGAATTCCAATCGCCATCTCTAAGATGGTATCGGAACGGGTTGCTGTCGATCATCACTACGAAGCATACCGGGTATTCCGGGTATCCTTTATCCTTCTCTTTACCATAGGGATATGTTCCTCTGCTATATTATTTTTCGGTGCCGGCCAGATCGTGAATGCCATCGGAAACCCCGGGGCAAAATACGCCATGATGGCGATCGCTCCCGCATTGCTGTTTGTGCCGATTATGGCGGCTTACCGTGGATATTTCCAGGGGATGCAGGATATGAAGCCCACTGCGACTTCTCAAGTGGTCGAACAGTTTTTCCGGGTTGCGGCCGGCCTGACACTTGCCTATTTTCTGATTGACCGGGGCAGGGACTTTGCAGCGGCCGGTGCTTCCTTTGGTGCAACGGCTGGATCCATAGCAGGCCTCATCGCCATTGTGGGGATCTATTATTACAAGAAAAACAGCCTCAAGGGAGACGTGGAGAGAACACATACGATCAGTACGGAAAAAAGCAGCGAGATTCTTGCCAAAATTTTTATGATCGCTGTTCCCGTGACAATAGGTGCTGCTATCATGCCCATTATGAATACCATCGATGTCGGCATCGTCATGCGGAGACTACAGGATACGGGCTGGACAGAAGAAGCAGCCAACGGACTTTACGGTCAGCTGACCGGTATGGCGGGTCCTCTGATCAACTTCCCGCAGGTGCTTACGCAGGCAATCGCCATGAGTCTGGTTCCGGCCATCGCAGCGGCTTACAAGCAAAAAGACATGGTTTTTTTGAATTATAACGTTCGATTGGGCCTCAGGTCTTCAATCATAATCGGTCTGCCCTGTGCTCTGGGCTTAATGACACTGGCAGAGCCAATCATGCTGTTGCTGTACCCGTTCCAGAAGGCAAGCGCAGTGAGTGCTGCCCCATGCTTGTTTATTATGGCCTTTGGCGTTATTTTCCTTTCCACGGTCCAGACATTGACGGGCGTTTTGCAGGGTCTTGGAAAACCGATGATACCGGTGATCAATCTGTTTATTGGGGCCATAGTAAAAGTGGTCCTTACTTATACACTGACGGGAATCAGCAGCATCAATGTACAGGGTGCGGCCATCGGCACGGTGGCGGCATATATCGTTGCTTCCTCCCTGAACATCATTGCAGTGAAGAAATATATCGGAGTCAAGTTCGACATCATGCTCACCTTTGTGAAGCCGGTCGCTTCCGCTTTGATCATGAGTGCCTCTGTTTGGGTCAGCTACCGGATTCTGTTCGGTTTCTTCGGAAATGTGCTGTCAACGATCATTGCGATCCTGATCGGCGTGACGGTTTATTGTGCAATGCTCTTTATTACAAAATCAATCAAGAAAGAAGAATTGCGGATTTTCCCAAAAAGCGGGAAGATATTAAACCTAATAAATAAAATGAAAAGGTAATACTATGATAGAAAAATATGCAAAACACTATGAAGAAGGAAAATCAACAGAAGAAGCAATAATAAGACTTGCAGAGATCATCGCGCTGCTTCGCAGCGAGGAAGGCTGCCCGTGGGACAAGGCGCAGACCCATAAAAGCATTCGTTCCTGTCTTCTTGAAGAAGCCTACGAAGTAGCAGATGCAATCGATAAAGAGGATTTTGACAATCTCGAGGAAGAACTGGGAGATGTATTGCTGCAGGTGATTTTTCATGCAAATCTGGGCACTGAGGAGCAAAAATTCGACCTGCGCAGTATTGCCAACCGTGAGAGCGATAAAATGATACGCAGACATCCTCATGTTTTTTTAAACAAAAATTCAGAAAGTATTGACAAAGCCCTTGAAAAATGGGAAAATGTGAAAAGAAAAGAAAGGGGAACCGCGACACATACTGATTCTATGATGAATGTACCAAGTGCATTGCCTGCTTTGATTCGAAGTTTCAAGATTCAAAAGAAGGCTGCGGAAGTAGGATTCGACTGGGAGGATGTAAGTGAGGCGTTCTCGAAAGTAAAAGAGGAGACATACGAGCTCCTTGAGATTTACCAAGGAAACGACGAAACCAGCATAATGGAAGAAGTTGGCGACCTATTATTCGCAGTAGTGAATGTAGCTAGATTCCTGGGAGTAAATCCAGAAGAGGCTTTGAACTTTACTTCATCTAAGTTTATTGATAGATTTGGTTTTATTGAAATGTCGGCCAAGCTTCAAGGAAAACGATTAGAAGATATGAGCCTTGAAGAAATGGACAAGCTATGGGAACAGGCCAAAGTAAAGAGCCGGAATCTTTGATAAAGAAAAATGTGGTAAAGGGAAGTTTACTTCAAACCAATCAAATTTTAACAAATTAAAGGAGGTTATGTTCGGTGAATAAAGCAGAATTAGTTGCTAGCGTAGCAGAAAAAACAGGTTTTACAAAGAAAGATGCTGAGGTTGCAGTAAATGCATTCGTTGCAAGTGTTGAGGGTGCTCTGGTTAAGGGCGATAAAGTACAGTTAATCGGTTTTGGTACTTTTGAAACTCGTCAAAGAAAAGCAAGACAGGGAAGAAATCCTAGAAAACCTGGTGAAGTTATAAAAATTGCAGCTGCAAAAGCTCCAGTTTTCAAAGCTGGAAAAGCATTGAAAGATGCAGTAAACAAATAATTTCAGTAACCCAAAAAATTTTTTAGGCCAAAATGCCAAAAATGTACTTTATTTGGGTTAGGGTAGAAGTTAATTACCTTTTAAGTTAAATGAAATTAATGAAAGAGAGAATGAATAATCATTCTCTCTTTTGTATTTTATACGAAATGTCTTTTTTTCCTTCGACGGCCTTTACAATATGGACAAGAGTCTTTATGCCTTTTTTGGAAAGTCAGCTTGTCTTTTACTGACATAGGATAATGGTGGCTATTATTGTTAGTGCAAATCCACCAGACTGGAGTATTGTTATTATCTCCAATGGTGTCTGGATCAACAATAGCATAATTGTTAACATAGTCCCATTCTTCTAGAAGGTCAGAGTGTCTTGCTTGAAATGAATTCGCTCCTGGCAAAACTCGTTTTTCGGTACAATATGGGCACTCCGCTTTTCTACTAATAAAGTCTTTCAGGAAAGTACCAAACTCCATATGACATTCGGGGCAGTTAAGGTAAACATACAGGGACGAATTATATAAAATCTCGTCGGCGGTACGCTCATTCCTATCTGACCACATATCGGCAATATCGTTATAAATTGCTTTAAGAGAGTTCACTCCTGGCTTTACCATTGTGGGATAGCAAATAGGACATCTTCCACTTCCGATATGTCGGGCGGCGAAAGTTGCTTGCCATTGGTGGCTCGGATCATTCAAGCACTTCCATGAAGCTTCTATCTTAGAAGCAGGAAAGACTTGAGAGATAACCTTCCTGAACCAAGAGCTTATTTGCCAACTCTGGATAGACATAAGTGTCCACAACACTTAGAAGAGCCTTATTTTCCGTGCTTAACTGAGATACTTCAGCCTTCAGAGCAGATTTCTTAACTTTCAACTTTTCATTTTCAGTCTTTAATTCTTCAATTTCTTTTTCGAGTTTTAAAATCTTGCTTTGACTTTCCTTGGCCTTGCGATTAAGTTCGGCCGCGGAGTAGGCAACCATTTTATAGTAGTTGTCGAGTCCGGACAAACTCTGTTTGAGGGCATTGCGGGTTCTGTTGGTATCAAGAAATGTCTCAACATCCAGACTCTTATAGACGGTTACAACGCTGAGCGCTTCCTGATTTCCAGCACTCTTCATTGAGTCGATGTACTCTCTCGCTGCTTTATTCCTACGAAGTAGAGTAGCATCATATGTAGTGCAGTTAGCCTTTTCTCTGATATAGGCTGCTATATTTGGGATCTTTAATTTCTCTGCCTTCCCGTCACATTTAGTCAAATAGTATTCTTCTATTAGGTTCAGTATTAACTGATCTTCAATCATTTTAGGTCTTGCCATTTTTTATTCTCCCATTGATTTCTTGCCGGGCCTCTCGATCTGGTTGGCAAAAAGGCTCCTGCCTTAGCATGATGTGCATATTGCAGCTTTATTAAATGTATATATATCTCCATTTTCAATCTAACCTACTCCGTAAATTTCTATAAAGATAACTCCATTTGTGTAAGACCTAAACATTTAACCGAAATCGTATGATCTGCTCGATCATCCCAGCATATTCACTGACACAAATAACATCAAAACTAAGTATAACTATAGAAGGGTGCACAATTTAAAGCGTTATTTATGTAATTTCCGTTTTTCAGAACCTCTTATTTTCAAAGGCGATCTGCCATAAGCGATATTTAATATTGATTATATCACGGGTCCTTATATATGTAAATAAAATACATATATTGACAGTAATTTACATATTGTCAATTATGTTGTGCTTATGTTTTGTTTTAATAACGAAATAATGGATCTTTTTTAAAGAAAATCGAGACATCAACAATTAAACTATTGTAACGGATCGGATTATATTTGAACTTATAGACTATGAAATTTTTAAGATGTTATGATAAAATCTGGTAATTAAGTCAGTAAATTAACTCGTAATAGATTAAAGGTTTGGATTTGGCTAAAATATTTCTTGCTCTAAATCTTCGAATTCTTCAGAGTCAAAAAAGGTGCAAATGGTTATATCCAAGCCATCACATAACTTTTTTATAGTTACGATACCTGGATTTTTACTTTCACCATTCAGGATGCTTTTAACTGTTGCCTGTGAGACGCCACTTTTATAAGCAAGCCCATTTTGAGTTAAATTATGTTCTTTCATAAGGTTATTTAATCTTTTTGTTGTAGCTTCATATATCCTCATATGGAACCTCCTTTTTAAATAGGATATAAAAGCTTATAAAAAATAGTTAGTGATATATCACTAACTATTGATGTTTAGTATAATATCTATTTTATTTCCTGCTCTAAGTCCATAAAAAGCGAAGATTCAAAAAAAAAGATTATGCTAATTTCTAGGCCGTCACAAAGTTTTTTAATGGTAGCAATACCTGGATTTTTACTTTGTCCATTAAGAATACTTTTAATCGTTGACTCGGAGACTCCACTTAAGTAAGCTAACCCAGAAACAGTCAAATTTTTCTCAGCTAATAATTCAGTTATGCGATCAATAGTGGCCTGATATATACCTTGAACCATATTATAGTCCTCCGATTAATTTTGTTATTAATCATATACCATTTTCTTACTGAAAATCGACGATATTTCGACGGCGGGAAGATATTTTTATATGATATATTATTTATATCATATAAATCAAAAGACAAGGAATTTTGATATGGAATACAGGATTATTAAAAATATAGCAGTCTTAGGCAGAAATCAATATGGGATTAAGGAATTGAATCTCGTTCGATGGTTTGATAAACATGATAGATTCGATATAAGAATTTGGACTGAAGATCACAAGCATTTCAAAGGCGGGATAACTTTTTCTTATCAAGAGTTATATATTCTTAAGGAATCACTTGATGAATGGTTTCGCTCAGAGGATGGAGACTATGGGTAAGAAAGAGGGAGTGGACTTCGTTCTGAAAAATAAGATGTACATTGTGGGAATAAACAAGACCAAGAGTTCTTCGAAAAATGAAATCTATGAGATTGGAAGTATATTACTTGAGATTTATAAAGAATTATACCAAAGAGGTAAGTGATGCCATACATAGGAAAATCTATGAGCGTAAATGCTGCTATCGCACAAAAAAAAGGTTTAGTCCCTTTGTACAAGATTACAACAACTGTTCTACGAGCAAATAATTTTACATATCCGAGGGTGTTTTTTTACTGGCTGTGTAAGCAGGGTTATTTTCGACCGGCAGAATTTCATCATACATCGGCATCCAGAAGAATGACACGCTATTATGATCCTGGCTGGATAAGGTTTATAGCGGATAATTACGACTTAGAAAACCTATATGCATTATACAGACGCAAAATAACAAGGGAAGAAATATTTAAACTGAAAAAGGTAGAATATGTTAAAGCTGTCGTATCTGGATCGAAAATAGGAATTCATAGATCGATAGAACTTTTCTGTATTAAGGTTAATGGATTGATCCTGTGGTCTCAGAATACAGCTCTAGATCCTAATCGTTCAAAGATCATTGAGTGTTATGGGCCGATGAAACCAAATAATTGGAAGAATCCCAATCGAGATAAAATTTTACGTCGAGTGATAGTATTTAAAAAGATTAAGGTGAAAAATTTCTTATGACATGTGTTCTGATTGAACCTTTTCATAAAGTTACTACCAATCCATATTGTAAAGCTGCGCATTCTCAGTTAAATCAGGAGTGCGCAGTTTTTGATTATACATTAATTCTGCGAAGAAATAATTAATGGCATATAAGAGTAGAAAATTGGTGGAAATACCGGTTATCTTTGCCTTAAGATGAAGCATTGCTTGTATCATATGAAACTCGTATTCAGGAAATTGTGGCAGGCTTGAGAAGCACTTCTGGGAAACGGTATTATATAGCGTCTTTTCCATTCTTCAACACACGCAACGCACTCGTATATAACCTCATATATGGGAGTAGCAACATCGAGGGATTTAAGCTGTTTAAAAAAACTGCGTGGCAAACTTTCGGCGGCAAGTCGTCTTCGAAAGATACGCATGGTACGGAAAATCAGCTTATGCTTGACATGACTGGAGAAGGGATAATTACGACGAAGACAGACGAATATTGCTATTACCCACAGGATATCGTTAAATATCTGCATGAGAAATTTAAAGGACAGCCGAATGTCCCGCTTGATGAAGTATGGGGGGCCTTGGATGAGCATCCCGTCTTTCCGTCGGAAGGATATAAGCCTCAAATAAAAAGCGAGCTAAGGTCAACATACGATGATATAATATCAAAATCGTCAATAACTTTTACAGACAGGAGGCGGTGAGTCTGAAATCGGTTAAAGGTTACATAGAGCGGAAAACGATGCTCTACAAAACCGGTGTGGAGTATGGTGACTACACCATGAACCATGTGCTTGGCTGCGCCCACGGCTGCAAGTATCCGTGTTACGCATTCCTAATGGCACGGCGATTCGGCAAAGTCATCTCCTACGAGGAGTGGATAGAACCATACCTTGTCAGCAACACGCTTGAAATCCTCGACAAGGAGATCCCTCGCCTGAAATCTAAAATTCAGTCGGTTCAGCTTTGTTTCACGACTGACTCATTTATGTATGAATACGACGAGATAGAGAGGATGAGCCTCGCCGCCATTCGCAAACTGAATGCTGCTGGGATTAAATGCACGATACTGACAAAAGGGCTTCTGCCCGAAGTCCTCGCCGACTTTTCCAAAGAAAACGAATATGGCATAACGCTAATTTCACTTGACGAGGATTTTCGCGCGAGAATAGAGCCGGGCGCGGCTTCCTATCAAGACAGGATAGCGGCACTTAAGCGGCTTCACGACCTTGGCTGCAAGACGTGGGTCAGCGTAGAGCCGTATCCTACACCGAATCTGATAGAACAGGACTTAGACAAAATTTTGGAGGCAATCGCCTTTACAAATAAGATAATCTTTGGGCGCACTAACTATAACAAGGAAGTGAGCGCCTATACAACGCATAGAGATTTTTACGACGAGCAGGCGCTGAGAGTTATCAGCTTTTGCAAAGAGAGAAATATACAGTACCACATTAAGCACGGTACGTTGAGCGAAACAGTGAAAGAGGGGTTATAAGAACCCCCAGGGCATGAGATGAATACATCCTGCTCTGTAATGCCAGACTCGGTAACGATGTCAAGATTCCGATCATAAAACCAATGGATAGTACATTCGGGTTCGTACTGAAATTTATGGGGCTGTCGCACGACGACAGCCCCATAAATTTCAGTACGTAATATGAGACTAACCAGAGCTAAATGGTCTCCATCAAATCGTCAAGAAGACGAATGGTATTATATCCCTGGTGGATTGCCTCAATGATTTTTCCTGGTTCTTTATAGTCGCCGATCGTGAATACTTTCTCAACACATTTTCCAGTGGGTCAGCTAAATTTTGTTCCAACCTTTTTTCTTGGAGATACCCACATAACAGCATAAAAATTATCTTAAAAAACAGAATCTGTGTTTAACCTGGGTTCTTTTTCTATAATTACCATACGCTCGACATTTATATTTTTTTTTCGACAAAATATATCTACTTACTATTTTAAAAAAGTTAGATTATTACATAAATCATATCATTTCTCACATTTTTAATAGTCAAATGAAATTATATGATATTATGAAAAATTGTGGTATACCAGATAATGTAATGAAAAGCAGAATAGTGTAATATTATGTCGAAAAGTGACAACTGAAGTAATAAAATAAAATGCTACAATTCAACTGATTAATATAATTATTGACAATATTCCAGGTTTATTAACCAATAAATAATATTGTATGTAATTAATACCTGTGTAATTAATAGGGGAGGGTGCACCTTTATGACTAACAGTTTTCAAAAAGTATTATCTTTTATATTAATTCTACTTATTGCTTTCTCTGGATTTCCAGAGATTAGCTACGGACAGGAGGGCTGGAACACCCAGAACTACACAAATGATACAAATTCAGATAAAACTCCGGAGCTAATATCTTTAGGAAATAGTGCAATTCATAATAACTTAGTTCAAACAGAGGTATCCTCTTTAAGTAGCAGTGCTAGTGCAGTACAAGTAGGAGCAGGACAAAATTTTTCCGTAATGCTGAAGAGCAACGGGACAGTCTGGGCATGGGGGCAGAATAATTACGGCCAGCTGGGGGACGGCACAACAGTAGATAAATCCGTTCCGGTGCCGGTAAGTAGCTTGGCCGGAGTTGTACGCATAGCTTCAATGGGGAATCACAGCGAAGCCCTGAAATCAGACGGGACGGTCTGGGTATGGGGGCAGAATAATTACGGCCAGCTAGGCGATGGTACGGCAGTAAATAAAACAACGCCGGTACGAGCAGGCAGTTTAAGCAACATTGTTGATATAGCGACAGGATATTATCACAGCATTGCCCTGAAGTCAGACGGGACAGTCTGGGCATGGGGGCAGAATGATTACGGCCAGCTGGGCAACGGGACAACGACCAATCGGGCAACGCCGATACAGGTTGGCATAACGGATGTAGTGAGTATCGCGGCAGGAGGGGCTCAATGCTTCGCAATAAAATCAGACGGAACGGTTTGGGCCTGGGGATACAACTATTCCGGGCAGTTAGGGGACGGAACAACGATAAATCGGACAACGCCGACGAAGATAAACGGTTTACCTGGCGTAATTAGCATTAATGCCGGAGGAAGTCACACCTTTGCCTTAAAGTCCGATGGAACAGTCTGGGCGTGGGGATATAACAATTATGGACAGCTAGGGGACGGGACAACGACCAATCGGGCAACGCCGGTACAGGTGAGCAGCTTAACAGGAGTTGTAAGGGTCACTGCTGAACAATATCAGAGTCTAGCCATAAAATCGGATGGTACAGCATGGGCCTGGGGATGGAATAATATCGGACAGCTAGGGGACGGGACACAGACCAATCGGACAACGCCGGTACAGATAAACAGCCTGGCGAATGTAGTTAGCATCGCGGCAGGAAGGAGCCACAGTCTTGCAGCCAAATTAGACGGAACAGTTTGGGCCTGGGGAGACAACGGTTACGGGCAGCTCGGACAGCCTGAGATCGTGTGGTCGTCTGTTCCGATCCAGTGTAAAACAGATACAAGGGTGTTACGCTTTGGGAACACCAGCTATACAGCAGAAATACCAATAAGCGGTGAGAGCACGATAACCGTTACTGCAGCGGGACTCGGACTCGACAGCAATGGGATCGCGATCTCCGCATCCCAAATCAGCTACAGCCTGGGAGGCAGTTATACAGGGGTCTCCATCAATAGCTCGACGGGAGAAGTGACCATCGAATCCTCAGCCCAGCCTTGCTCTGTGCAGGTTACTGCTACCTATCAGGATTTGAGTCGAAGTGTAATGCTGCTTGTGCAAAGAAGCGGAAGTGCGGCACAGGTAGAAGGAGGCCCCAATTTTTCCGTAATGCTGAAGAGCAACGGGACAGTCTGGGCATGGGGGCAGAATAATTACGGCCAGCTGGGGGACGGCACAACAGTAGATAAATCCGTTCCGGTGCCGGTAAGTAGCTTGGCCGGAGTTGTACGCATAGCTTCAATGGGGAATCACAGCGAAGCCCTGAAATCAGACGGGACGGTCTGGGTATGGGGGCAGAATAATTACGGCCAGCTAGGCGATGGTACGGCAGTAAATAAAACAACGCCGGTACGAGCAGGCAGTTTAAGCAACATTGTTGATATAGCGACAGGATATTATCACAGCATTGCCCTGAAGTCAGACGGGACAGTCTGGGCATGGGGGCAGAATGATTACGGCCAGCTGGGCGACGGGACAACGCGCATTCGGGCAACGCCGATACAGGTTGGCATAACGGATGTAGTGAGTATCGCTGCAGGAGCACATCACACCTTTGCCTTAAAGTCAGACGGGACAGTCTGGGCGTGGGGATATAACTATTACGGGCAGTTAGGGGACGGAACAACGACAAATAGGACAACGCCGACGAAGATAAACGGTTTACGTGGCGAAATTAGCATTAATGCCGGAGCATATCACACCTTTGCCTTAAAGTCCGATGGAACAGTTTGGGCCTGGGGAAACAACAATTATGGGCAGTTAGGGGACGGAACAACGATAAATAGGACAACGCCGACGAAGATAAACGGTTTACCTGGCGTAATTAGCATTAATGCCGG
>CAZTEH010000005.1:0-20966 GCA_964612345.1 uncultured Oscillospiraceae bacterium | reverse complement strand
ACAACCGGAGAGATAACCATCGACTCCAATGCCCAGCCAGGGACGGTACAGCTTGAAGCTGCTTATGAAGATCTGACCTGTAGTGCAACGTTGACACTTGTAAAATATACAGTGACATATGATGCAAACGGAGGAAGCGGAGCACCGACAGACAGCAATACCTATGCGCTCGGAACGACGGTAAGTGCAATCTTCAGCCCCGCACCGACAAGAACGGGATATACGTTTGCAGGCTGGGCGACAACAAATAGCGCAGTGACGGCAACCTATTCAGCGAGCGGAACGACAAGCTTTACAATTACAGGTAATACAACACTGTATGCGATATGGGAACAAAGAGCGGCTGCGATAAGCAATATATACATTGAAGGGGTCACGATACCAGGCAATTTTGATAAAAATGTATATACCTATACCTGTTCCGTGACAGAGGACTATGACGAATATAATATAACTGTAACTAAGGAAAACGAGCTTGGGGAACTGGAAATAAAGCTTAACGGAAATGCAGTGCAAAATGGAAGCAATGTAAGCTTTGCGTTGGGAACAAATATGCTGTCAATAAAATTATCATATAACGGAGAAGTAAAAGAGTATACCTTAAATATTACAAAGCCTGCTTCTTCAAATGCGAATTTGTCGTATCTGGCATTAAGCGGTTTCGACTTGTTCCCGGGCTTCAATAAGGATGTAACAAGCTATATAAAGATTGTAGAAAATTCCATTAGCAAAACAGCAGTAGAATACAACCTGTCTGATAAAAATGCTTCGGCCGTTGTAAAACTTAACGGTGAACCGGTGTCAGCAGGCGCAGAATTTAATTTAAACGTAGGCGATAACGTGGTTACAGTAGAAGTAACGGCAGAGAATAACACAAAGAAAACTTACAGCGCAACGATAAAAAGATTAGAGCCGCCATACGTACCCAGTGGAATTGTATCTTTAGGCCTTGATTATCTGACATTAAGTCCAGGATTCAAGGCAGATGTATATGATTACAGCTGCGTGGCCGATAACAGTGTATTAGCAACAAAGTTATCTTATCAGACCACGGGAAGCGGAGTAATTGTCTCAATATATGCAAATGGCGCCAGTGTGGCAGCGAATGAGGAGATAGGACTCATAGTAGGCGATAATAATTTGATAGCTGAAGTATCTAATCAGGATGGAAGCATAGTAACATACAACATAAGGGTGAAAAGAGAAGGCTCCAATGATTGCTATCTTAACAGCCTATCATTGGACAATGCAAGCATAGCATTTGATAAGACGGTTACTGGTTATACTGCAAGCGTAGTCAATAGCGTACAAACTACAAGAATAAACTGCACGAAGAGCAATGAGGGCGCCAGTATCAGTATAGTGGCAAATGGAACGAGCGCGAGTTTAAATAGTGATATTGCCTTGAATTTAGGTCTGAATACGATCCAGATTAATGTGGCATCAGAAAATCAACAGGCCAGCATGATTTATACGATCTATTTAGAACGAAAAGCGTTAGATCCGGGCAATGCTAATCTTAACATATCAAGCTTGAGTATAAATGGAGTAAGCAATTTAAATCCATCTTTTAGCCCGGATGTTACAAACTATATGTCCTCCATCGCAAATGCCAGCATGCTGAAGGCCAGTGATATAATGGTCAGCCTGCAAAACAGCAATTCTACATATAGCATTAAAGCGAATGGAATAGATATATTTGCAGATGACAATATTGTACTGAATGAAGGTCAAAACAATATAGAAATAACCGTAAGAGATATCGGCAGCATGCAGGAAAAGAAATACACAGTGAACCTCGTCAAGAGCACGGCAGATATTACCATATACATTAAGGATAACAATGCAGGCCTGAATGCAGGGAGCAGTGCGTTAGCTTCCGTATACGTTTCAACGTCGGTTATGTTAAATGACAATGACGTCAACAGGGGCTTGATCTGTCTATATCAGAACATTAGCTATGATAACAGCAAATACAAATTTAACAGAATAAGCTATGATAATATCCTATCTAACCTGTTCAATATTTATCAAGAAAATGATGCCTCAGGAAATCTAAAGGTATTGTCGGAGGACACAAGTGCGGAATATGCAAACGACATAACGAATTCAATGGATACCGATAATGACAACAAAATCCATTTGTATGATATCTACTTTGATGTAATAAGCAATGTAGATAATAGTACAAAACCGTTCAGTATTGACCCGAATAAGGGCGACGGAGTTTACATCATTAAAGATGGAACGAAGCTGCAATTTGTGACAAGCACAATACACTGAAGATAAGGGAGGGTGGAAACATGAGAGGAAATATAAGAAATAAGCTGATAGCATATGCCCTAGTACTGAGCTTGATGCTGCCTAATTTCATTTTTAACAGTTACGCTGACAGTACCCCGATGAAAAGCGCCGGAGCCAGTATAACGCATAACTTAGATCAAAATCTTCTTGGAACTGCATCCGGGTCTATATACGGTGATGCCGGAAATAACGTCGGCAATACTGAGTTTGCAGAAAATAGTACGGCTAGTGCTATCGAAGTAAGCACCAATAGTGCAGTAGAAAGTCCTGTGAATATTGTTCCTTTGACAACGGAGGAAGCCAGGGAGAAAGGACTTATACCTGAAACCATTGATGCGGCAACCGAAGAAGCTTTGGAAGTTACTGATACATCAGAAGTCACACAGCCTACAGAAGCTTCAATTACTATACCTGAAGTTACTTCCGGTGCAATAAAAAAGAAAGTTATTGTACAATACATAAATAATCCAACTAGCACTTTCAGAACGAGTTTGACAGCAGGTAGCAGCGATACTGTCGATATTTTAAAAAATATCAGCTTTCAAACACTAAGCGATGAAGAGATAGCAAATCTTATGGACGATAGCAGTGTTTATGTAGTGGAAGAGGATGTAGAAGTAAATATTAACTCGATTGACTCGATGGACGATAACGCAGGTGCCGTGAGTGAAAGCTGGAATCAAAAAAAAATCGCGGCAAACCTGGATGAAGCGGCAGAATACACGGGTAAATACGTCAAGGTCGCGGTTCTTGATACGGGAATCAATTTAAATTCAAATGATTTAAGCGTTGTTTCCGGCGTCTCTTTTGTTGACGGCGTTTCAAGCTATGACGACGACAATGGACATGGCACCATGGTGGCAGAGATCATAGCGGGACAGCAAAATGACACTGGAATAACAGGAATTGCACCCGATGTTGAGCTATATTCTGTCAAGGTGCTTGATAGTAATGGGAAAGGTTATTATGAAAATGTAATGAAGGGCCTTGCCTGGGCTGTTCAAAACCACATGGATGTTGTATGCATGAGCTTTGGCGGGAGCCTATATAAGGAAACCTTTGAGCTTGTTGTTAACGACGCGTATGACAATGGTTTAATAATGGTGGCTGCCAGCGGCAATTCCGCTCTAGATACTGTGAATTATCCGGCAGGATTTAAGAAAGTAGTCTGTGTTGGAGCAACTGATCAAAATGACAATGTTGCAAGCTTTTCCAATCGAGGAGATGCACTTGACATTGTCGCGCCCGGAGTCGATATCCCAACAATCGATTTGAACGATAATGTAACAAACTTTTCCGGCACCTCCGCCTCCGTTCCAGAAGTAGTTGGTGTAATCGCTAAAATGTTGGAAAAAAGCCCCCAAAAGAAGCCAGATAAACTGAAAGCTGTACTATATAACTCGACTATACCGGTCTTCAACGGAGACAAAAAGGATTACGGGTACGGTATTGCTAACGCTTACTGGAGCTTATACAATATAGAAAACCAATATTCATTCAGCGAGGATGGGGAGCTCCCACGATATGTTTCAGAACATCAAATGGAAGATGGCACAGTTGAAGCGAGATATTTTACTATTATAGATGACACTTCTGTTTCAGGGCAGCCCAAGACATCAACGGTTAGAATTAACACAGGAGATTCCCTTCATTTTCAAGTGGGATTCTCCAGCTGGCACTCGAGAACCGCGGCGAAGGGATATAGCGAAAGCGGGCAATTGCAAAACAGCCTGACATACACGACAGAAACAATTTTATTGGATCCCGACGGAAATGTTTCAGAAGTTAAAATTGGCTCTGACTTCTGGCAGTATAATACCTCGAAAGGGATAAATGAATACTGCGTGGGGCCAGGAAATTTAATGGATCATACGATAAGCGGGTCATATTTTGATAGTGCCGGTACTTATACGTTAAGATTTCATTGCGCTGACAATGGATTTGATACATCCTTACATGGCAGCGCAAACGATGATGTCCTGACTGTCATTGTCAGTGACACTCCTCCTGATGACGACGATTACGGCAACAGCTTTAACACAGCATATAATTTGGGAAGCGGCTCCCATGTGGAAAAGAGCGGCCAGATTGACCCAGAGACTGATGTGGATTACTTTAAGTTTTCTGTTAGCGGAACTGCCAATGTTACAATACAAACAACAGGAGACGGAGATACATACGGGTACCTTTATAACTCAAGTCAAGCTGAAATAGCAAAGAATGACGATAGTGGAGAAGGCTCCAACTTTCTAATAACGCAAGAACTAACAGATGGTACGTATTACATAAAGGTGCAGTCGTATGAGAATGATTCCGTATTAGATTATACCTTGGTCATTGATAAAGCTGCGACACAGGCTGCAACGAAGCTACCGACTCCCGTAATAACTGATATCCCAAGCCCTGTGAATTATGGTGGGCTTACGGTATATTTCAGCAGCGTAGCGAATGCGGCTTCCTATTACTATGAATTATGGGCCGGAACCTCCTTGGTGAAGAGTGGCAATGTCAATACACCATCGGTTACATTTACGCGATCGGATTTTTCAGTAGCAAGCAGCTATACCTTTAAAGTGCAGGCAAAATCGAATAACACCAACCTGTATACGGACTCGGATTTTGGACAGAAGAGCTTCTCAACGAAACTGGCGGCTCCAGTAAATCTAATATGCAACGACGCCAATAAACCTGTCAGGTTAAGCTGGCAAGCCGATTCTGCTAATTCTGGCATTTCAAATATCACTTATGAAATCTATAGAAACAATGTGAGAATAGCGGCTAGTGTTGCAGCTGCCAGCTTTACAGATAATACGTCAGGCTTAAGTGTCGGAAGTACATATACCTATTACGTCATAGCAAATGGATCGGGTTATAGTTCCGGTCCTTCCAACCAGGTTTCTGTAATCGTCGGCTATCAGGACAGAATATCCCCTTCTGCGCCGAGGCTGGGCTTTACCAATTTTAACGTGAAAGTTGACAGAATCTATTTTACATGGGGAGCAGGAACCGATAATATAGGGGTAAGTAAATATGAGGTCTACAGAAACGGCACCTATCTGGCCGATACCGGCACATCATGCCAGTTTACGGATACGGGTCTTTCAAAAGACACGAATTACAGCTACTATTTGAAATCTGTTGACGGGGCAGGAAATAAGTCTGCACCATCAAGCACGATCACATTAAGGACAGACGATTACGCAGACAGCTTTGATGACGCATACCTGATACAAAACTTTACAAGCGGCAGCAGCATAACAGGCAAGTTCAATACAATAACGGATTATGACTATTTCGAGGTAGTCGTCAACAAGCCTGCGACATACAATATCGATGTTGCTTCCCCAAACAGAGACAATCTCAATTGCTTTGTCAAGCTGTACGGAAGCGATCGGAATATATTAAAGTCGTTCTTTTACAGCAATACCTTCTCAAACAGGAACACACTGACCGCCGAACCATTGTCGGTAGCCCACTATTACATCGTCGTGAATTCAAGCAGGGCGTCTGCGCCAACTGTGGGAAGCGGCTACCTGAGCCTCGGCACCTACAATATCGGTGTCAGCATTAAGGACAACATCCCGCCGACAGCGCCGGTGCTTACCGTATCGGGGGTAACCTCACATACGGTAAACTTATCCTGGACAACCAGCACGGATAACAGCGGGATCGCCTATTATGAAGTCTGGAGAAACGACAGCTTAATAAAGACATCAACAGGCCTGAATTATTCCGACGCCACGAGCGATACGGCGCTTTATACCTATTATGTCGTTGCTTGTGATAATGCCGGGAACAAATCATTCTCCAATCAGGTAAGTACCTATTCGGCGGAATATGATTTCTATGAATATGAGCTTGAAGTAGTTGATGAAAACGATCAGATCAGAAAGATAGATATAAAGCTTTCAGAGCTTGGAACCGGCACTAACCTTAAGGCGACAATCATTCGTGACAAAACGGATTGCATTGACTATACTTACAACGAGGGCATCTGGAAGGAAACCGGTGGGCTTTATGCTTATTCGCCAAACGGAGATGAAGAAGTAGAATATGTCGGTTTGATTACTACTTATGTATTATCATATGAAACCCTACAGACAATGCTGGATGAAAACCTGAAAACGTATACCGGAATAGAATACAATGACCTGGGATTCAAAGAAAAACGGTATGCAGAATACGGCGTATACATCAGTCTTGAAAAGAACCTGGCGACAGGCGGATTGCTTCAAGCCGGCTTGGCCAAGTTATTCCCGGCTTATGGGGACAAAGTTCTTGATAACTATTACGTATTAGCGGGCGAGTACACGGCAGATGAATATTTGAATGTTGCGTATAAGCTAATCAATGCAGGCACTATGCTTACGGGCATTGGCGGCATAGTCAAGGCTGGGATCAAGAAAATCGGCAAAGAGACCGTCAAGGACACCCTAAGGGCATCCCTGAGAAGCAGCAAGGCTAGATTTTTGGCGGCTGCTGAAGCGATTGGAAAGATTGAAACAGGCTTGAGGGGTATAAGTTTTACTGGTAAGGTAGAAAAGACAGCAAAAGAACTCAATGCATTCTGGAAATCAAATGGATATGTAAATCCACCATATAAATTGGGTGTACCAGCTTATCAAATTAAGTTAACCAAGGATACAAGTTTTGTTAAGGTATATGATGGGGTGAATTCTTTCGAATCGGGACAGTTTGTAATGAAACTTGAGGATATCACAAATGCTGATGGGTCATTTATGACTGCACAACAAATAAAAGACAAGTATGCTCTCGAATTTCTACCTAAATACGTAGCTGATGCCAAAATACCTGCGGGTACAACTATGAACTGTGGGATAGCTGGACCAATTGAAGGATGGGGTTCTGGTGGAGGATTACAATTTGATTTGAACTGGAACAAGATCGGTGATTTTACATATAGGGCAACACTTGGCAATTAGAAAGGAGAATAATCATGGATTATTCAGTTAGTGGAAAAGAATTAATAATTAAAAATAAAAAGATTCCTTTCAATGATGAAATAACAAAGGTTGAGGATTTGGGAAAAACAATAATAGTATTATTGAAAAATACATTAACAGGAGATGTACAAAAGCAGCCACTAAACAATATTGTTGCTGTTGATGAGAATGCTAATGTTATATGGAAAATTGCTGAGATAACAAAAAGTGATGAATTCTACCCAGGCTTTTCAATTCAGCATAATGATGAACAGGGCAGTATTTTAATAGCATCCGATTGTATGGGAAGGCGCTATACAATCAGGCTTAGCGACTTAACTCTGCTAGATATGAAAGGATATAGGTTCTAATGTAATTAGCAATATGAGCCCTGAGATTGTGGCAATTATACACAACTTCGGGGCTTCCATCTTTTTCGAGGAAGGTAGAATGGAGGCAATTATGATTGATGAATTGATTTTTTCTACAGCTACATCAAAAATCTTCAAGAGAAATGAAAAGTTTTTTATAAGATATGATTCTGGAGAATTGGTTAGCAAATTAGTAAACGGTAAACCATCCGTCTTGCCAGAAAAATAGAGCCACATGGCTCACTCAGAGAGTGAATCACGCGGCTCTTGGTTTCATCATTTCAAGTTCTTCCTGCAGTTCTCCGGTAAGGTATCGGACCATGGGAGCAGGTCATCCAGGAACTCCAAATTTGTGTCATCCATATGCTTTGGTATTTCTTCAAGCACATGCATGAAGTAGTTATACGGCTTCAAATTATTCGCCTTAGCAGATTCGGCCAGACTATATACGATCGCGCTGGATTCTGCTCCATTCACAGTATCAATCAAATGCCAGTTATTCTTGCCCACGCAGAAGCTGCGTATTGCTATTTCAGCAGCATTGTTATCGAGTGGAATTGCAGGATCTTCGAGGAACACCTTCAAGTATTTCTCCTGATTTAAGCAATATGTGAGCCCTTTTCCTGTCTCCGAATTTTTAGGCACCTTATTCTCGTTATCTTTTACCCACGCAAAGAAATCCTCCACCAATGGCTTGACGAGAAGTTGCCGCTTCTTTAAGCTCTCTTCTTGAGAAAGATCGGCGAATTGATTGTCTATATGGTAGATTTGAGCAATTTGCTCTAGGGCAAGCGCTGCAAGCGTACCCTTTGATGCTTTCTTCCCGAGAGATTTGCAGATATTTGCGAATCGCCGCCGGGAATGGGCCTTATCTTACTTCTCGAATAAGGCCCATTATCCAAGAAAAATGATTATCCGAGAAGAATCCCTAAAAGCCTCATAAATATAGTCTCTGTCTCATATCTTCTCAGATAATGACCATCTCCTTTAGAATGGAATTAAAAAACATTCCAAGGAGGTATTATTATGAACCCAGAAGAAATCAGAAAGCTATCGTTTGGAGACTTGATTGACGAATTGCTACACTATCTTGGGGATAAGTCTTATACTCAGCTGACACTGGTCAACTATCGCCGGACACTTAGTAAAATTGAACCATTTATGATTGAGCATGGCATCGATGCTTATACTCCTGAAATCGGCATGCAGTACTATGAAACCTATCTTGTCGAGAATGAATTGGGCACTTCACGTCAGAAGGCTATGTTCACGGCAATCCGAAGGCTCAATGACTTTTATTCTGGCATGGAATATCGGATTCAGCAGGGACATGAAATTAATCTATTGCCCGGTAATTACGATCATGCATTGGGCATGTTTGCCACGGAGTGTGCTGAAGCTGGCAACAAAGATATCACCATTGAGTCAAAGAAGCGATTCGCTCACAGTTTCCTGAGAGAATGCATTACCTTTGGATGCCCGGACATTCAATTTCTGAACCCATCTTATATCACAAGAGCATGCCTGGCGATTGAAAACAAGGATGGCTTGGCCGTGGTCAGGGCATTCCTGAAATTTTTAAGTATCAGGGGAACTACCGAGTCAGACTTTTCTACACTTGTTCCACGCTACAGGAGGCCGATTGATATACCGGTAACCTATAGTGAAGAAGAAATCCTCAGATTTGAAGGAGCCATCAACCGCACGAGCGATGTTGGCAAGAGGGATTATGCAATGCTACTCCTGGCGACAAGACTTGGCATGAGATCTGGTGATATCGCAAAGCTGTCTCTGGACGAGCTGGATTTCGAGCATGAAGGGATCTGTCTCATACAGCAAAAAAACGGAGAAACGTTACATCTCCCTATGCTGCCAGAAGTCAGAGAAGCGCTGACTGATTACATTAACAATGCACGTCCCAGAGTGGCAAGCAACACGGTATTCCTACGTCATAATGCGCCATATCAGGGAATCACAACTTCTGTCCTGCGTTTTGAGACATCAAAGTACTTTGGTTTGGCCGGTATTGATATATCAGGAAAAAAGCATGGCCCCCATACATTCCGGTCATCATTGGCGAGTTCAATGGTTAATGATGACGTTCCATATGAAGCTGTCAGGACCATCCTAGGGCATTCTGACCCTGATTCAATAAAGCATTATGCAAAGCTTGACATAGAAAAGCTCCGTGAGTGTGCAATAGAAGTGCCGAAACCGTCGGGCTCATTTAAAACATTTCTTGATGGAGGTGGACAGTCATGATCCAGTTCAAGAGTGTATTAAAAGATGAGATTGCTGGGTTCTTGGCACTTCGAAAAGCATCAAAAAGTAAAAGTGCCTATGACCACGACCAGCACACGCTTAAGGTATTCGACGAATACCTCTGCGCTATTGACTGTGACGACAAAAATCTCGTAGAAGAACAGGTGACCGGCTGGATCGGCACTCTTACAGGAAAGAGCAGTTCCATTGCCAACGTGGTGATTGCTGTCAGAATCTTTCTGGTTCATCTTAAGGGTTATGGTGTTAATGCTTATATTCCACCGATTCCAAAGGTCAGTGACGATTACATTCCGTATATATTTTCTGACGACGAGATGAATCTTATATTTTCCATTGCAGATACCCTACAGATGGGAAAGCCGCGTAAGAATACTCTCATCCATGTTGAGTTTCCAATGATTCTACGTCTCATGTGTGGATGCGGCCTTCGTATCGGTGAGACACTTTCATTAAAAATGAAAGATGTAGATTTTGACATCGGCGTGCTGACACTAAAATATACAAAAGGTGACAAGCAAAGGCTTGTTCCTATGCATCCCTCGTTGACAGAAAGCCTTAGGCAGTACTGCATGGCTATGGGGATGATCGGATATCCGGAAGCATATCTTTTTCCCACATCTGATTCGATGGAACCAGTGACAGTACATAATGCTCAGCATAAGTTCAATTCCATCCTAGAACAAGGTGATATTTTCCTTCTCGGAAGAAAGAAACATCAGAGAGGTCCCTGCATGCATTGCCTTAGGCATGTGTTTGCATTCAAGTCTTTTGTCAATGCAGAGAAAGCAGGCCGCAGGGTTGATGACATTATTCCATACCTTTCCATATATTTGGGACATGACAGTCTGAAAGAAACAGAAAAATACCTAAAATTCAGCAGTGAGATGTTCCCGGATGCGATGGAACTGTTTGATGGCTACACTGCACAGATCTTTCCGGAGGTGAACTTCGATGAATGAGCCTTCGAAATTTCTGGAGCTACTGGACAGTTTTATCACAAACTACATGACATGTTCGGTCGGAGCAAGCCCTAATACGGTTACTTCGTATAAATATGCTTTCCGGTTACTATTGGAGTTCATGTATTCCAAGAAAGGGATTTCTGCCGATAAGATAGCCTTTGAGCAGCTAAACTTTGACACTATGATAGAATTCCTTGATTGGATAGAGAAAGACCGAGGCTGTAGCGCATCAACGAAAAACCAGAGGCTGTCAGCAATCATTTCTTTTTCTGAGTATGCTCAGAACCGGGATTTTAATGCCGCATCCGTATTTCGGAGAGGCGTGATTAAAATCCCCATGAAAAAAGCCCAGAAGAAGCAACGAGCGGTGTTGTCAGTGCCGGAAGTTTCGATACTTCTTCGTTTACCTGACGACAGCAAGGAAATTAGCCTTAGGGATAAGGTTCTGCTTAGCCTAATGTATGCAAGTGGGGCAAGAGCACAGGAAATTTGCGACCTGACGGTGGGAAACATACAGTTCAATATGAAAGGAGCCGCCCTGAACATCAAGGGGAAAGGAGGGAAATCAAGGCGCATTGGCATTCCGGACAACTGTGCGAAGATGCTACAGAAATACATATCCCAACGGCGACTGTGTTTAAAGCCTGACAAGCATGTTTTTTCAAGCCAAACCCATGAACAGATAACTGTTTCCTGCATTGAAGGTATCTTTAAGAAATACGTACGACAGGCCAAGGCAGAGTATCCGGCTTTATTCAGGGAAGACAGTTATCCGCCGCATTCCATGAGGCATTCAACTGCAAGCCATATGTTAGAGGCGGGTGTTCCGATTGTAGTCATAAAAAATTTCCTTGGACATGCATCACTCCAAACAACGCAGATTTATGCGGAATTGTCACAGAACACAGTGGACAAGCACTTGAAAGAATGGAATGAGAAATGGTTCTCCCCGGATTCTGAGGCAATTAACGAATTCAGTAAGAAAAATGGAATGCCTGATTTCTTAAATGTTTAGTTAAAAAGTAGACTAAGATTATCCGAGAAAAAGAAAGGACTCTCTTAGGTTTATGCGGCTTTTAGGGATTCTTCTCGGATAATCATTTTTCTTGGATAATGAGCCCAGCATCCTGCTACAGTCAACTCATCTGGGCGCTCTTTTTCCAGTTTATGATAGACCTGATATCCGTCACAAACAACTACTCCACTGTACCCAGCCAAAAATTCTCTTGGATGGTCGGCTTTTCGAGTCTTTTGATACTCGTAAAGTACCGCAGGAGGAGCCCCGCCGTGCTCACCGGTTCGGTACACCCACATATAACTGTTCGCCATGGTATCACGACCATCCTTTGCAACCCGTACCGGTGTCTCATCTGCATGTAAAACGTGGCTCTTGTAGAGTTCTTTATGCATGCGATCATACAGAAGCGAAAGGTATCTTTCACTCGTCCTGATAACCCAGTTTGCCATTACCTGCCTTGCAATGTTCACTTCATTTCGTTTGAATTCCTGCTCTAAGCGATAGAGAGGAATAGAATTCACGTATTTAGCATTCAAAATTGCAGCCACCAGTGATGGCGTAGCGAGACTGTTATTCAACAGTTCTGCCGGATGATCTGCTCTTACAATTTTTTGATTCTTGTTTCCGCAGTAAACTGCGATATGATGCTCCACCACTTCAAATGTGGCAGGATGGAATTCCAGTTTCTTGTATATTTCATCTGGAAGTTTCCGGTAGTTGCCATCAAACAGCTCCTGAAGCCTTTCATCTGAAATTTCATGGGTTTCTATTCGTACCGGGAACGCAGCCAGATCCTCATCTCTTTTGCCTTTTTTCTTAACACGACGCTTATGCTCTGGGATTACTTGCTCAATGGTTGGCTCTGTAATCTCTTCTGCATCGGCAACCGTTACTTCTGCCTCATTAAAACAAAAAACAAGTTGATCCTGCAATCCAACTTTTTCGGAAGATTGTCCGAAGCGTGCCTGATTTGAGATTCGAATTTGCTCCAGTAAGAGTTCAAATTTCTTGTTCATCTCTGTCATGGCACTCTGTTGCTGCAGAATCGTCGTAACTAAAAATTCTTTATTTAATGTATCCAGTTGTTCCTTCGTAAACGTGTTTTCCATGCTTATATTATATCACAGCAAACCATTGAATTAAAGCCATTTTCAAAGGTTTTTGGTATTCTTTGAAAATGGCTTTTGAGTATTATGCTGTATACGTAGGCGATGTATTTTGAACTACGTTTTGAGGTTCGATCGTGAGGCCCTCCATCAGCCATCTATATTGCTGAGATGTCATTTTTCTGACCTCATCGACATTTCTGGGCCATCGGAACTTTCCGGACTCAAGTCTTTTGTACAAAAGCAGAAATCCGTCGCCTTCCCAAAGTAATCCTTTTATTCTATCTTTCCTTCTCCCGCAGAAAAGGAAAAGTGTGTTTGTACGGAACGGATCAAGTTCGAACTTGTTCTTCACCAGCGTCGCAAGACCGTCGATGCCATACCGAAGATCTGTGTATCCGCAGGAAATGTAGACGTTTTCGATACCATCTGCATCATTGAGCATTCAGAAGCACCTCCAAGGCGAATCGTACTTGCGCTTCGCTTGCTCCTTCACCGATCTCAATAACTGCATTCGGGAGAGTAATCTTGATATTACTTGTTCCCGTAATTATGGAATTACTAGCACGTGCATGCTTTGGCACGAGAGCGAATTGCTCTCCATTCCTCATATCTTCCGGGAGGGTTTCGCATGCTTCCAAACGCAGTTTTCGAAGATAGTAGTAATATTGAGATTCAGGCACATTATTCTGCTGACACCACTGTTTGATGCCGAGCCCGCTACCCTGGCGAGCCTCTATTAATTTTCCCCATTCTTGCATATGCATTTGAGTCTTGATATCTGTAACTTTCATGGCGACTACCTCCAACTTGTATTATTACTTGAAAAACTGTTACAAGTTTTTCAAGTTCATTGGAGTAGTATCGCATATTTTAGAATTGGCTGCCATGCACGTATGGTTTACCGTTTACGCAAATTAGTAGAAAATGAAATAACCGAACAAGAAGCTATTAGAGTACAAAAAAGTGAAAAAGACGAATATGAAGTAATTATTTCGGCTCAAAACAGAGAGTATAAATTATCTGGGGAGTATTATCGAAAATTACCATCTGACGCTGTAAAGTAGAGCTTGATACAATTAAACTCATAATATGACGTGAAATTTTAGCGAGGGCATTGGCTGTAAGGAAACAGGTGAGCTTTATGCTTATTCACCAAACGGAGATGAAGAAGTAGAATATGTCGGTTTGATTACTACTTATGTATTATCATATGAAGCCCTACAGACGCAGCTGGTACGATATTATGCAGTAGTTTTGAATAAAGAAAGAATGACATTAACAAAATATAATGCTATAATAGTAGTAGAAAAAATACAAAAACTAGTTTTCGAGGTTATATAAAATGGACTTTATTATTAAGTTCAACATAAGTCCAAGCAGGAATAAAGTATATTTTTAAAGGAATGTACAAAACTCAATAAACGTTAAAATTTCAATGTGTAAGGCTGTATAATTAACAAGAAGAAGTTTTTTAACTTCTAGCCTTGGCTGCCTTTTTTAATCAGATTTGAGGTACGTATGAGAATAGATAAATTTCTAAAGAATTCAAGATTAATAAAGCGCAGAACCATAGCAAAAGAAGCTTGCGAACAGGACCGGATACTCATCAACGGAAAAGCAACCAAACCGGGCAGCGAAGTAAAAGTTGGAGATATCATTCTGATCCAGTTTGGAAATGCACAAATCAAAGCGAAGGTCCTGATGTTATCCGAACACAGCACCAAGGAAGCAGCTGCTTCCATGTATGAAATCGTAGAATAAATTTGAATCGAGAAAATGGATTTGAAGGTAATAAAATTGGAACCTCCTGGCAATAATAGGAATATGATTGCTCGGAGGTTTTTTCATGAAAATCGGAGTTCCCGGTGGCCTGTTATATTATCGATATGAGCCCTTTATCAGGACTTTTTTTAATGAGCTGGAAGTCGGCACGGAGTATTCAACCGTATCGAACAAGGAAATTTTAGATCTTGGCGCCCGCAATTGCGTCGATGAAGCCTGTCTTCCCGTGAAGCTTTTCCATGGGCATGCAGCAAAACTGCAAAAGTCCTGTGATTATATTACCGTCCCAAGAATTATGAACAGTGAATTCGGAGAATCCATCTGTCCTAAATTTCGGGGCCTTCCGGAGCTGGTGTCCAGCGGGACGGGAAAATCCAATCAGATATTTACGGAGCCAATTTATATGAATGACGAGGCTAAGCTGAAAAAAGCACTGAAAAAAGGCTGTCGCGAAATCGGCGTGCCGGATTTCAAGATGGAAAAAGCATTCCGGTCTGCTATTGAAAATCAAAGGAACACGAGCTTCGGCCTGAATGAGAACGGATATCACCGCCGCGTGTTTTTAGCGGGGCACCCCTATAATATCTATGATTCCTTTGCCAATCTGAACCTGCTTCAAAAACTGCACAAGCTAGATATCGGAGTGGTTACCGAGGAATGGGTGAACCGGTTTGAAATGATGGAGGAACTGACCGATTTGATCAAGCGGCCCTATTGGTTTTTCTTTATTCATAATTTTGCTCCTGCACTGGTGCTGATGAAACGGAAAGAGATCGACGGGATCGTCTATATTTCCTCCTTTTGCTGCGGGACGGATTCCATCACCATCGAAATGATAAAGAACCGGATTGGCAGCTTTCCGTTTCTGGTCCTCAAACTGGACGAGCAGACCGGTGAAGCGGGATACAATACGAGATTGGAAGCATTCAGGGAGGTACTGAAATGAAGATAACATTTCCTCACATCGGAGATGCACATTTGATCGGCCGGATTTTTTTCTCGGAAATCGGTATTGACATCATCACTCCCCATGCGAATACGGAAAAAGGTCTCGAGAAGGGAAGCGAAGTTTCTCCCGATGAGATCTGTATTCCCTTTAAGCTGATGGTTTCCAATCTTATGGAAGCATATCGCCTTGGAGCGGACACCGTGATCATGCCGGCGACCATGGGCCCCTGCAGACTGGGAGAGTACGGAGAGCTACTGAAATCCATTCTAGATAAACGAGGATATCCATTCCGCTGGATCCTTTTGGATTCTCCCAACGACATCGGAAAAAAGGAACTGCTTCGAAGGCTGGCTTTCATCGTTTCGGACAGCGATAAACGGATGCCTGAGATACTTCGGGCATTATACGGAACCTATAAAATTGTAAAGAATCTTGAACTGCTGGATCAGAGGGTTCATATTCTCGCAGCATATGAGGTACACAGGGGTTCCTGCAAAAATGAAGTCACCGCCTGCCGGAGAGAGCTTGCGGAAGCCGGCGGAATCAAGACGGCTCTAAGGATCATCAGGCTGCACCTCGATGTCTTGGAGAAGATGCAGGTGGATTATAAAAGAAACCCGCTTCATCTACTGGTTACTGGGGAGATATTTTCGATGATCGAGCCCTTTGCAAACCACCACATGGAAGAGATGCTGATGGATATGGGGGTATCTTTTGAAAAAAGAGTCACCATCGGCTGGTGGATCAACCGTACGGTGATCGATCCATATCAATTGAAAGCGTTATTTACACGGAGAAATCATTATCTGCCCTATGCAATCGGAGGATATGCAAAGGAAACGGTGGAAGAAGGCGTCTTATGCAGCAGGAAGGGCTATGACGGAGTGATCCAGGTGTTCCCACTGGGCTGTATGCCGGAAATCGTCGCTAAAGCGGTCTTTTCAAAAATGATGAAGGAAAAGAAGCTGAGCGTTCTTACCGTGATCTATGATGAAATGGGAGGAGAAGCCGGATATATCACCAGAGTGGAAGCGTTTATCGATATGCTGGAAAGAAGGAAGAAGAAAAATGTATTACCTGGGCATTGATGTTGGTTCCGTGAGCACGGACTTTGTAATAATGGATGAGGAGAAAAAAATCCTGAGCCAGATCTACCTGAAAACCAAAGGAAACCCGATCGAAGCAATGAAGGAAGGGTTGCGGCAGCTCGGAAAAGAGTATAAGAACAGCGAAATCTCCGGTGTTGGCACCACCGGAAGCGGACGGACTCTTGCAGCAGCGGTAACCGGCGCGGATGTGGTTAAAAATGAGATTACAGCGCATGGTGTTGCCTCGGCCACCTTTGATCCGGAGATCCGAACGATTATTGAAATCGGCGGACAGGATTCCAAGATCATACTGCTGAATGAAGGGGTCATCACCGATTTTGCCATGAATACCGTTTGTGCAGCCGGAACCGGCTCTTTTCTGGATCGACAGGCGGAACGGCTTGGACTTGAAATCGGAGAATTGGGTGATTATGCTCTCCGATCGGGTAACCCCGTGAGAATTGCAGGCCGGTGTGCTGTTTTTGCCGAATCCGACATCATACATAAGCAGCAGCTTGGATGTACGATGGAGGATATCATTGCAGGGATGTCCAAGGCCATGGTGAGAAACTACCTGAGCAATGTGGCAAAGGGAAAGGAAATTCTGCCGAAGGTCTGTTTTCAGGGCGGTGTTGCGGCAAACGGCGGAATCCGCAGAGCACTGGAGGAAGCATTGGAATGCGAAATCCTTGTGCCGGAATATCACAAGGTGATGGGAGCTTTTGGCTCTGCGGTTTTGGCTCGGGAATTTGTTGAAGAAGAGCACAAAAAGACCCACTTCCTGGGATTTGAAGTGGGCCATGATGATATCAAAACAGAAACATTTGAATGTGCTGACTGCAGCAACCACTGTGAGGTCGTTATACTGCGCACGGGAGAAAGACAAATCGGATGCTTCTCGGACCGGTGCGGCAAATATCAGACAAACAAGGCCGGAGTCTAGAGGATTACTTTATTCAGCCTTTTCAGCAGAATATAAATGATCCAGGAATAGAGCAGCATCATGATCAAGGTGATCCCTACACGCGGAATCAATAAAACAAAATAATTCACATCGGTCAGCATGCTTACCCAAAGGGTATTCAATCCCATGGATGTGATCAGCTCCGTGATAAAGACGATGATCAGAATGTTTGAATACTTGTCCAGATTTTTAAAGGCCAGTTTCAGGACACCCGGAAGAAAACCGACGATGGCAGCCGATAGTGTAAAGCCCGGGAAATACCCAAATGCGGAAAACATGGTGGTCCCAACGACGTCGGCGACGATGCCCGTTGCCGCTCCGGCGATCGGACCCAGCAATAAACCCGCTAAAACGATTGGAATGTTGCCAAGGCTGATTCTTACCGTGTTGACTGCCACGATGGGCAGATAGAAGGACAGAAATCTGGTCAGAATGATGCTGATTGCTGCAAAGAGCGCTAAAAGCAAAATGTTTTTCGTTGAAATTTTACTCATAAAAAATATTCCTCCTCTATAGTTTTTTCACTACACTAAAGAGAAAGAATTTCCTTAATGCAGTAGTGGACGCAATATTGTACCGCAAACTGTTCGTTTTTCGTTCATAAGCAACATCCCATCTTATGACACTTTACGCACAATATTTACTCTACCGTCTAAGATATTACTACAATTAAAAGACATTATCAAGAGTAATTAACTCGTTTAAATGCAGAAATCCGAGCTGCTCCTTGACACAGTTCAATTCACCGGAGGCCAGGGGGACATCCTTGGCATAAATATAGTTTTTTGCCCGGGCGATGGAGAAGTCGGCATCATTGATGTCCATTGTATTAAAGAAGAAGGAGTAGACCTTTTTCTGCTTATGCCACTTCTTGGACAAGTCATTGAGCTGATCCTCTGCTTTGTCCCAGTCCTCCGCATAGACACTGATGAGGATATCATCCTCGATGGCGTTCATCAACTTGTGAATATTTTTGTCGGAGTAATTTACGAAGATACTCCAGCTTGTGATGAGAACGACAATGCTTAAAATGGAGATGATCAATGCTCTCATTTTAGGCTTACCTCTTTTTTCAGATCCTTTCTGCTTTTTCCCTTCGGGTAAACGTGAAGCTGGCGATTTTCATCGTAAAAGCACAGGAACACCTGGGAATAGTCAGTGATCTTAGCCTTTGACAGCTCCTTCTTTAAATAACCTTCTTCCTTACCCAGCAATTTCAGATTATTTTTATAGAATTCGCCATCCGAGATGAGAACCATCGGCATGATCGTTGAAGAGGTTTCAATGCCCATATCGCCCGGTGTCAGCGGCGCTTTCTCAGGCTTTGGAATGATGCTCAGATCTCCGTTTGCTTCCAAAACTGCATAATCCACGTCAGCCAGTGACGGATAGTTCTTTAATCTCAGCTGCTGCATCAAATCATCAATACTGATTCTCTGATTCTTGAGCTCTTTCTCGTTTATATTTCCGCGATCAATAATAATACTGGGTTTTCCGTTAAGTAATTTGTTTATTTTCGGACTCTTTATCGATAAAAAGGAGAGGGATACCTCTAAAAACAAAAGAGTCAAAATTGCAGCGGCTCCATTTAAAAGAGGAATATCGAGAGATTCAATGGGAATTGCGGCCAACTCCGCAATCATAAACAATACGACCATTTCGAAGGGATCCATCTTTGACAGTTCCGCTTTCCCCATGACGCGTATCACAAAAAGAACAACAAAATACAAGATTATTGTTCGAATCAATATAATCAGCATTTAATTCACCTCCGGGAAATCATACTTAATCTATTGTGCACCCAAATCATCGCTGTTATACTTAAAGCTGCCGACGAGTCGGAACAGCAGAAGCATAACACCGGAGAATAAGTGATAGGATAAAATGATGGAAAAAAGATATTACAGTTACGTTGGGATTTATACATTTACCTATGCAGCAATCGGGATGCTGCTTCCTTTGCTGGGGCAGCACCTTGCAAGTATTGGCTTTACCGGAGTTCAGATCGGGATCGTGACGGCTTCGGCAACCGCTGTTGGAATCGGTGCTTCCCCGTTCTGGGGCTACCGTTCCCACCACAGCAAGGACAGCACCCGCGTTCTTCTCTTCCTATGCATCATTACGACTTTGATTATCGTCGGGTTGATCTTTTTAAAGCAATACGTCATCTTTCTTCTGGCTTATGCAGCCTTTTCCTTTTTTCAGACACCGATCATGCCCCTCACCGATGCCATGACGCTGGAGAATCGAATCCCATTTGGAGCGGTTAGAAAATGGGGCGCCATGGGCTTTGCCGCCGGTGTTTTTCTTGCCGGACAATTGGCAGATGCCACGAGTCTTATTATCATCTTTCCGCTCTGTGCGTTTGGTTATACCGTTGCGTGGATCATCATCGTGCGCCTGAGAAGAAGCAGAAAAATGGAATTAAGCATGATGACCATGCTGGAGACGGAGGAACAAACGAATCCGGAGGAACCGGAAGCGTTGATCAAGCCGGAGATATCAAAAGACCTGGTGAAACCGCATCGGGGAGACTACATGGTTCTTTTCCGAAACAAAAAACTCATGGCGCTGCTGTTTTCCGCATTCTTTATCTGTGGAACCAATGTTGCCAACAATACCTATTTTGGTTTCCTTTATAAAGATGTAGGCGGAAGCATCGCCGGAATCGGTCTCGCGTTTCTGTTGATGTGCGGAGCGGAAGCTCCGTTTATGGCATGGACGGAACGATTGGAGAAAATCTTCACGATGGAGAGAATGGTCTTATTTTCCATGATCATATCTTCGCTGCGTTACTTATGGTACAGCACCGGGCCGGCTCCTGAGCTTCTGATCGGAACCTTCTTTCTGCAAGGTCTGGTCAACGGGATCGTGCTGATCGAGCTCATTCGATATGTTGCAAAGCTGGTGGAACCAGCCATGATCGGTATGGCCATGACATTGTACCAGGCCATATCCTCCAACTGCAGCTCGATTCTATGCCAGCTTATCGGAGGTGCGATCCTCGATCAATACAGCGGGATACAGGTGTATCTTTTCTTTTCCATTTATAATTTAATAGGTATCCTTTTATACATCGGATTCAGACTATATAAATGTAGCGAAAGAGATGTAAAATAATGGCGCTGATTTAAATCGAAAAAAGTATAAAAAACGGGTTGACAGGTAAGGCTAGATTTGGTAAGATACTCCT
>CAZTEH010000004.1:0-89473 GCA_964612345.1 uncultured Oscillospiraceae bacterium | reverse complement strand
CGTGGGGCTTGTATTTGAGGAAAACCTCTCGCATCCTTAGTCTGCTACGAACCGATGCGATGACCACTTCGAATTCCAGGTTCGGATACATGCTCTTGATCTCACTTGACAGTTCAAATACGGAGTTTTCATAGATGTCCAGCGCAATGAGCTTTCTCGGCTTGAACCGTGCGATCTGCCGGCAAAGCTCCGATCCGATGGATCCGCCTCCGCCGGTGACCAGTACGATTTTCCCTTCGAAATAGCCACTGATTTCTTTCAGGTTTACCTGCACCTGATCTCTGCCGAGCAAGTCCTCGATATCAACATCTCTCAGCTTGCTGATACTGACCTTCTCGTTGATCAGGTCGCTGATCCCCGGCAGAATTTTCATCTTGCAGCGGGTTTTATTGCATTCGTTGACGATTTCCTGAATGGCTTTTTTATTTGCGGATGGAATGGCGATGATGATTTCATCCACACCGTACTTTCTTGCGATCTGCTTGATCGCCGCATGACTTCCCGCAATCTTGACACCTACGATGGTTTGGTTCATTTTATTCGGATTGTCGTCGATGGCTACAACGACTCTTTTGCCAAGGTCGGGATGCTGCTTGATATCCTTTATGATTGCCGCTCCGGCATCCCCGGCGCCAACCACCATGACTTTGCTGATTTCCGCAACCGCATGGCTCTTGCCTAGGACATGTACGAGACTGCTCATCGCGCCCGGCTTTCTCAGATCCCGTATGATGCGATAACCGAAACGGACTCCTCCGATGAGGACGATATCCATGACAAAGCTATAAACATAGATGCTCCTAGGGAAATACTGCTGAGTAAACTCCAGATAAACGATGGTTGCCGCTGCAGAAGCAGCCGCAGCCAGAACGATTTTTACAATTTCTTCCGTCCCTGCATATTTCCAAAGACTCCGATAAAGGCCCAATGCCCAGAAAACCGCGAGTTTAATAGCGGTTATGATTATAATATTATTGAAGTATACTGCGAAGAATCCCATAAAGACATCCGTAATCGTGAATTCAAAGCGCAGCAGGAACGATACAATGTATGCGAAATTGATACAAATAATATCCGCAAAAAATAAGAGTGCGATTCGCGAAAATTTTACCATAAAAGCGATGATCCTTTCAAAATATAAAACTGCCGAAGCAATTTCCGGATCCATTGAAACGAATCCGATACTCCAGCATTAGTTTACTTTATTTTATTATTATTATCAAGTTAAGATTCCATTACGCAGGCGTGGTTTCACCTCGCCCGTTATGCTTCTTCGCATTCACCGGCCGTTTCACTTACTGTAGCTACAAATATTTTCAAAAGCTGCTCGACACGCCCCAGTTGTATCCGATTGCAGCTATTGAGTGTTGCAACGACGCTTTCAATAATATCGTGGTTCTCCGCCTTCTCGACACGGATCTCCCTGTTTCCTTTGAGGATATAATCCGTCGATAGGTTTAAAATCTCACTGAGGTGATTCAAGGTAGTCATAGACATCCCTTTCATTCCATATTCGATATCAGCACAAAATTTCGCCGACACTTCCAGTTTTTCCGCCAATTCTTCCCGGGTCAGGTGCAGCTGCTCTCTCTGGAAACGAATTCGCCTCCCGACGGCCTTTAAATCCATATCTGATGCCATGTGCCGTTACTCCTATCTGTTCTGTTTCGTGAATTTTCCTTCTTATTTTATATTCATTCTATACATGCCCGAGGTTGTAGTCAATACAACTTTCAGGCGCAACTCTTTGCTTACTACTAAGATTGAGATAAAAGGGAAACCTTGGCGAATAGAAGGTGAAAGAATTCCTGCTCAATAATGTTTGGATTGAAATGTCAAAAGAGGGAATGAAAATCACAAACGCAGAAGCCATTATGAAAGCATGGGCGATGGCATACGGAAATAAAAAAGATACGTTCTACGAATGTTATTCGCTTGATGGGGTATCTGGGATTGAGAACAAATTGAAAAGAATGAAGGAAGAATGCGGAATTAATTACTATTTAACTGGATTTTCCGGCGGTGTACGCTACACACCGGTGGTAAGATATAGCAAGGTTCATGTGTATGTTGCCCCAGAAGATGTGAAAGAAGCAATGACGTATTTGGAATGTAAGCAGGTTGATACGGGAGCTAATTTGACAATTATTGAACCCTATGATGATTGCATACTGAAAAATAATCGCATTATTGAAGAAAGCCAGGTGGTTTCTCCGGTCCAGATATACCTTGATTGTATGCAGCTTAAAGGACGGGGTGAAGAATTAGCAGAAGCAATTCTAGCAAAGGAGATACGATAGATGCATTAGTTCAGATGATATAAGGCCAACTAAATTGCCTTTACCGTTTTCGTTGCCACCAGGTTGATTCCCTCTTCCATGAAATCCTTTCGAATGATCTGGCCCAGCTCCACGGTCGCTTCGACAGAAATCTCTGAAATCAGCTTCATGGCCTCCAACAGTTTTTCCTTCGGAATGCTGCCGGTGGTTTTTACGCTGGCCAGCGGGATCGCTCCCCCCGTTACCCTGATCGAGGAAGTCAATGTCCGTTTCGGATTCAGGATCTCGTTTTTTACATATTCAGGACCCTTCCCGCACATGCCTCCGTTCAAATCGTAGGTGATCTCGCAGCCGTTGGGGCACATGATGCAGGTAATGGTCTTTGCTCCGGTTTCCGCTTTCTTCCGGGCCAAGTCCTTTTTCCGCTTCAGCAGCTCCGCCCGCTTTTTTCTCATGGTGTCAACTCCGGGATAGGAATATCTGGTATCGTCGGGCTTTTGCCCCGATGTAAGCTTCATGAGGAAGGTCTCCACCTGTCCGGCGACCATTTCCCCTTCCAGCGTTACATCATCCACCAGATCGTGAACATAGAGAGAATTGCCGCAGAGGAAAACACCTCTGTGCCTGTCCTCAATCATATCTTCTTCCGGGATGAGACCGACCGATAAAATCAACGTGTCACATTCATAATGCCTGGTGCTTTCCGGAATCACACAGCCATCCGAATCGATTTGAGAAATGTCGGCTCCGGTAACCCGTTCTTTTCCGAAAATGTTGGAAACGATCGTATTGGTATAAAGGGGGATCTCATAGTCCTCAATACATTGAATGAGGTTTCGTCTCAGACCTCCGGGGACATCTTCCTTTTCCGCGACACAAAGCACCTGGCCGCCCTCCAGGGTGATCCGCCTTGCCATGATCAGACCGATATCTCCCGAACCGACAATGATCGCCCTGCGTCCGGGCATGAAATTCTGAAGATTGATCAATGCCTGTGCGGTTCCTGCAGTATAGATCCCGGCCGGTCTCGTTCCCGGAATTCCTGCCAGTCCTCTTCCCCGCTCTCTGCAGCCTGTAGCAGCAATTACCGCTTCGGCTTCGTATTCCAGCGTGCCCTCCGAGGTTTGAACCGTAACCAGGGAGCTGTAGGATTCCTCCTCCAGCGCGCGAACGGAAAGGACGGTGGCTTCGGTCCGATAGGGAATCTCATTGTCTATGATCTTTTGCTCATAGAGCGCTGAATATTCCGGACCGGAATAATTCTTTTGATAATAGATCAGTCCAAAACCGTCATGAATGCACTGAGACAGCACACCGCCAAGGCGGTTCTCCTTCTCCAATAGGATAATATTATCGATCCCTCTTTCTTTCAGAGAGAGCACGGCCGCCATTCCCGCAGGGCCTCCGCCGATGACAACAACATCTTTTTTTATTCTCACTCCTTCACCCTCCCGTCAAACATCAGACTTCCAAATCCGTTCCAGAGAAGCGCGAGAGGATCTATATTCCTTTTTTTCTGTAAAAGCTCAATGATATTTATGGTGCAAAAGCTGCCCTGGCAGTTTCCCATGGTCACTCTTGTTCTGTTTTTCAATCCTTTGATTGTTGGAATTGCACCGATTTCCAGGATGCGGTCAAAGGCTTCCAAAACAGCCTCTTCTGTAATCCCCTCGCAGCGGCAAAGCATTTTCCGATCGCCCGGCTCACCGTAAGGTTTATGAGAGGATTTGTTGCTATTTCCCTCCGAACCCATATCCCCGACACTCTTGTTTCTCGCAAGGATTCCTTCTGCCATCTGTGCCACCATTCTTCCGATGGGGATCGAAGCGGTCAATCCCGGAGATTCGATTCCTACCAGTTGAATAAAGCCCGGCACCTGTTTGCTTTCCTCAATGACAAAATCGGCGTAACCGCCTTGTTCTTGGGACGCCAGCTTTGGGCGGATCCCTGCAAAGCTGTGGATGCAGTCCTTGATATTCAGCTCCGGAAACAGCCCCACGCCCTCTTCGCTCAATCTCGCCATAACATCCAGAGTTGTACTGTACTCCTCGCGTTCCTGTTCTGCCGTCAGATATTCCGCACTCGGTCCGATCAAAATATTTCCATGGATGGCCGGGGTCAGATGAACGCCCAGCCCGCCTTCCTTTTCATTTGGGATCGGGTAAATCGGAAGCTCCAGCAGCCCCTCTGCACTCCCCATTTTATCGAATTGGGAACGATGTTTTATATTCGATAAAATATGGTATTCTCCCCTGCAGGGATAAATCTTATAGTCATTGATTCCTGCCATTCGGCAGATTTCATCGGCAAACAAGCCGGCACTGTTGATCAGTATCCCTGCCTGGTAAAGCTCCTCTTTCCCGGTGGATCGATTCTCCGCTGTGACCAGAAAGCGATCCGCGTTGATTCCGGTCACCTGCCTGCCGAAGAAATATTCCGCTCCCCGGGCGGCGGCAGCTTCCGCCAGGGCGATGGTATATTGAAACGGATCGAATATCCCCGTCATTCCGGACCAAAGGGCACCTTCACCGGCTTCATAACCGGCCAGCTCTGCCAACTCTTCCCGGCCAATGATCCGAAGCTCCCGGACACCGTTGGCTTCACCCTGTTCCTTTAGTTTTTCAAGCCGGTCAAGATCCTCTGCAAACCGGGCGATGATCAGTTTTCCCGTCTTTTTGAAGGGGAGCTCCAGCTCCGCAGCTTCTCTTTCAAAGCCTTCCGAACCCTGGACACAAAGCTTTGCCATGAAAGAACCGGGTTTATTGTTAAACCCGGCATGAAGAACTCCACTGTTCCTGCCGCTGATGCCAAAGGCCGTATCAGGCTCCTTTTCCAGCACGCCGACAGTTCCCTTATTCTGTTTTGAGATCTCTCTTGCAATGGCATTTCCCACTGCTCCCGCTCCGATAATCAGTACGTCAAACTGTTTCATGTTTATTTATCCTCGATCAGATATTTTTTCTCTCGTAATTTCTTTTCGATGGAATCCAGGATCGCTTCCGAATCTGCCTCTACCGTATGGAGATGGATGCCGCCGGTCAATTCCATCAAGGGAATCGTTTTATGGCCCTTTCGCTTTTCAACAAAATCGTAGACATCCTTCCTGTTCTTTAAGATGAGGCCCGTTGAAATTTCACCGTAGATATCGTGCATGACGATGACGTCCATTACCTTGCCGCCATTGTCAACGATGGTACAAAGCTCGTCCTCGATCTCGTCGTCCGTATGCTTGACAAGGAAGCAGCGGTTTACCTTCTGTACTTCCTGATAATAGAGCACGTAACCCTTTGTCGTCGAGATGATATTGCGGTTTACCGCCCGGAGCAATGCGATATCCTGAACGATAACCTGCCTGCTCACATTGAGCCGTTTGGACAGCTCAGCGCCGGAGACCGGCTCTTCACTGCTCCGCAAGATTTCTATGATCTTCGCTCTTCTTTCTTCTCCTGTCATTTGGATCCCACCTTTGAACAATATTATCTTTATTATACTTTACCGGCTAACAATAATCAAAAAGTTTATGGCATGATCGCTTTATGGGTGTTGGAAAAGAACGGCATGGAAACGTCGAAGTAAAGCTGGGACACGCCTTCTCCCTTTGTGAATTTTTCACCTTCATAATCATTGGAAGAATCCCAGGTAGCGTCGATGATGATCCATCGTCCGTCAATATACACTTCATTCCAAACATGGTTCGGTGCAATTTCCTGAAGATCGATATCGTCCCATCCGCCTTCTCCTTTGATTCCCAAGCCGTAGCCGATGACCTGTCTGCTGGGAATTCCCGCCGCAGCGAGCAGATCGTTGGTCAGATTGGCATAGCCGCTGCAGACAGCGTATTTGTTATTCAGTACTGCAATGGAATTGATATTGGTCCGCTTCGTTTTTCCGTTCAGGAAGTCTTTATCATAATAGATTTCTTCTGCCACCCAGTCATGGATCGCCTGCATCTTTTCGTAATCACCGCTGAGGCCGCCGGTTATTTCCTCCGACAAAGCTGAAATGGCTGTGATGAATTCCTGCGCCGACCGCGTGGAGGGGGTCATTTCGTAATCCGGATCCTCCAGCTGATTGCCGTTATGGATCCTCAAATTCTGGCCGTAAACGGGTGAGGCTTCAAAATATAAGTCATCGTCTGTCTTTTTCAGAATTACGCTGGACAAGACCGTGCTGGTATAATAATTATACCGTTCATCATTGCCGTAAACATCGACATAATATTCTCCCGCGGGGAGTCTGCCCAGAGGAAGATCGATATCATACTGACCGTCACTGCCAATTCTGCCGACCGCATCATTTTTTTTCACTTCCGTGTCGGTGTCGTTGATCTGAACCAAAAGATAGGTCTTATTCTTATCTTCACTTGTCCCTGTAATCGTCAATGTGTTGTCATTGATTTGGAAATTCAGATAATCATCGTCGTCGAAGCCGGTTGTGATGCTTCTCCAGCCTTCGATGGCCAATCCGTATTTTTCCGCAAGCTCATCGGATATCACATCATTTTCAGCAAGCATATCAATGAGGGTCCTGTCCTGATCCTTGTAATTTGCCTCCAGATAACAGAAGGAGGTCTCCATCAGGTCCCCTTTGGTATAGGCACCGCTTCGTGTATAGAACTCAGCCATGTCGCCGGGCAGAATGGATAATTCCTCCGCCTTGTCTACCGAATCATCCCATTGAAAGTCGCCCCGGCTGTCGTCATAGCCAAGAACCCTCAGCAGCAGGGTGTTGTATTGATCAACCGTCATTTTATCGCTTACTCCAAACCGGGTATCGCTCACCCCTTTGGAAATGTTTTCTGCATAAGCATAATTGACGTATCCCTTTGCCCAATCCGGCACATCCCTGAACGGACATGGCAGGCTGTTCATCGTCTGGGCTTCCGCTTCTTTCCCCATAAGCCGGAGCAGAATAATGATGCCTTCCAGGCGGCTGGCGGTTTTCTCAAGTCCGTAACTCGTGCCGTCCCCTTTCAGCAGCTGCGCGTCGATAAAGAAATTTTCCACACTACGACTTTCATTCTGGCTGAATGCAAACACGGGTACGCTTGTGGTCACCAGTACGGCGATAACGATGGTTACTGTAATGATTTTCTTGATTTTTTTCATCATAAATTTTCCTCATAATCCTTGTTAAATCAATATTTCTCTTAGTCGGGCAGCAAGATTTTCAGCGCTTTCTGTATTTCTGATTTTTGCTGTTCGGTTTGTCCGGAAGTGACATCTCAACTAAATGAGCATTCAATGCGGGCTGCAAATACGTTTTTCGAAAAGCCGGTCGGTTCTTTAATCCCATACGCCTCATAATTTCGCTGGCGGCTAGTTCTTCATTGCCAAGCTTATCTAAGAATAGCTGAATATGCGGACTAATTTTTCCTGTGGGTATTTGGTCGCGTTCAATCTCTATAAGGGTGTCGAGAATTGCCTGCAGTAAAAACTCCACAAACGGCGTAGCATTGGCAACTCTGTCCGCCCTTCCAAGAGCATCGTAATAAGCCTCCTGCTTTTCGCGTATCACTGTTTCCACGGGTATCCACGCAAATATCGGCTTCCATTGGTACAGCAGCAGCGTGTTCCACATTCTTCCCATACGGCCATTCCCGTCTGCGAATGGGTGAATAAACTCAAACTCATAATGGAATACACAGCTTTTAATCAGCGGGGGCATCTTTGTGGTTTCTGTCCAATGCAGGAGGTTGGCCATATGCTGAAGCACCATTTCGGCTGGCGTCGCCAAATCATCCATCAGAATACCGTGCGCTTTCAGTAAATCTTCAACGGAATAGGGATTGAAAGACAACAGCCTTTCGTATGCCTCATAAGCGTTTTTGACCTCTCGGATTTCTCCAGGTGCGCCAAGGATACGCTTGCCATTAATAATGTCTGTCACTTGATCTAAGGATAAAGAGTTGTTTTCTATGGCAAGGGATGCGTGAATGGTGCGGATACGGCTGTTTCTGCGCAGCTGCGGATTGGCATTCATATGCTGCCATGCCATAATGGAACCTACTTTTTCTCCAATTTCTATCATTAAGCTCGTTATAGTCTCTGTCATGGAATATGGCGGCGTATATGCGTTAGAAATCATTTTTTTACCTCCATCTTATATCATCACAATACCATACAAGACGTTTGTGCGCAAGCTTTTCCCGAAGCGTTCAAATCAGACGCTTTTATGCCTATCAGCGAGCTGTCTTGTATCATATCCATCCTACAAGATGGTGATACAAGATAAAAGAAAAACCTTCTTTAAATCAAGAAGGTTTTTTGGTGGGCGATATTGGGCTCGAACCAACGACTTCCACCTTGTCGAGGTGACACTCTACCAACTGAGTTAATCGCCCATATTATGATATGGTCTGCGGGAGGTCTTATTTATTTTATGCCTTTTTTTGTTCCGCGAATTGGATTATAACATATCTGTTTTAGAACTTCAATCGAAAATACTGAAAACTGCGTTCATAAAATATGAAAGCATGGATGATGGAGCCTTTCGCTGCAGCTATGGCTCCAAAAGCTTCAGCAATGCATCTTGTGTGAGTGCTTGAAATCCTTTCATATCATCTTTCACAATAGAGTCGGCCAAGTCTTTTTTACTTTCCTGGAGCTTGAGAATTTTTTCTTCCAATGTTCCTTTTTCTATGAGCTTGTACACCTGCACACTGTTTTTCTGCCCGATTCTGTGGGTCCTGTCTGTGGCTTGATTTTGGGCTGCAATATTCCACCATGGATCATAATGGATGACAACATCAGCCCCAGTAAGGTTCAACCCAGTACCTCCTGCCTTCAACGAGATCAGGAAGACCTGCGTATCATCTACATTGAAGTGATCCACCAGCTCCATTCTTTTCTCTTTTGCTGTAGCGCCTGTAAGCATATAGTAAGAGAGTCCTTCTTTTTTTAATCGTTTTTCTATTATTTCCAGCATGGAAGTAAACTGTGAAAACAGTAGCACCTTATGTCCGGCGGAAGAGGCCTCAAGCAGCAGTTCGATGCAGGCTTCCAGTTTTGCACTTTCTGCCTTGTAATCTTCATAACAAAGGGATGGATGGCAGCAGATCTGCCGCAGTCTGGTCAGCAAAGCCAAAATCATGAGTTTATTGTTTTCAAAGCCGCTTTCCTTAATCTTGTCTTTAATATCCGACTTAGCCCTTGCTAAATTTGCCAGGTACAGTTTTTTCTGCTCCCCTTCCATCTGCGCATGAATTACACTTTCTATCTTTTCCGGCAGCTCTTTGAGTACATTGCGCTTCAATCTGCGAAGCATGAACGGAGCAACCTGTCTGCTCAGCATTGCAGTTTTTTCTTTGTCGCCGTTTTTTACAATATCAGTTTCATATATTTCTTTAAATTTATGATAGCTGAACAGATATCCCGGCATCAGAAAATCAAATATGCTCCATAGTTCGCTAAGCCTGTTCTCCACCGGCGTGCCGGTCAGTGCAAAACGCTGCCTGCTCTTTATGGTCTTGACTGCTTTTGCATTCTGAGTTCCTTGATTTTTAATGAACTGAGCCTCGTCTACGATATGATAGCGGAATTCTTTTTCCTGATACTGATCAATGTCTCTTTTCAGTAAATCATAGGAGGTAATGATTACATCATAGTCATCCATTTGCTTTAATAAAGCTCTTCGTTCTATCAGGGAGCCTATTACAGCCAACGCATTCATCCGGGGTGCAAATTTCTGTATTTCATTTTGCCAGTTTAAAACCAGAGAAGCAGGGCAAACAACCAAAGCGCTGTGATCCTGTCCTTCTTCTTTTTTCGAAAGCAGTAAAGAGATGACCTGCAGGGTTTTTCCAAGACCCATATCATCTGCCAGAATCCCGCCGAACCCATAGCTGTCCATAGTAGCCAGCCAACGATAGCCATCCTTTTGATATCCTCTCATAATATGGTCCAGACTTTCCGGAATCGTAAACTCACTGTCATCAATTGCTTTCATATTTTTAACCAGACTCTTAAAATGTCCATTCCTTTCAAATGTAACATTGTCTGAACTTTTCAGCAAATGATCGAGATATAAAGCTCTGTATTTAGGAACTGTAATTTCTTCTTTGGAAAGATCTTTCCGGGAAAGCCCAAGCCCTTCCACCAGCTCAGCCAGTTCGGAAAACCCGGCATCCTCCAGCTTAAGAAAGCTGCCGTCCTTCATTCTATAATACTTTCGCTTCTGCCGGTATTGCTCCAACGCATCCATTGCCTCGTCCAGAGGCAGCTCCTTAGTATCCAGATCAATATGAAGCAGGTCGCTTTCCAACCGAACACCCACTGCAATCTGAGGCGGCCTCTTCACACTCATATTTTTGAATCTGTCCGACACAAATACCTGACCTAACTTAGCAATTTCTGCAAAGCCTTCTGTAACGAAATGATAAATTAAATCGTTATCTCCCTGCATAAATGAAAACTTCTGCTGTGGGTCATAGTACTTAAAGTACTTGTTCATAATGATGTTAATTCTTCGTTCTTTTTTTTCATCTCTGGCGATGCCCTTCGGCGGTTTTTGGGAATTGTCATAAGGATCTATTTCCACGTCTCCATACTGAAGTTTCAATACAGCAGTGACGGCGTCATTCTTCGGGCTGTCCAGATAAAATTTTACCTGCATTTCATCGGGGGCAAATTTTTTAAGCTTAGAAAGATCTCCTTTTATTTCTACAATATCCTTCAGTTCAGACAAAACATTAACATAAAAGGATGTCATGTCATCATCAGATATAATAAGAGGCTGTCCGGAACCAAGTCGGGCTGTGATCAGATCCTTTAACCGCAAAGAAAAATCCTCGCCGCAGCGATATAATATATTAGCAAGGCCATGCTCTTTTCCAAATTTAGAATTTTCGCTGCAATATAAATAAATGTACCTTTCACCAAAAATGTAATGATAATCAGGCAAAGTTAAAACAAAGCCCTTCTGCTCAGGAAGCTCTTTCATTTCCAAATAATAGCAAGGGGTGTTATTCACTAATTTTGAAGGTTTCCCTGCACCAATCGTGATTTCCTTGTCGATCAGTAAGTCAAATAGTTCATCAATGCCGGAAGGCGAAAGCTTTAGGTTCCTCTTATCTCTTTCCGGTCCATAAGTGCTGCCGCCATACTGATATCCATACCCTCCTGAATATCGGTTGTTCAAAGAAGAGTAATGATCTTTTTCAGTCTGTTTTTTTAGAATAAATCTTACTAATGGCTGTGATTCCGGTTCAAAGGCATCGATATGATGAGTAAGCTCCAGTTCCTTGCCGTAGTTTACATTCGATCTGATTTTCATGTTATTGCAGAAGCTTTCTATGTTTTTTACAATATATTGCCTTGAACTTCCAATCGTAATGCTTAAATATGCAACTCCCTCGAACAAATCCAGCTTAGGCACTGCCTTTACATTATTTTCTGCAGAAACTTTTGCCAAATCATCGTTTGCATAACGGTAAATTAAGGTTTTGATGCGCGGATCTGTATAAACAACTTTGTCCGTTCCGCGTTTTTGATTCTCCAGACTATTTACGATTCTAGCATAATCTTCTCTGGTGGTGATATCTCTTTCAAGATCATCATCGTAATCATCATAATCATCATCATCATCGTAATAACCATCATCATCAAATGGGCCTGCTCCCTCCATGATCTTGTAAGCTCTTTTCTCTTTATTGCTGAATCGGTAAAGCAGCAGGGCTACGATATGCTTGCAGACCCTATTATTGTCATAAAAAGCAGGGCATGTACAATCATAGCCTATGACTTCACCTAAGTCGGCGATGAGGACACTGGTAATATAAGGGGCTTCTCCGTTTCCTTGTATCGAGGCGGACAGCTGCTCTTCTCCTTCATTCTCCCAAAGCTTGACGTCAGTAACTTTTTTTCTTGTAAGGTATTCCTCTCCTCTCACATAATTTATCTTGCTCCCTGCAATATCCCTTATTTTATTTAGTGACAGTCTTGATTTTAAATCCATTAGTTCATTTCCTTTGTATTCTTATCTCTGTAATAGTTTTGTTAATCCTATTTTAGCCGAAATTTAAAATTATTACATTATATTTTTATACCATCTGTAAATTCGCTCCTATGCTATAATATGATGATAAAGCAGATGAACCGTGTGTTTGGAGGAGTTAAACTATGGAATGTGTTCTGGATACAACAAAGCCCCATCAAAAATTCTTTGAAGAGATCAGCAGAATTCCACGGCAGTCTTTCCGGGAACAGGCTGTTTCCGATTACATCGTTGCGTTTGCGAAAAACAGAGGCCTTTGGTTCGATCAGGATAAAATAGGCAATGTGATCATAAAAAAGGCCGGAACGGCGGGTTGTGAAAACTCGAAATCAGTCATGCTGCAGGCGCATCTCGATATGGTCTGCGAAAAGGAGCCGGGAACATCTTTTGATTTTTCCACCGAATCCATCAAGCTGATCGTGGAGAATGGATGGGTGAAAGCGCAGGGCACCACCCTTGGATCTGACGACGGTGCCGGAGTGGCCTTGATGCTTGCCATATTGGATCATCCGGCGATCATGCATCCCCCTCTGGAATGTGTCTTCACCGTACAGGAAGAGGATGGAATGGGAGGCGCCCGCCACCTCGATTATTCGAAGCTCTCGTCAAAAATGCTGATCGCGCTGGACGGACTGGAAGAAGGAACCACCATCGTTTCAACAACCGGAATCCATTGCGGATACATCATGAAAGAGTGTCCCATGGTGCCGAATGATAAAGCAGTTTTCTCATTGAGGGTATCCGGTCTTCGGGGCGGACATGCCGCATTGAACATCGGAAAAGGGCAGGGAAATGCCATTCAAATCACCGCCCGGATCCTCTCTGCGATCAGCAGCGAGTATCCGGTTCAGCTGATTTCCATCACCGGAGGCACCATCCTCAACGGGATTCCACAGGAATGCGAAGCGCTCTTTACCCTCTTCGAAGGTGAATTGAATCGTATTGTACAAAAGACCGTCCATGAGATCTCAAAAGAGTTGAAAGAGGACGATCCGGGATTAACGGCCGTATTCGATAGCGGATTATATTCTGGTTATGAAACAGCCTCCGCACTGACCCAAGCTGCATCCGGCGAAGTCATTCACTTGATTTGTATGCTCCCCGTCGGAGTCGAGACATGGGACAAGAACGCCCCTGATTTTCCCATTGGTTCAAGGAATTTGGGCATCGTTTCTATGGAAGGCAGCCGAATCAAAATCGGTTATTCCTGCCGCAGTATCTCCACCGCGCAGATTTCCGATCTGGTTGTGCAGACGGTTCTGATTGCAGAAAATCACAATGCGGTCTATCAGGAAGCGTTCCATTATTCCGGTTATACCATAGAAGAAAATTCTCCGCTCATCCGCATCTGGTCCGATGTTTTCAAAGAGGAAACAGGAAAGGATTTCATACGCCGACGGATCCATTCCGGAACCGATGCAGGGACTATTGCGGAAAATATGGGCGGAATGGATATCATTGTATTGATGCCAAACACCCTGGACGTCCACACTCCGCGCGAGCGGATGGAACTGGCTTCCTTTGACCGGACTTATCAATATTTATGCAAAATCCTGAACCGACTATCCGTCAAGAACCTGATTGCTGCTCCATAGTCTTTATTTTCTGACACAAGAATTCGTTCACCGGTGTTGAAATCCCGTACTTTCGTCCCAGTTCCAGCACCGTGCCGGAGAACAACTCCACCTCCGTCGTCTTCCCGGCCTCCATATCCTGCTGCATGGACGGCTTTCCTTCGGGTCGCAAAGATCCCAGGACCTTCAGCCAGTAGGCCAAATCTTCTTCCGTCAGAGGAAGTCCCACCCGCTCAGACAACGGAATGACCTCACGCATGGCCGCGATCATGGTATTTCTGGCCAGCCCTTCCTCCTGAAGTCCTCCGTAGTTGCACAGATAAACGGCCGCCGTCTGGTTGACGCCGACATTCATCATGAATTTGCCCCACAGCCTTTTCATCATATCCGTCTCAACCTCGTGAGGAAGCTCTGCCTTCTTGAAAAAAGTCTCTACCGTTCTTGTATTCTCTGAAATGACTCCCGCTTCTCCGTCTCCGAAGCAGAGCATTCCCATATGATCATAGGTCAGCCGGTTTCCCGTTTTGATCCCATCCATCCCCTGCGCAACGCAATAGAGCACCTTATCCATGCCATAGGCATCGCCTACCATTCCTTCGCTGGAGATCCCGTTCAAAGCGGACAGGATAACGGTATCCTTTCCAACCTGATTCTTAATGGCGCCGATGGCCTCTGCAAGGTTCTGGAATTTTACCATAATGAGAACAAGGTCTGCCGGCTCCATTACCGCTTCCGGAGTGACGTAATGAAAATCGCAGCGTTCCCCGTTGCAGTAAACCAAATCCTTTTCATAGCGTTCGATCCGGCTTTGATCGGCGATGATCCTCAAATCTTCCTTGGGCATTTTTTTCGAAAGATGATTTCCGTAGGCGATGCCCAAATTGCCCAAACCGATCATGGCTGCCGTCTTGATTTCTTTCATTTGCTTTTGACCTTTCTTCCCAAATTCTGCTTTGCGACTACACAGTCTGCAAATTCGCGTTGAACTTATAGCCCACGCCCCGGACCGTCAGAATAAACCTTGGATTGGATGCGTCCGTCTCTATTTTCTTACGGATGTTCCCGATATAGACGATGATGGTCCTGGAATCGCCGTCCAGAGAATTTTCCTTCCAGACTGCCTCGTAGATCTGTTCCATCGTATAAATGCGCTTAGGATTGGACATGAGAAGCGCCAGAATCTCAAATTCCTTGGCCGACAGGGAAACCTTCCTGTCTCCGCACTGAACTTCATACGTATCCGTGTTGATCTTGATATCCTGATACTCCAGCATGGATTTTGAGCCGGTTTTCTGGTTCTCCACCAGCCGGTTCCTCCGCAAATGGGCTTTGATGCGGGCGACCAGCTCCATCCCGGAAAACGGCTTGGTGATATAATCATCCCCGCCTGCGCCGAGTGCAATGACCTTGTCGATATCATTGGATTTGCAGCTGGCAAAGATGATCGGGCAGTCCGTTATTTTGCGAATGCTCAGGCAAAGCTCCGTTCCTTCAATGTCGGGGAGCATGATGTCCAAAACGATGAGGTCGATTTTCTGTTTTCTCAGTATATCAAGAGCTTCCGAGCCGCAGAAAGCCGGGAAAACATGAAATCCCTCTTCCACCAGATATAGCGTTGAGAAGTCTATGATCCCTTTTTCGTCGTCCACCAGCAGAATGTTTTCATTTGGCATAAAGCTCACCCTTTCTTTTTAATTGACATTTGCAACAGGAAATTTGATCGTGAATGCAGTTCCCTCATTCAATTGGCTTTCCACGGAAATCTCCGCGTGATGCTTGAACAGGATTTCCTTTGATATGGCAAGGCCAAGACCTGTGCCCCTGTTTCCCTTTGCATTAGAGACCGTATAGAACATTTCAAATATATGAGGGATATCCTTCTCGGCAATGCCGTAGCCCGTATCGGATATCCGGATCATAATAAAGTCCTTGTTCAGGAGTTTGCAATCGATTGTGATTTTCCCCTCCCGCGGCGTGTTTTTCATGGCGTTGTTCACAAGATTATACATGACCTGATCGATTCTTTCAACATCCAGGATAAACTCCAGATTTTTTCGGTCGATCTCCTCTGCAATGCGCAAGGAAAACGCATACCCCGCCTGCTCGGCGTCATGGGAAAACTTCTCGAAAATCGGCAGAAAGCTCTCTTCAAAGGACAGGAGGTAGAAATTGAAGGTAAATTGGCTGCTTTCAAATTGTGACAGCTCGAATAGATCGGTAACCAGCCGCTCCAGAAGGCGGGTTTTCTGATATGCGTTGGAAACCGATTCCACCAGCCGTACCTTGTCGTCGTTGATCTTATTGTCCAGAATGGCCTCCAGATTTCCCCGAAGCGTTGTGATCGGAGTTTTCAGCTCATGGGAAATGACATACAGCAGCTTCTGCCGCTCCTTTTCCGAATGATTCTTTTCATCGCTGTACTTCTTGTTCTCCGTGACATCCTGCATCCTTCCCTCAATGCCGAAGATCTCACCGGAAGAATCGTGGATCAAGGCCGTATACTCCTGGAACCATCGGTATTCCCCACCGCTTGTCAGGTACCGCAAGGTAACCGAAGAATCAGGGGAAAGGTTTGGCGTATTGCTCAAGTCGAACAATGCCTTGTCCTCCGGATGAACGCATTCCAGCAGCAGATAGGGATTTTCGTAAAACTGATTCTGCGTATAGCCCAAAATTCGTGTGACGTTTGGGCTGATGTATTCAAAACACGGATCCGGTTTTGTTGTATAAAGATAAATGATATCCCTTGAATTCTCCGTCAGCAGCCGAAAGATCTTTTCGTTTCTTTTCAGGGTATTGTTGTTCTTCTGGAGGAAGACAAAGAAGATGGCCACATTCAGCGCCAGTATCAGCGCGAGCTCCAGAATATAATGGGTTGAGGAAGAAGTAAAGTCCGGGTTCAGATAAAAATAATAAGACTTATGGATCCCCCAGATGATAAAAATAATTCCGGTGACACTCTTTTCCGTTCCCTCAATGGGCCATTCCTGCAAAAATTCGATTCCCGTGTAGATGGCAACGACGCTGTAGAAAAGGGACAGTGGAAGCACTTCGATAAAATAGATAAAATCAAAATTCAAGCAGAGAATGATCCACAGCATGTTGCCCAAAAACAGCCAGGTCCATAACCGCGGCACATCCTTCTGCGTTAAGTGATAGGTGCCTGTCAGCAGCATCAACGCGCTGAGCGAAAAAACCACCTGCTGAAAGGTCAGGAGATAGGTGCTTGGGATCACATCGATGAAAAGAATCTGCATGAGAACGCCCACACCGTAAAGTCCCCAGCTGGCACCCCAGAACCCGATGGCTCTTTCATGGGTTTTTTTGTAAATGGATAAAAAAACGAATGCAAATATAAAAAGGAATATGGACAGAATCAGCGCATAATAAAACATCAGAAACATATTTTTCACCAATACTAACAAGCTTCAATAAATTACTTGTCATTATACCGCCGAATCCCCAAATCATCAAGATACAACCACAGTCGTCTGAATTTTTATTATTTTTTGATTATTCTATTATTTGTTTTATATGATAAGGCGATATACTTCAACATAGATATTATGGAGGGATTGGATTTGCAGATGAAAGAGATTTGGAGAACAAGCAGCAAAATCATGGTCGTGGTCATGCTCTGTGCCTCGGTGCTATCCGCGGCCATCGGCGGACTGGTTCTTTACCAGAGCAGCAAAGTCGTCGAGGAAAACGTATATAAAAATCTGGAGATGACTGCCGAAAATTACGCGAGCATCTTCAGCAATTCCACGGAAAAGGTAGAAAACACCCTGGATTCCTATCTGTCCGCCATCAACGGAACCATCGATTACGATGCGCTTTACTCCGACCCGGATGCCTATTTAAGAAATTATCAGGATCAGATGCTGGTTGCATTGACAAAGCAGTTCGCGGTAGACAATCTGGATGATTTTCTGGGCATTTATTTCGATTTCGAGCCGAGCATCCCGCTTCATCTGGGAGAAGACGATGAGACCTACGGCGTCTGGTTTCTGGATAAAAATCTCACCGGCGAAATCCAGCGAAGCAATATGGAGCTGAAAAAGAACTTCTATCCCAGCAATGAAAAAATGGGCTGGTATTACGATGCGGTCACAGCAAAGACAGGCGTCTGGAGCAAGCCTTACATCGATATCTATACCGGTTATTATATGATCTCCTACAATGCACCGTTATATTACAAGAACCAGCTCATCGGCGTGGCCGGCATCGACATGACCTTTGAATCGGTAAAAACCATTATCGAGAAATTCAAGGTACTCGATACGGGGTATGCGTTCCTGTTAAGCAGCGACTATGACGTCATCGTTACCCCCGGTGCAAAAGAAGTAAACGGGAATACCAATCTGGCCGATCCGGAGGCAGGATATCAAAAATTGATTGATGTCATCGAAAACGGTACGTCAAAGCGTGTATTTATTGGAAAAGCCACCGACGGCAAGGTGCTGAGCTACGGCAAAATGAGCAATGGATATATTTTTGTTATCGAAGTGAAGTCCCAGGAAATATTCAAAGATCTGAATTACATTCGAACACTCATCGACACCGTGATTCTGGTTGGAATCATACTCTGTGCCGCTGTCGCCTATTTTTTAGGGAAATACATTGCAAAGCCCGTGGACGAAGCGCAGCGAAAAATCCACAAATTATTCTGTCAGGATCTTCAGAAAGATACACGGACAATAAAATTCGGCAGAAACAGCGAAGGACAGAAAATGCTGGATGAAATCGAATTTATCCGGATGACGACAGAGAAGTTCATTCTTGCTTTAAAAGAGAATCTCTACATCGAGGAGCTCGCACAGGAAAAACTGACTTCGACTGCCAATAAGCTGGAAATCATCCTGGAACGCATGCACCAGCATTACGACAGCAATTCGATCAATGGTTATCTGAATGAATTCCAATTGGAAGAAAGCAAGATGCTTTTAGAGCAGATAACCCATCTGTTAGGAGATTTGACCTACATCCATGATCAGAACAAAAAACTTGGAGGCATTTACTATCTGGACGAGAATTCCGTCCGATCCAATAATAAAGTAGAAGGGAGTACAAAAAAATGAACAAGGGAAAGGTCATCATTGGAATGACGCAGTTTGCCTGCGTTACCGACCGAAGCGAGAATCTAAAGAAGGCAAAATCGCAAGTCCGCGAGCTGGCTGCGAAGGGGGCGAAAATAATCTGCACCCAGGAGCTCTTTAACGGTCAGTATTTTGCGCAGATCATTGACTATACCAAATACGACTGGGCGGAACCGGCAGACGGACCGACCAATCTGGAAATGATGGCTCTGGCAAAGGAACTGGATGTCGTCATCGTCAGCTGTTTCTACGAATATGCCATGGACGGCGTTTACTACAACAGCGCGGCGGTCATCGACGCGGACGGCACCATGCTCGGCGTTTACAGAAAGCATCACATTCCGGAAGGTCCACAGTACCTAGAGAAATACTACTTCACTCCGGGAGATTCTCCTTATACCGTCTGGAAGACGAAGTACGGAACCTTCGGCGTTCTGATCTGCTGGGATGAATGGTTCCCGGAGCCAACCAGAATCATGGCAATCAAGGGTGCAGACTTCATCTTCTATCCTTCCGCCATCGGCTCGGAGCCGGACAATCCGGATTTGGATACCTCCCAGACTTGGGTCGATGCCATTCGCGGCCACGGGATCCATAACAACTTTTACGTCTGCGCCTGCAATCGCGTCGGCCGGGAAGATGCCGCCGACGGCAGCGGATTCATGGAATTTTACGGAAGAAGCTTCGTATCCGATCCCTGGGGCAATCTGATTGCAGAAGGCAAGAGAAAAGAAGAAGACCTCATCGTTGCAGAGCTGGATCTGGATGAGATCAAACGTGCGAGAGATATCCTGCAGTTCCATCGCGACAGAAGAGTGGACTCCTACGGCGAACTGATGTATCTGTCGATCAAGTAAATCCGGATTCGGTTCCGGAAATCCTTATGTTCCCGTTATTATTTTATATATTACGAATGAAAGGGTGAAAAAAATGGATTCACAAAATGTACAAGACACGAAAAGACTAGAAAAGTTTGGTTATGAGCAAACGCTGAACCGGGTTCTTCCTTTGAGCTCGCTGATCTTCTATGGATTAGCCTATCTTTGCCCATTGACCATCTTTTCTACATACGGACTCGTTTCAAACATGACACACGGCATGCTCTCTCTGACCTATGCGGTCGCCACCGTAGCGATGGTCCTGACCGCTTTAAGCTATAGCCAAATGGTAAAAGCTTATCCTGTGGCGGGATCAGTTTACACCTATGTGCAGCGATCCATGAATCCGCATCTGGGCTTCCTGGCAGGCTGGGCGATCCTGATGGACTATTTATTACTGCCAATGATCAATTATCTGCTTGCAGCAATCTTCTTAGCTCCTGTATTCCCAGGCGTTCCGGCTTGGGCATGGATCGTTGGATACATTGTTGTTGTAACAATTGTAAACTATTTCGGAATACAGCTCACCGCATGGGTCAACAATGGTCTTATCGTGATACAAGGGATCTTCTTATTGGCCTTTGTCATCTTTGTTATCAAATATCTGGTTTCCGGAGGCGGAGCAGCTACCTTCTTCGATATGAATGCATTCGTTAACAATGCAGAGCTCTCCTCCATGGGATTTGGTGTTATTTTAACAGGAGCTTCGATACTGGCATTATCCTTCCTTGGTTTCGATGCGGTAACCACTGTATCCGAAGAAGCGATCGATCCGGAAAAAAACATCGGAAAAGCAATCATTATTACTTGTCTAGGCGCCGGCGTTGTATTTATCGTGGTCGCATATCTAAGTCAACTGGCATGGCCAACTGCATGGTCTGACTTCGAATCAATAGATTCCGGTGCCTATGAATTGATAGGAAAAATAGCCGGTGCTACCATGGGATATTTATTTACCGCTGCTTACTGCATCGGCTGTCTGGCTTCCGCCATGGCTTCCCAGGCTTCTGCAGCAAGAATACTGTACAGCATGGGACGCGATGGATCCCTTCCTAAGAAATTCTTTAATTACATCCATCCAAAACACAAGACCCCTACCTACAATATTTTCTTGATCGGTGCGATCAGCCTTATCGGTATTAAGTTATCTCTGGGTGTAGCAGCGTCCCTGATCAACTTTGGTGCACTTGCAGGCTTTGCCTTGGTTAACATCTCCGTTATCGCTCATTACTTTATCAAGAAAAAAGAGCGTTCCGGTATGAGCCTCATCAAGTATTTGATCCTGCCTTTGGGCGGAGCATTCGTCTGCCTGGCCATCTGGATCAGCCTGGATGCCAACTCCAAGATGCTGGGCTTCAGCTGGCTTGCCGTAGGCGTCGTCTACCTTGCCGCCACCACCAACTTCTTCCGAAAGCTTCCACCGGATTTGAAGATGGAGGAATAAAAATTCTATTATCCATTATTCGCAGAGTTGGTTTTAGGAATTCATACTTTAATAAATTTTGCTCGTGGCTTTCTGATAGAAAAGCAAACTCGCTTCGCTCAAACAATGCTTTTCTTCGCAAGCTCGCAGAAAACCTTATTCGCAAAATTTGAAAGCATAGTAATTCCTAAAAAGACTCTGCTTATAATGGAGATTTCATTTCGTTAATAAACTAATATCACTTTATATTGCTAGATTTCTTACTAGTTGAAGAAAGGGAATAAGTGAGAAGAATGAAAGCGGATATTGTAATAAAGAGCAATGCGGTCTTTGACAGTGTTGCGGAGAAGCCTTTTTGCGGCTACGTTGCCGTGAAGGGCAACAAGATTATCGGTGTTGGAGATCGAAAAGATGCAAATGAATATATCGATGCCGATACAAAAGTGCTTGACTATGGTGACAAGCTGGTCATGGCGGGTTTCCATGACAGTCATACCCATCTTCTGATGGCCGGTATGTTCCGGACTTACGTCAATTTAATCGATGCAAGATCGGAAGAGGAAGCGGCGCTCATGGTCAAAAAAGCGGCTGACGCCGCTTCCGCTAGGGAACCCATGGTTCCCTTCGGCGGCTGCGAGCAGCCTGAGCACCCTCCTTCATCGGATATAGACGGATGGGTGGTCGGCTTCAGCTGGTACCATGTGTTCTGGGATAACCGAACTCTGCCGACAAAGAAGTCTTTGGATCAATACTTCCCGGACAGACCGGTCTTCCTTGTAAATGCCGAGGCACACGGAGCCTGGGTCAACAGCAAGGCGCTTGAGATCGCAGGCATCACTAATGATACCCCGAGTCCTTTTGGCGGAGAGATCGCAAGAGATGAAACAGGAGAAGCCACGGGATTTCTTTATGAATCCGCTACCGGACTTGTTGGGAAATATGCCCTGGTTTTCACTCCGGAGCAGGAAAAAGTCTTGATCCGATCTTACCAGCAGGGTGCGGCAGAATACGGAATCACATCTGTCAATGACGTACAGCCTTATTTCCACGGCAACATGGGGAATCTGGACGTTTACAGTGATATGGATAAGAAAGGCGAATTGACTGTTCGAATCCATGCCGCCCCAGATCTTCTCGGAGATTTGGATCAGGCGGAAGAATGGCGTGAGAAATATCGATCCGATAAGCTTCGCGTCGAGATGCTGAAGCAATTTCTGGATGGAGTGAGCACCACTCATACCGCTCTGGTGCTGGAAGAATATACAGACGCTCCGGGGAACTTCGGCATTTCCCTCAACGATACGGAAGCCATTAAAAATGCCGTGCCCGAAGCGCATCGCAGAGGCTTCTCCGTAAAGCTCCATTCCTGCGGCGACAAGTCGGCGAGGATGGGTCTGGATTATTACGAGAATGCGATCAAGATGTATGGAAAGAATCAATGCCGTCATGCCATCGAGCACATTGAAATGCTGTCCGATGAGGATCTGCCGCGATTTGGAGAACTAGGGATCATCCCGTCCGTTCAGCCGGAGCACATCGCTCTGACTCAGATCTTTGACGAAAATCCTTATCCCATCACCCTTGGACCGGAACGTGCCGGCAAGACCTGGCCTCTGAAGAGTCTGTATGATACCGCAGGAGTCCTGGCAATCGGAAGCGACTGTCCGGTGGTGGACAACAATCCGTTTCTGGAAATCTACCGAGCCGTAACCAGACTGCATAACGACGGCAAACCGGAAGGCGGCTGGAATCCGACTCAGAAGCTTACCCTGTATGAGATCCTTCGCAGCTATACCTACGGTTCCGCTTATGGCGTGAGCAGGGAGAATGAACTGGGGACACTGGTACCGGGGAACTTCGCCGATATCGTCGTGATCAACAAGAATCTGTTTGATGTGGATCCTTCTGAAATCATGAACAGTCATGTGGACATGACCATGATGGACGGAACGGTTATTTACGAAAGAAAGGGAGATGCATAATGTCAAGTTCACCTTTTTGCCCGTGCACGGACTATACCTGTTCCTTCAATCCGCATAATCACGACCAAGGCTGCAGCCTATGCGTTGAGGACAGTTTGAAATGCAGAGAAATGCCAAAATGCTTCTTCCTGAAGGTTACCGATGATATCACCGGAAGAACCGATTGGAGCTTTGAAGCGTTTGCGGAGCTCGTTAAGCAGTAGCCGGAACCAAACTTAACTTAACAAAATTTAACCCGAGCCTCTTCAGATGTCATTCAAATGGCATCTGTGCAGGCTCGTTTTCTTTTTCGTTCATATTGAGTTAATAATTAACTGTTACCATGATTTTGGGAAATATGGACCCGCTCAAACCCACGCAAATTCAACACATAATGGCGAATTGTATATTGACGATTGTTGTATTTAGGAGTAAAATAAAAATGCTGACCGACGAGTCAGAAAGATATCATTTATTTAAAAGAAGAGAAAGGATTTGAGATTCAATGAAAAAAGTTTTATGTACAAGCCTGGTATTATTATTAATACTGAGCGGAATCACTGTAGCTTTTGCAGCAGAGTCAGCGAAAACTACCGTTGCAGCTACAGGAACAATCACTACTACATCATCAGCCATAGAAACGACAGGGGCAGCCGTTACTATCGTTCCTGATATGACCTTTACGGGAACACCAATCAATCTAACCCTTGATAATGCCTATAAAAAAATGCTTGCAGACAGCTCAGGGGCTCAGATGGCTGAACTGAATAAGCAGAATTCTTATGGTGTTGCTCAAGGATATGGAGAATCAGTTAAAAATATAAATAAAGCAGAAAATGATCCTGCTTCATTCTGGGAGTATGATAATTCCAACAAAGCAATGCTGAAATATAATAGAGCTTATGCAACGACTCAAGGGCCAAAGAATTATGATGCGGAAATAAACAAACTGAAAACAGATACACTTAATAATTATTATACTTTTAAGGAGCTTGAAAATCAGGAACAAATTGCAAAAGATAATTTAGCGTTAAAAGAAAAACTTCTATCAAATACACAGTTAAAATATAAACTTGGAACCGTATCCAAAAATGATGTGTTGAAAGCAGAAGTGTCCGTTTACGAAGCAAAAGATCAGTTTTCGGCTGCAGCAAATGGTCTTAATACTATGAAAATGTCCTTTAATCAATTCATGGGATATGACTTAATGCAAAAAGTAGCATTAACCGACACAATAAAAGAAATCCCTTTGTCAACAAAATCGTTACAAGATTCTATTAAGTCCGCTTTGATTAATCGAAATGAAATAGCAGAAGCCTTATATAATAGGGATATGACGAAACTATCATTTGCTAATTATTCAAAGCTCCCATCGACTTCTTCAAAGTATATTGCCGCAAAGATGGCCATGTTATCTGCCGAGACCGGATATAAGAATGCACCTCTAACTGTTGAAAATGATGTCAGAACAAAATACATGGCAATGAATCAAAAGTATTCTGCCGTGCAGACTGGAAAGAAGGCTGTTGAGAACTCAAAAGAAACTGTTAGATTAACCCAACTTCAATATGATTCTGGGATGGCAACATTATCTGATGTAGAGGAAGCACAGCTTGGTTATTATAATCAGCAATTATCGTACTCCAAAGCATTATTGGAGTATGTTCTTGCGGTAAACGATTATGGACTTAGCAGCGGTGTCGGAGTTAAAACCGCAACGATAAAATAAGATAAACTTATTTTCAATCAAAGTCACGGTGAAATAAACAAGAGAGTATCTATGAATCCTTCATAGATACTCTCTTATAATAAACTGAATCTTATTGATTTAAACCCTGCACTAAAGTCCTGGTTTCTTCCATTTTAGTCTGGCAATCCATCGCAAAGTATAAGAATGTCTCCGCAAGCATTGAATAATCTGAGTCTTGTGCCGCCAGATAAGCAATGTTTTCTAATACGAGAATATAATATTCAGTACTTTCAGCGAAAGCTATTAATTTATTATAAGTCGCTATTTCTTCATCTGTATAATTTGAAATATCTACTGCTTTTATTTCTAGGGTTAAATTTTGTGCTTGTAAATAATTATCACTAATTGCTGTTGCTATTATTTGTTTTTCATCTAAAGAAACAATATCTTTTAAGCTTGTGGTTTTCGCTGTTGCTTCATAGTAAAGTACCTCTTCCCGCTCAAACAAGCTAATAAGATTTTTCGTTGCCAGGCTAACCTCTTCCTCTTCTACAGTGTTTTCTTGCTGCGTTTCTTCGCCATCTCCTATGTAAACAGTTTTCTTAATTCCGTCCCATTCGATAGGCTCTTTCATCAACTCAGAGATAGCTCGAATTGGCAGGTAGGTTGTCCCATTATAAATGATTGGATAAATCTGCACTCCATTTACATCTATGAAGGTTTGGAGTGTAAAATCATACATTACCAAAATATCCGGTTTTAAATATGCATTAACCAAATCAGCTTTTAAAGAAATACGACTTTCGTCCACCTCACTTATTGCTATAGCAGAAGCGGTACTTGTATCGACAGAGGTTTTGTTTGGATTCGAAAGAGTTCTTCCAATGAAAATTGTTTTACTGGCTCCATCCCATTCGATAGGTTCTTTCATTATTCCTGAAACAGCCCGAATAGGTAAATAAGTCGAACCGTTGTATATAATTGGATAAACTACTGATCCATTTAGGTCACGAAATGCCTGTTTAACATTGTTGAACTCCACAGAAACGTCAGGTTTCAAATAGACTATTATTTTTCTTTGATTTGAAGGCGGAGTGTCTGATGAAGCCGCATATGATATTAATAAATTGCTAGTAAATAATGATAATAGCAGGATAAATGTAATAACCCTTTTCATGTAAATCCCCCTCTGATAGACTTAAATCTAATAATAAAACTCCAATCAACATAACTATAAACGACAAATTGTTATAGGTCAATGTATTAAAAATAATAGTAATAAATTTATATCACATACTATCAATATCCCTTCTCTATGAAATGGATTTAATATATAACTTTCACTTGAAGGGGTTTATGCTATAAGATATAATAATATAGTTAAATGTTGGAATATAGATATTTTTAGATACACGGAGGAATTCAAATGTCGAAGGATACAAAGAAAAAGGATGTAGAAAAGAAAGTAAATAATAGCAATAGATTTTTACCAGGTTATCTTTATAATATGAGTTGTGCGCCAAAAATAGGTGAGAATACTCATTGGTTCCAAATGCTTCCAATATCCATTTTCACTGCGGTTATTATCATACTCACTAGAATGGTCATTTACGAAAGACCAATGAGCCAGTTTTTTTGGAGCGGCGGAAAAAATCAGCTAACTGACTTTTTCAGTTACTATAAAATGCAAGCAATAATTATATGTGCTGTCTTTGTATTAGTACTTCTCTTATATAGAGTTTTTTCACAATCTTTTTCCTTAAAACGAAGCTTTGCATATATCCCGATGATAATCTATACAGTTTTTGTTTTATTATCTTATGCCACCTCAGATTACAAGATATTTGCTTTATGGGGTTGGAACGATCGATTTGAAGGCACGCTTTCTCTTTTAGGCTATATGATCGTTTTATTCTATGTTATCAATACGATACGTACAGAACGGGATGTTAAATGGGTTGTATATCCACTTGCTGTAACGAGCGCTCTTTTGGGAATCCTAGGATTGACACAGGCACTCGATCATGATTTTTTCAGAACTGATATTGGTAAAAAATTATTAACTCCAAGTTGGTTCTGGAAAGATGTTGATAGTTTAAATTTTACTTTCCAAAACAAAGAAATATATCAAACTGTTTATAATATAAACTATGTATCTTTTTACTTAACATTACTTATTCCATTGTTCGGCATGATATTTATAATGTCTGTTATGAAACAAGATAAAGAACCATTGTGGAGAAAATTTACCTGGGGCGCATTGTTCACTCTGCTAATTTTTAACTTGATAGGTTCTGCCTCGTCAGGTGGACTTTTAGGTATGGCTGTTGTTGTTATGATAGGAATTATTGTTCTTAACAAAAGAATCATACAGTGGTGGAAACCCGTTACAATCCTACTAGCTTTAACCATTGTAATCGCCGGTATTAGTTATGAAAGATGGCTTCCCGAATTAACTAATGCCATCGATAGTGTATTGGGAAAGAGCGGATCTGTCCAGTCTGAACTTTCAGCAACAGATACTTCAACTTCTCCAGGTGTTAGTACTGATTCAAATGTTCAACATAAATTAGACTATATGACAATCTCCGGAGATTCAATTGTTTTAAGTTTCGATGGCAATGAAGTGAAATTCAAAACATTCCCTGATGATCCAATCGCTTTGCAAATCAGTGATTCTGAAGATAATATCTTGGATTTGGCTCCTACAAATGTCACTCCAATTTATAAAGTCAATGATCCCCGATTTAAGTTGATCACGGTTAGACCTGCTCAAGATGAAAGTTCAAATCATTATTTTGTAATTGGAACAAATGGAGACGAATGGCCATTTATGATTACAGCAGATGGCCCCAAATACTTAAATGGATTTGGCAAGATAATTGATTTGCGTAAAGTAGATGCAATCGGATGGAAAAATAACCAAGGCTTTGGTAGTGGTCGTGGCTACATTTGGTCAAGATCAATCCCTCTAATGAAGGATACTCTAATATTAGGGCATGGTGCTGATACTTTCTGTATCTATTTCCCTCATGACGATTATGTCGGCAAATATAATTCTGGTACATTTTCAACTAATATAAATATTGTCGTTGATAAACCTCATAACATGTACTTTGATGCGATTATTGGAACGGGCGGAATCTCAATGCTCTCATTGCTGGTTCTTTGGGGGATTTACATTATACAAAGCTTTTCAATATATCGGCGTGCTAAATACGATCGCTTTATCACTTATACTGGTGTTGGTATATTCCTTGGTATCTGTGGATTTCTTGTTTCTGGATTCGTGAACGATAGCACTGTATCTGTTATGCCAATGTTTTACGGACTGCTCGGTATGGGTATCTCAATCAATATGATGCTGAAAGCTCACTCAAATATAGAATAAAAAGTTAAAGGATTTAAAAGGATGAAACTGTATCTTCATGTTAAGCAGATCTTAGATCGTATCTTTGCTCTATGTCTGATTGTATTGCTGGCACCGATATTATTCTTGATTTCACTTATAATAAAACTGGATTCCAAGGGTCCAGTTTTATTTAAGCAGAAGAGATTTGGGAAAAGCGGAGTTTTTTTTGAAATATATAAGTTCAGAACAATGATGGCAAACGCACCGAAAGATACTCCGACTCATCTTCTTCAGGATCCTGAAAGCTATATAACCAAATCTGGTAAAATCCTCAGAAAAACAAGTCTTGATGAACTTCCTCAGCTTCTGAATATCCTAAATGGGGAGATGTCATTTATTGGTCCCAGACCGGCTTTATGGAACCAATACGATCTCCTGCAGGCGAGAGAAAATCAGAAATCGAAGACAGGAATCAGCGCCAACTCAATGAAACCCGGAATAACAGGATGGGCGCAGGTAAACGGTAGAGATGAACTGCCGATTGACGTCAAGGCGGAACTAGATGGCTTCTATGCGAAAAATATCTGTTTCTCTTTGGATGTTCGTATATTCGTTATGACCATATTCAGCGTACTTGCGCGGAAAGGTGTTTCCGAAGGCGGGCCGAAAGCGAATCTATAATCCGATCGGAGTAAGAAAATATGTTGTATATTACAGGAATTACGGGACACAGTGGTAAATGGCTGTTAAAAAGACTTGCATCCGAGGGATACCAGGGCAGGATTCGTTGTGTAATGAGAGACAGCCGAGAAAAGACACCAGAGAAATATAAAATATTCGACCAATGCAGTCTGGACATTGAATTCGTTGTCGGTAATATTGAGGATGAGGATTTCTTAATCGAGTCAATGAAGGGAGTCCAGACGGTTATCCATATTGCAGGGATTACGCGTTCTTTAATAATTGTTAATTCAGCAATCAGAAGTCATGCCAATTGGGTAATTCTTGTCCATACCACTGGTCGTTTTTCAAAATATAAGAGTGCATCCGAAGTTTATATTAATATCGAGGATGAAATAATTGGTCATAAGGTGTTCAATCAAAACGGAGAACGTATTCTGAATTGCACCGTATTAAGACCAACTATGATTTACGGATCCTCCGCTGATAGAAATATGTATCGATTGATCGGATATTTGAAAGAGCATAGGATCTTTCCACTGTTCGGCAACGGTCAGAATCTCATGCAGCCGGTGCATGCGAGAGATCTTGGAAATGCCTATTATGATGTGCTGCTGAACCCAGACAAAACGATGAATAAGGAGTACAACCTATCCGGCAAAGATCAGATTTCCTACCTGAAAATAATAAAGATCATTCGTTCCTATATAGGCAGTAATATCCAGATTATCCCTATCCCGATTTCTTTCTCGATTTTAGCGGCAAAGGTCTATAATGCATTGTTTAAAAATGCTATCATTACCGTTGAACAGGTAATGAGAATGCAGGAGGACAAGGCATTTAGTCATGCAGATGCAAAGAATGATTTTGGCTACGATCCGCTTTCTTTTGAAGATGGAATTAAAGAAGAAGTAGAGGAATACCTGAGCGGGGTCCGTGTGGACTACGGCATTATTAAATATCGGGGTTAAATTCAATCGATTGAGGAGTTGCCATGAAATTTTTGATTATCTCTCAATATTATTATCCCGAACAGTTTGGAGTCAACGACATCTGCTCCAAATTGGCCTCTCTCGGGCATGAGGTGACGGTGCTCACAGGACAGCCGAATTATCCGATGGGAAAAATTTTTCCTGAATATCAGTGGCGAGATTTGAAAAATACATCTCACGGAATCTTTACTGAGTTGATCAATAATGTCAACGTGCTCCGATGCAGGCTTTATCCTCGAAAAACTGGCAAACGGAATTTGATGCTCAATTATTTAAGCTTTGCGTTCAACGCTTCCCGTGCAGCTTACCGTATTGCAAAGCAATCGAAAAAATCCGGTACCACTTTCGATCGGATTTTGGTAACACAGTATTCTCCAGTCACAATGGGGATCCCCGCAATTATTCTCAAGAAAAAGTTAAAGCTGCCTATGTTTTTGTATTGCTTTGATCTTTGGCCTGAAAGCATCGTCTCTGTAGGGCTGAAAAATCATGGATTCTTTTATAATACAATTAAGCTGATCAGCCGTTACATTTACAATAAGTGTGATCACATTATCACAAGCTCGAGACATTTTGACAAATACTTAAGAGAAATACTCGACTATAAGGGGCCCATTACACATATCCCCATGTTTGCTCAAGATTTATTTTCCGGCCCCGAAAGCATCTGTTCCGAGTCGGTATCCGATGTCTGTAATTTTGTCTTTGCCGGCAACATCGGAAAAATGCAGGGTGTAGAAACGATTCTGAAGGCAGTCTATGAATTGAAGTTGGATCTATTACACTCTAAAAAACAATTGCCATACCCCGTACTGGTCCATATTGTGGGAGATGGATCAGCTTATGAGAACAGTATCACACTTGCAAAAGAGCTGGATATCCTAGTCAGCGATGCAGAGGCAGAGAATCCGAGCGAAACAGGGCTTAAAGCAGGTGTGGTCTTTCACGGCCGGCATCCGTTGGAGGCAATGCCCCAATTTTACAGTATCGCCGATGCTATGCTCATAACTTTGAAGAAGGATGACGTGATATCCAGCACACTTCCGAATAAGGTGCAGACATATATGGCTGCAGGAAAGCCGATTTTAGCTGCTATTGATGGCGAAACCGCCGCTGTGATCCAGGAAGCGGAATGCGGACTGGTTTGTGAGGCAGAAGAACATCTAACCCTTGCAGAAAACCTTTACCAATTTGCCAGCCTTTGTTACGGACACGCTGCCGATCCCTCCGCAGTCAGCCAATACGGGAAGAATTCCAGAAAATATTATGAAGAGCATTTTTCCTCAGAAAACTTTATAAAAAGCCTGCTTCAGATCCTGAAATGATCGGAAGCAGGCTGTCTTTTTCTATGATTTGATTTGTAACGTTCTATTTGTCCCAGATAACCTTATTGACTATTTTCGTATAGCTCTGGATCATTTTCACGATCTTCCCCGATACATTCCCATCAGAATATGCCGGGACATCGATCCCCTTGTCACCGTTCTCCCACATCGTTCTAGATAGCTCTACGGCCTGCAGGATATTATCTGTTTTTATGCCGCCTAAGACCATACCGCCTTTATCAAGTGCCTCCGGCCGCTCCGTTGAAGTTCGCAACGAGACGGATGGAAATTTCAGGATCGCTGTCTCCTCCGCCAACGTTCCGCTGTCGGACAGCACACAAAATGCATTGAGCTGCAGCTTGTTGTAGTCAAAGAAACCAAACGGTTTCAGGCTCCGTACCAGCTTATGGAATTGGAATCCTCTTTCGTCAATAAATTTCCTGCTTCTGGGATGTGTGGAATAAACCACAGGCATATTGTAAATTTCTGCAATTCGATTGATTGCCGTCATCAGTGAAAGGAAATTTTTTTCATTATCTATATTTTCTTCTCTATGAGCCGAGACAATGATATACTTACTCTTCTCCAATTCCAGCGGTTTCAGGATATCGCTCTCTTCGATCTGCGTTCTGTATTTGTCGATCACCTCAAACATGGGTGAGCCGGTGACATAGATATGCTCTTTCCGAATACCTTCCGCCAGCAGATATCTGCGGGCATGCTCAGTATAAGGCAAATTAATATCGCTGATATGATCTACGATCTTTCTGTTGATTTCCTCTGGAAGGTTTTCGTCAAAGCATCGGTTGCCCGCTTCCATATGAAAAATCGGTGTCTTCAATCGTTTTGCGGATATAGCGGAAAGTGCTGAATTGGTGTCGCCCAGGATTAGAAGCGCATCCGGCTTTACCTCAACCAGCAGATCATAGGACTTGGCTATGATATTGCCCATTGTTTCACCAAGATTTTTCCCCACTGAGTCCAGATAATAATCAGGTTCACGCAGGCCCAGCTCCTCAAAGAACACCTTGTTCAGTGTATAGTCCCAATTTTGTCCCGTATGGACCAGAATATGGTCAAAGTAGACATCACATTTTTTTATGATCTCGCTTAATTTTATAATCTCCGGCCTGGTACCGATAATGGTCATCACTTTCAACTTTGTATTCATCTTATACCTCTTATATTATTTAAAATAGTGCGGATAGAATTCCTTGTGCCCGTCGATCCAATCGTGCATTTGCATAACCATAACATCATAATCAGACACTATGAAATCAAAATCCTTTCTGGTGTTGATCAATGACTTATCCACGTTTACCTTATCATTAGGCGAAATCGTTAGTCTATCCGCTTTAAAATAATAATTGAATAGCTTAAGCAACTCGTACTTACTGATCGTCTTATTGTTGACCAAATGATAAATGCCGGTCAGATTCTGCTCCGCTGCGGCTTCAATTGCCTTTGCCAGTGTCAAGGTTGTCACACCCGTCCAGATCGCTTTATTGAAACCCGATAGGCTACCCGATTGCTTCATGAACCAGTTGAATAATCCGATTCCCTTTTGATTGATATCCGGTCCGATAATGGAATTTCGAAATGTCAGATTCACGGCATCATTGACTTCCCCTAAAGCCTTCGTCCGATCATAAAAGGTTTTCCCGTCCGGTAAGGAATCTTCCTGATACCCACCAGTGTTTCCGGAAAATACACAATCAGTGCTCATTTGAATGAGCCTGGATCCATACCGGTTCGCACAGGAGCTGATTCGATGCGGTAGATAGCTATTCAGCAATACAGCTTTTGGCTTGTCCTCTTCTGCAGTCTGATTTAAAACTCCGACACAATTTACAATAACATCGTAATTGTTTTCCCGTATTGCCTTTTCGATTACCTGATCATTTAATACATCGCCGATCACGACCTTATTACAATAATTCAAGGGCTGTCTGGAGAACGATGTCACATCGTGCCCCTGCTCCATCAGATAAGCAACGATTGTATGGCCCGCCATGCCGGAAGCTCCGAAAATCAGAAACCGCATTTTATTTGCCCCATTCTTTCAATTCTTCCCGGATATAATCCAATGTCATTAATTTTTCCTTAACCTGTTTCAGTGTCAAACGTTCTGTGTTATGGGATGTGTATTCATCCTCCCGTGACAAGCGTTCATCGCCTTCAAAAAAGTACTGGTCGTAATTTAAATCTCTTTTATCTGCCTGGACCTTAAAATACTCTTCCATATTCACAGCTTTTGCATATTCCTCTTTTGTCAGGAGTGTTTCGAACAACTTCTCTCCATGTCTGGTTCCAATCGTCTTTATCGGATTGTCTGCTTTGAAGATTTCCTTTACGGCGAGCGCCAAAATCTCTATTGTACAAGCCGGTGATTTTTGGACCATTAAATCACCGTTATCCGCATGCTTAAAAGCAAATTCGACCAATTCCACTGCCTCATCCAGACTCATAAGGAATCTGGTCATATTCGGATTCGTGATAGTCAATGGCAAACCTTTTTTGATTTGATCGACAAAAAGCGGTATTACAGAACCTCTGGAAGCCATTACATTACCATATCTTGTCCCGCAAATCGTCATTTTTTTATCGTCAATCGTTCTGGATTTTGCCACAAAAACCTTTTCCATCATCGCCTTTGATATCCCCATGGCGTTGATCGGATAAGCGGCTTTGTCTGTGGAAAGGCATATAACCTTTTTGACTTTTGCTTCAATCGCGGCAGTCAGAACATTATCTGTACCGACTACATTTGTTTTTACAGCCTCCATGGGAAAAAACTCACATGAAGGTACCTGTTTTAACGCGGCCGCATGGAAAATATAGTCCACGCCGTGCATTGCGTTCATGACACTATAATAGTCCCTTACATCTCCGATATAATATTTAATTTTATCGTTCTTGTACAGATTCCTCATATCGTCCTGTTTTTTTTCGTCACGTGAAAAAATTCGGATCTGCGCAACATCACTAGATAAAAATTTTTTTAAAACAGCATTACCAAAAGATCCGGTTCCACCTGTTATTAACAGTATTTTATTTTTAAACATTGTTTTACACCTCTACATCAATTGTTGCTTTATTAACAGAAACATATCTTCCCAACTGTTATTTTGATTAGGCAAAAATCCATCATATTTCTTCTGATTCTCATATGCAGAAATTATCGCATCAGCCCAAGTCCGTGCATCGTCATGTTTTACAAAACTAGCTCCATTATATTCACTTACTGCCTCCATAGCATACGGCAAATCTGAAGCTATGATTTCAAGCCCAAAATATGCGGCTTCTAATAATGGTAACCCCACTGTTTCCAAATAACTTGGGAACACCATTAAATCCATTTGGGGATAGAATTCAAGCAATTTTGAGTATTCTAATTGTCCTAAGAATATAATGTTTTCGTTTAGCTCTGAATTATATTGATGTAATTTTTCGTCATTTTCTAGTGTAATATAAAACTTTATGTTTTTAAATAGCTCTTTCCTAGTATTAGCTATAATTATTAATGCATCATATATTATTTTATGATTCTTAAATGCAACGCCGGATGCTGGATAGAATATATTGAAACTCTCCCTTTCAGATTTACGTTTTGGACTGGCTTTAATATGTCCATATAATTGTATCGTTGGTTTAATAATCCTAATACGATCTAATGGTATATCAAGGACTTTACTACTAGCCTCTTTCATCCAAGAACTCTGTACAACGAGTACATCATCTGCATAAAAATGTTTCTTAACAAACCATGGATAAATATTTTTATAAATCCATAGCTTTCTTTCTTGCTTCTTTATTAATGACCACTGGTACTCATACATCGGTATAGATTGATGATAATAAATTATCTGTTTGATTCTTCTGCCAAGCCTAACACCAGTATTTTGAAATGACACTATTAAATCCGGTTTAACTCTACAGTTTTTCATCCACTTTTCAATTCCGAAATTATCCCATAAAATTCTGCCGATCCACTTTCTCTTATATATATTGTTAATGATTTTTATATTACTACCGTTATAATTATTTACAGCATCCGCAGCGCAAAACACGTAATAAACATTATCAGTATCCTGAATTGGTAAGGTCTCCAAAAATTGTTGCAGTATGATTAATCCTCCACCTGTTGTTGTAGCTGTGGCATTGACAAAAATTGTTTTCATTAATACTTCCTCAATCACCATTACTATTTAGATTTAATATAGTTAATCAAATAGCTTCTCAGGAAAGTTATATATGGTATTATTCTGCTATTGTCATAAATTTTTTTTATTATTAATGATTCCTTTAGCGATTTTTTCCAATTAGTATTACTAATGCCACCGTCCCTAAAATTACAAATTATTTCATCAATATATCTTATATTTATTTTATCTTCTACGCACCGCATTACAAAATCGTAATCAGCAGCAATTTTATACTGTTGATTAAACAAGCCTAACTTATTATATACATCTATTCTTACAAAAGAACTTGGATGGCAAATGGGCATGAAATCTTTATATGAGAGCCTTTTTACATCTTCCAAACCTCCCACGATTTTTTTAAAGTTATTATTAAAGTCAATTATCCTAATTTTTCCATGGATGAGTTGAATATCATTGTTACTGCTAAATAAATTCGCTATCATACTAATAGCCTCTTGCTCATACCAATCGTCACTATTTATTATTCCAATCCATTTTCCTTTTGCTAATAAAATTCCTTTATTCATTGCGTCATAAATGCCCCCATCAGGCTCGGATATCCACCTCAGTCTTCCATCGAATTTTGGTTCATATGATTTTATAATATTAAGAGTTTCATCTGATGATCCACCATCAACTATTATATACTCAAAATTCTTATACGTTTGATATAACACTGATTCAATCGTCTGCTTGATAAATTCTTCGCTATTATAGCAGACCGTAATAATTGTACATAATTCAGTCATTTCGTTGCCATTTGTAATCATTAATTATCACCATTTTACTCTATTATCGTTGTGTTGAATACCAATCATAAGTAGCTTTGATTCCTTCAGATAGACCTATTTTATGATGCCAACCTAATTTGTTCAACTTATTGGTGTCAAGCAGTTTTCTCTTCATCCCGTCGGGTTTACTGGCGTCAAAGACCAGTTCACCTTCATAGCCAACAATTTCTTTCATTAGAACCGCTAATTCTTTTATGGATAATTCCTTGCCCGCTCCAATATTCACATGTTCCTGACCGTCATAATTCTCCATTAAAAAGAGACAGGCGTCTGCCATATCGTCAACATGAAGAAATTCCCTCATGGGCATTCCGGTGCCCCATATTTCCACTTGTGACGCTTCTTTTATCTTGGCTTCATGAAATTTCCTCATCAACGCAGGTAAAACATGAGCTGTATCCAAATCAAAATTATCATTTTGTCCATATAAATTCGTTGGCATACAACTTATGAAATTTGTGCCGTACTGAGTATTATAATATTGGCACATTTTCAGTCCTGAGATTTTAGCTAGAGCATAAGCTTCATTTGTTAATTCTAAGTAACCAGACAGCAAATATTCTTCTTTCATTGGTTGTGGGCAAAGTTTCGGATAAATGCAAGAGCTGCCTAAAAACAATAACTTTTTCACACCAAATTTATAGGCATTATTTATTACATTATTTTGTATCATAGAGTTAATGAAAAAGAAGTCTGCAGGATAGCTGCTGTTGGCTTTAATCCCTCCAACCCGAGCAGCGGCAAGGAAAATATAATCGGGTTTCTCTGCAGCAAAAAAGTCCTCTACCTGGATTTGATTTGTTAAATCCAGTTCATTATGGGTTTTTCTCACCAAATTATAAAATCCCTGTTTGTTTAAGTTCCTTACTATTGCGGAACCTACTAGTCCACTGTGCCCTGCAACATATATTTTGCTTTCTTTATACATTAGTCAAATACTCTCCTAATTCTATCTTCCTTCTTAACAATTTCCATATCTGACTTCACCATTAACTTAACTAATTGTTCAAATTTAGTTTTGGTTGGGTTCCATCCCAATACTATTTTTGCCTTTGTAGGATCACCTAAAAGAAGTTCTACTTCTGTAGGTCGAAAGTATTGAGGATCTACTTCTACAACAACTTTCTCAGTCTTTTTATCAATCCCTTTTTCATTAATACCCTCACCTTGCCAGCTTAGCTCTATCCCAGCTTCCTTGAATGCTAGGTCACAGAATTCTCTAACCGTATGCATTTCACCAGTTGCAACAACAAAGTCATCGGGTATATCAGTCTGTAGCATAAGCCACATGCATTCGACATAATCCTTTGCGTAACCCCAATCTCTTTTTGCACTTAAATTACCAAGATAAAGCTTAGTCTGCTTTCCCTGCGCTATTCTGGATGCCGCTAGGGTAATCTTGCGTGTAACAAAAGTTTCTCCCCTTCTTTCTCCCTCGTGATTAAATAGAATCCCATTTACAGCGAACATCCCATAAGCTTCCCTATAATTTTTTATGATCCAATAGGCATACAGTTTCGCACATGCATATGGACTCCTCGGATAAAATGGGGTGGTTTCTTTTTGTGGTATCTCTTGAACTTTTCCAAAAAGTTCAGATGTTGATGCATGATAGATTTTAACTGTCTTTTGCATGTCCAGAAATCGCACAGCTTCGAGCAATCTTAGCACGCCAATACCATCTGTATCCGCTGTATATTCAGGAACCTCAAACGAAACTTTTACATGAGATTGCGCTGCCAAATTATATATTTCATTAGGCTGGATTTCTTTAATAAGCCTTATAATATTTGTAGAGTCAGTCATGTCGCCATAGTGAAGCTGTAATTTCTTTTTACTATGCATGTCCTTTATTGCCTCATCTATATATAGGTGCTCAATTCTTTCTGTATTAAAAGAAGAGCTTCTTCTTATAATGCCATGTACCTCATATCCTTTTTCTATTAGAAACTCTGCTAAATATGAACCGTCCTGACCAGTAATTCCTGTTATTAATGCTATTTTACTCATAATAGTTATCCCTTCCAATAAAATTATATTACCATACCATTTCTAATCGGACAATATCATCCTCCACGAGAGGATTCCCCAGCTGCACCTCAATAATTTCTAAATCAGTTATTGCTAATATAGCATGCTTCTCGTTTTCATTAATCTTAACAGCATCTCCTGGGAATACATTCTTTTTCATACCATTTAAGTACAAGATCCCTTCACCGCGGACAATAGTCCATATTTCCTTCCTTTTTTTGTGATACTGATAGCTAATTTGCTGATCCTTGTTTATATATAGCTTTTTAGTTAGTTCCTCTGTTCCATCATCATAGCGGGTATGTTCTATGACGATATATCTGCCCCATCGTTTTTCTTCGCACATAGGTCTCGTACAAATACTTGAAGCAAATTCTTTAAGTCTATATGTTTCACCTTTCGCTGCTACTAATATACCATCCCGGCTAGCAACCACAACTGCATCCCTAATACCCATCGTTATAACAGGGAGTTCTTGTTCGTTAATCACATGAGTGTTTTTACACAAATGATCGACCTTTGAAACACCAGATACCTCTAAAGCCATTTCCTCAGTAAGGGTCTCCCATGTTCCCAGATCCTTCCACGATCCTTCATGTTTTAAAACTTTTATCTTTTCTGCGTGCTCCACCACTTCATAGTCAAAGCTTGTTTTGCTTAAGTTTTCAAACTCTTTTAGTATGTTTTGATATGATATATCAGCAATACCATATTTGTTTTTTAAAATTTGAGTAATATATCCTAATCTAAGTCCAAAAACGCCACAATTCCATAGTGCTCCATCAGAAATTAACTGCTTTGCAGTTTCTAAATCAGGTTTCTCCTTAAAGTGCTTTACATCTGAAATTATATTGTCATCAGTCGGCACAATATAGCCGTACTTTTCTGATGCAAAAGTCGGTTTAGCACCCATTAATAAAAGGCCATTCTCCAGAGAGTCTAAAATCTCAGGAAATTTGGCAATGTTTTTAAAATAATCCAATTCCACAAAAGGATCTACTGGTAATACTGCAATGGGTTCCTCTTCTTTGACACCGCATTCACTATATAAATAGGAGCAGGCTAAAGCAATCGCAGGAAATGTATCCCTGCGTTCAGGTTCAATAACGATATTCACATCCTTGCCGAGTTGCAAGCCAAGTTGATCTCGCTGTGAAGTACCAGCGGCAACAGTTATCGAACTCCATCCTCCAACCTCTTGCAGCTGACGGTAAACTCTCTGCACCATCGACTCTAGTTTTCCATTTGGGCCCGGCAATACTTGCAGAAATTGTTTTGATCTTATTTCATTGGAAAGTGGCCATAAGCGTTTGCCTGATCCACCCGACAGTAATAGTAAATGCATAGTTCATACATCCCTTTCTCTCATATGTCTTATTATATAATATCGCCGATTACATCTATCTCATTAAAAAAAGTCTTCGATGCATTTTCATATGCATAGACATCTTTATATGTTTTAATCACGTTCCTTTGGTAATCTGCATAATTCTCCATAATCTCCTTCATGGCTTCATTTAGTTGGTCGAGAGACTCTAAAACAACTCCTAGACTATACTGTTTCACATCATCTGCCAGACCTGGCAAATTCTGAACTATTACCGGTTTACCTTGACTTAAAAACATAAAATACTTACCAGATGATCTGCCCATATACCTAACATTATCTGAGGATAGGTCAGAGTACCATACTAAGCCAACATCATAATTTCGAATCAACTCCTTATAATCTTCAAGCGATAATTTCTGCTTATATACCTTAACTCCCAAACTTTGCAATTTTTGTTCAACCGTGCTTAAATAATTATCCCTTGACCATCCTGAAAATGTTAAGCGTAGACTTTCCATTCTTGGCAGGCTATCGATCATTGAGCTGATTGACCACTTTTCTAATCCACCGCAATACAGCAAATCTCCTTTATCCTTATGCTTTACCTTTGAACATTCAATATTCTCTGACATATAAGAATTGGGGATAAAGTAATACTTGCTGTTACTAATCCCATGTTTCTTTAAAATTTCCAATCTCACTTTGTCCTGAATTACTAATGCATACGCATTTTGAGAATATAACGTTTCCAGTTTTTTTCGAATCACCTGTGAAGCCATCTTTAAAAACTTGAGCAGTTTTGATTCATTAGAAGAAAAATCATATTCTTGAATTTCTAAATTGTAATAAATATATTTGCAATGTTTGTTAAAAAATGATGCAAATGAGCATGCTATTGCATCACGGGGCTCAAAGGCAAAAATAAGTTTTTTATTCTTGACCTTTAAAAGATTACTGCTAAATAGAAATATTTCTGCTAAAAATCGAATTCTGAGGTTAATGCTAGATTTTATAACTTTATATTCATCAAATAACGCCATGACATCAGAGTTATCACAAATAGACCCCGTGTAAATCTTTACTCCCCATCCACGTTTCTTTAATTCCGCAGCGGTATTATATACTGCAGGAAAAGTCGATATTCCTCTATCGTCTGCTAGCACTAAAATCGCTGTTTTACTCATCTTTTTCTCCCAACGAAACATGCACCCCATGTGTCGTATCCAAGTTCATGGTCAGTTAAAAATTCAAAACTATTCTCCAATTTTAACCCTGCCAAATTTAACATTAACTCAACTTCAGGTGAAAAAAGATATCTCATCTTATGTTTTTCAGTTATAGTTTTTTGATCTCCTGTTATTTTATTTTTTATGTTAATTGAGTAATTAACATCCACAATATTTTCTTTGGCATGCATATCTGGAGACGCATTTCTTATAATTTCAATTATATCATCTTCCAAATATTTTTTACGCAGAGCTGGTCTATCTGTCAAAACAGCAGGTCCGTACCAACAATCAAAAATAAAAATACCATCTGCTTTTAAATGTTTAGATGCAGTATTAAATGCGCTAATAATGTCTTCGTTACTATTTTGGTAACTTATTACATGAAAAAGTGATAGGCATACATCAAATCGTGTGTCGGTTTCAAAGGTTCTAATGTCAGAACAAGCGACACTTATTTTATCTTTAATGTTTTTATCTGTTATTGTTTCTTCTGCTTGTTGTAGCATTTCTTCGCTCATATCAATTCCAAAAATTGAATATCCATGACTAGTTAATTCTATCGCATGCTTGCAGGTTCCACAACCCATTTCAAGAATATTCAAAGCTTCAGGTTTATATTTTCGTATTAATTGATGAATATATTCGCTTTCAGCTTTGTAGTCCTTATCCTTATAGAGCAAATTATAATACTGTGAATACTCTCCAAATACCGCCATCCTTTTCCTCCTATAGTTCTAGTTTATTTCATTCATAACATCTCTTACTGTGTCTGAAACTTGTTTTATCTGTGTTTCTGTCAAGGTCATTCCACTTGGAATATAGAACCCATTTTCTGACAGATATTCAGCAATCGGGTAACGTTCCCCTTCAAATAGCCCCATTTTCATAAATACTGGCTGCTTGTGCATCGAAAAGAAAAACGGTCTTGTCCCAATTCCATTTTTAGCAAGTACCCTCATCGTTTCCATCGCAGTATTCTCACTTTCTTTGATAACCAATCCATACACCCAGTAAATATTATCTGCATAAGCTGTTTTCACAACTGGCAGCTGCAACTTTGCCACATTTTTTAACTGCTCAGTATATTTTATACCTATAAGTTTTTTCGTTGTTATATGTTCTTCTAACTTTTCTAGCTGTGCTAACCCTAAAGCTGCCTGTATGTTTGAAAGCCTATAATTATATCCCAGCTCGTCATGAACAAATCGGCGTTCTGGTGTCAAACATAGATTTCTAAAGGAATAGCATCTATTTGCTAATTCTTCATTGTCAGTTAAAACCATACCACCTTCGCCAGTAGTTATATGTTTATTAGGATAAAAGCTGAAAATGCTGACATCGCCAAAACTACCGCATTTCTTGCCGTTATAGGTTTGTCCATGCATTTCAGCAGCATCTTCAATTATTTTCAAATCATATTTCTTTGCAATATTTAACACAGGCTGCATGTCAACAGGTAAACCATAAATATGAACAACCATAATGGCTTTTGTTTTGGGTGTTACCTTTTCTTCAATCTGGGTAACATCCATATTCCAAGTATCTAAACATGAATCAACCAAGACAGGTTTAATGCCCCTTCTAATCAAGGGGGCTATACATGAAATGATTGTAAATGTCGGCATGATCACTTCATCACCAGGCTTAAGTTGTAATGCTTCTACTGCCAAATCTAATGCTACCGTTCCATTGCATACTGCAATTCCATATCGACGATCCACATACTGTGCTAAACTTTCTTCAAATTTTGTCACAAAAGGCCCTTCAGAAGAAATCCATCCTGTGTCAATGCATTCATTTAAATATTTTTTTTCGTTGCCATTTAATAAAGGTTCATTGACAGGTATAAAATCATTCATTATTATCCTCCCGAACAACACAATCCTCCGGCTTTACACCTTGGAATCGCGTTTTATCTGTATCACCTGCATATGGTCCTTGCTTGATTTCAAACATAGTTACGTCCTCTATTACTTCAAAGCCATGCCCCCCTGAAGCAAGCAAGAGCACATCTCCCTTTTCTAAAATTCGGCTCTCTAGATATTGCTTGTCGTCTGAATAAAAGTCTACTTTAAGCTTACCCCTTTTTATTACTAAAACCTCCTGAGTATAAAGCACTTTCCTGTGGACAGGATTATGAACATGTGGTTCAATGACTTTACCCGCAGAATGATTCATATATGCCAGTTGCTGTGAGAACTCATCAGGAGTGAAAAAATGAACACCTGATTCCTGAAAACTTTCTCTAATTAAGATCGCTATTATTTTATTATTATTTATAATCTGTTCCATTGGTTTCTTCCTTCGCTCTCTCATTAATTATAATCACTATTATTTTATTGCTTCAGATCATATATGATTGCTCTACCTTCTTCTTGTAATTTATTAATACTATAATTATCTTGTACAAGTTTTCTACAATTTTCAACCAATTTCTCCCTAAGCTGTTTATCTTCAATGACTCTAATGATTGCTTCGGCAAACTGTACTGGTTCATCTGCTAATAATATATCTTTTCCATTCGTGACAGGTATCCCTTCTGCCCCTAATGTTGTAGAAACGATCGGAACTGAACACGCACCTGCCTCTAATATTTTAAACCTAGTACCTGATTCAAATTTCAAAGGAACAATTGCCACATCTGAATTGGATAAATACGGTAAAACACTTTCAACTCTTCCAAGAATATTGATATCCCTATCATTGATATCATTTAATATGTGATTCGATCCATTCCCGAGAATATAAAAGTGTATTGTTGGTATTTTACGCTTAATAATCGGTAATACATCATTGATCACCCACCTTGCCGCTATCTCCATTGGACTATCAGGCCAAAAGGTTCCTGCCAGATATATGTTGGGAGTGATAAAATCTTTAGGACGATCAACTTGATGATAATAATCCAAATCTACAACATTTGAAAAAACTTTGATTTTTTGGGGCAAAGAGCACAAGCTCCTATAATACTCAGCATCAATCTCTGATACCGCAGTTGTGATATTACAATATTCAACCCAAGAAGCCTCTTCTTTAATTTTCTCTAATCCTTCTGAAAGGATTAGAGAACGCCTTTTTTGATCCTTAATACATGGTAATTCGCGTAAAACGAATCGAGACCATACACTATCCGTGTCACATACTAATTTTAACTCCGAATTCATTTTTTTTATATTCAGCATTAATTTATGTGAGATATTCCCATATCCAAACCAAATTATATTAATATTATTTTTTTGCGCATAATCAACAATAAATTTGGCATCCAAGTGATAATTTTTATCAATTTTTCTAACGATTTTATTTAAATACCCCATATTGCTTCTTGCCGAAGGCGCATATAAAAATTGTTCACAATATGACTTATAAAAAAGCTCTGTCGCTTCTCCTCCAATTCCCTCAAAGGTATTGCGGCATATTACATGCAGTTCGCAAATACCATGCAGTGCTTTAATAGAATTTTGGATCCTAAGCTGAGGACCTCCAACAGCAGGATACTCTAATACTGGTGTAGTATATAGTACTTTGTCCATTTCAATGCCATCTCCGTTCTTACATATTAAATGTTTGTATCTTATTTATTGTTTCCGACCTCTTCATGTATTAAAATATCCAACACTTCAAAGATATTAAGCGAACATTTCCAACCAAGCTTTTCTGCCGCCTTTGTCGCATCACCGTATGTATCCATTATATCAGCAGGGCGATAATTTCTTTGATCAACCATTATTTTATCATGTGAAATATTTAATTTATCAAGAATATAGGATGCAATTTCTCTGAGTGAAGTTGACTTACCTGTGCAAATAATATAGTCAGATGCCGTTTCTTGTTGCATCATTAAATATATCGCTTCAATAAAATTCGGAGCATATCCAAAATCTCTTTTAATGTCGAGATTCCCCACCATTATATATTCTCTTTGCCCCTTTGAGATTTCAACTGCCTGCTTAACAAGTTTTCTTATAATAAAATTATTTCCCCTCAATGGGGACTCGTGATTAAACAAAATACCTGAACATGCAAATAGCCCATAGGCTTCCCTATAATTAACTGTACACCAATGAGCTGTTGCCTTTGAAATTGCATATGGGCTAACCGGGTGAAATGCTGATGTTTCACAAAGCGGTAATTCAAGAGATTGACCAAACATTTCACTGCTGGATGATTGATAAAACTTTATTTTTTTATCTGTGAATTTAATTGCTTCTAACAAGTTTAGGACAGATAAAACATTAAACGATATCGTTCCGATAGGCTGTTCGAATGACTCGCTTACTGAACTTTGCGCAGCAAAATTATAAATTTCATCAGGATTATATTTCATTAATATACTCAGTATATTTGATAGATCGCATAAATCACATTCCTCGATGACAACTTTGTCTTCAATTCCTAAGAATTTTAACCTTGACAAATTATTGCTATTACTGCTCCTGGTGAGCCCTATAATTCTATAGGTTTTATCAATTAATAGCTTTGATAAATAAGCCCCATCCTGTCCGGTAATTCCTGTTATTATTGCAGTTTTCATACATCATTCGATAGGAAATAAATACAATGAATATACTCTCCTATATCCTTTCTCCAAAATAAACGCTTATTCTAATCAGTACGCCAACAATAAATATGGCCGATACGGTCTTTCAAACATATAACATCCATTAAAAGTAATATTGTAGTCCGGATGTATTTCCAATAGTATTTCTTTAATTTTTTGCGCATTCTCATAATTATGATAGACTGCAATGGATAATCTAGGTTTACATTGTTTTATCACATTTACCATGCCGCGAACCGCTTCAATTTCTACCCCTTCTATATCCATTTTTATAAAATCTATCTTCTCGACTTTGTTTTGAGTAGCATATTCATCTAAGCTAACTGCTAACAACTTTTTGTCACTTACCCCTTTAACGGTTGTTGCACAACAAATCTGCTGCTCTGTGTTTGTCAATACTATTTCCGTCAAAGAATCCAACAGACCAAATTGTATTACTTTCACTCTGTTCGCTTTCTCTTCTTCCATAAAAGTTCTTTTTAGTCCCTCTACCAGCTCAGGCACTGGTTCAAACATGATTACTTGCTGGGCACCATGTTCTAATGCAAAACTCCCGAAAAATCCCTCACATGCACCCGCATCTATCACAACATCCCCTTCATTAATTCTTATTCTTTCATTTACGTATGCATGTGGATTCCTTTTATAACTAGTAAAAACTTCTGCCCAAATATACTCTAATTCCCCAGATTGAAACAAACCCTTTTTCACATAAAACGTAAACTTATTTACTGCAAACGAACACCACGATTCATTAAGCTCTATATATTTAATTTTAGGGAGTTTATAGCCTAAATGTTTTATCCAAAATCCAATTACAATATCTTTAAACTTAAAACTGTATTTTACCATACTTTGCTCCTATATTCTCACATAAAACTTATCATACTAGATTTTAATCTCTTTTGGTGGAATTCGATTTTCATCAAAAATTGGCAATCCTTTTATGATTGATTCACATATATAATCCCAAGTTTTGTTGTGACCTGGTTTCAAACTATCTCCTGACTTAATCTTCAAATTAACAGGTCCAAACATTGAGTACTCAAATAAATTGATATCAATAATATAATTAAAGTAGTATAAGTAGAAAAACTTCTTTGCAAGTTCTATATTTTCATTTTTCCTTCTTTCATCAATTCCTCTCTCAAGAATATCCTCAATCATAACAAAGTAGTCTTCCTGATTTTGAGTATCGAAAGTAAACCCTTTATTGATATAGGGTGATTTCCCAGATGTGACTACCGGAATACCTTTCGCCGCCATCTCAATTCCAAGCGTTGAAGTATAAACTAATCCAATATCCACAAATGGTAATAAATCATATGTGCTAACAGGGTCATTACTGTCGATCAGGATGATGTTATCAGGCAATTCATTCCCATAAAACTTAAGCAGTGCATCTGCCACTTTTTCCTTAGTCTCAGGAATATGCATATTCGTTTCACCCGGATGTACCCTAATAACTAATTGCCACTGCTTGTTATCCTCAAAAAACTGCGCTGTTTTAATAACCCAGTCAAACATATTTTCAAATTGGATATCTTTATTTAAGGCAGCTAAATCCCAAGCGACATTGGATGCAAGTAATGCGGTCTTCCTGTCGAAGGTCACCCCATTTAAAATTTCCCTATTTGATAAGTTTGATGAATTTTGTGATGGATCTGCTGTATTCAGAAGCATGTCACTTCCAGATTTCCTGTTCTCAAGATACTCCGATATAAAATCATATATTTGTTTATCGAGATGCTTAAGTTTATAACTATTCCAGGCCTTGTCCAAATTAATTGACATGACAGATTCATTAAAGGCATACGACCAACAATTTTTGCGGCCAAATCCATAACCGTTATAAAATGGAATCCCCTCGTTTTTTGCAACACACTCAAGAATTGAAAAAGGGTAATAAAAACTGTCATTGGAATAAATAATATCTGGTTTGATTTTTTTTACTGCTCTTGATGTTGCTTCAACCATTAGAGCAACATTATATGAACTTGCAGAAAGTTTTTCTTTTATATTATCATCCATTTCCACTGTCGCAATTAATAAATTATTTCGGTAAACATCAAATGCTTTTTCCCCTATATTTATACCTTTGTACTGCCAATCTTTATAATTTGATATATCCAATTTGTTGATAAAATCTTTTATTTCATTTTTATCCGATTCCGATAACATTTCTGAAGCTTTTACAGGTTCTATATGCATCCATTTGTTCCACATCTCAGTATCATTTTTTTTGCATGATCTACAATGCTTATCATGCAAGTTCTTGTCATGCTTGGAATCATTGTTATATCCAGACCACTCTCCGCCATAAAAACTGCATTGAAGTTCTTGCAAACCATTACAAGCCAATGCACTAATCGTAGCTCCTCTTAGTTGCAACGATTTTGCCAATAAAAAATCATGGATTTTACAGGGCTCATAAATGTTAAAGGAATACCCGAAAAGTATTTTTTGACCTTCTCCAATTAACTTTGTATTATTTTCCTCTCTCGTATTTGATATTCTTATGATTTCTCGATTCAATATATATTTTTCTTTCTTTTTTTGGAATCGTTCTCCAAGGTTTTTTACTGTCATCATATCTTTAATCCTTGCCTTTCCCGATTATACAAGTGATTTCTTTCTCGATTATCTATTTATCCGTTCTTGCTGAGATCAGCACCAAGCTTGACTATTTTTCCACCAGATACTTTATATATCACATCACAATTTTCCAAAGTGTTTACCCTGTGTGCAATTATTACCATCGTCTTACTTTTTCCAATTGTCGTAATTGCTTCTGAAATTAGCCTCTCAATTTCTGTATCTAAAGCTGAGGTAGCTTCATCAAGAATCAGAATCTCCGGATCATGATAAAGTGCTCTTGCTATGCCAATTCTTTGTCGTTGTCCCCCCGATAAAAGCACTCCGCTTTCCCCAACCTGGGTATGCAATTTATACGGTAAAGCTTCAACAAAGCTTCTCATCTGTGCTGCATCAAGTGCTGCCCATACCTTCTCCTCATCTATCTGGCTGTCCATGATTCCAAAAGCCACATTTTTCATTATGCTTTCATCAATTAAATAAATATTCTGCGGTACGTATCCTAAATTTTTTCTCCAGCTTGATATGTCGTTTTGAATGTCAATTCCATCTGCCAAAATGCTGCCATCTGTTGGTCGAAGTAACCCTAACAATAAATCTATTAATGTGGTTTTCCCCGCTCCTGATGGTCCCACAATCCCTACTGATTGTCCTTTTTCTATTACCATATTAGCTTTTTCGAATACACTCTCCTGAGTATTGGGGTATCGATATGTTAGATCCTTTACAACAATACTATTTTTGAAATGATATGTTATTTTATTATCTGTTTTCTCCGTGGCATTCTTTCCCTCATACCCTTGGCCTTCGCCTAATTTTGCTTTCAAAACATCATCATAAATAATTTCCAGATGTACCGCATTGAATCTCAAATTAGTCATATATCCTAAAATCCGATTCATGGATGGCATGATTCTTATGGCTGCCATTGCAAATAATGCTAACAACGGCAATACTGAATTCATATCTCTTTCATTTAAGGCATTAACCAATATAATGACAACGATACCGCATACAGCGAGTGATTCAATCAATAGTCTTGGAGCCTGACTGGCCAAGTTAAAAAAGGCTTGCGTTTTAGCATATCCCTTACTATTCTGCTCGTAGATACTAATGAATTTTTCCTCTCTGTTCATAACCTTGATTTCTTTAATACTTCCGATTCCCTCGATTACAGATTTATTCATTTGCACTACGTGCATATTCTGCTTTATCGCTGCCGTACTTAAATGATCTTTTAACTTTGAATAAAAAAGTAAACCGATTCCTCCTAAGACAAAAGCAATAGCGAATGCCGAAAACGGATCAGCAATTAACAACAAAACAAGAATAAACAAGACCACAAGGGTTTCTGTCAAAAGCGAGAGCCCTGACATCAGTAATCCGTTTATCACTGCAGGTACTAAACTATTGACATTTCTCTGCAACTCGGCGGTGTTTTTCTTAAAGAAAAACTCATAAGGCTTGCCCATATATGATTCGAATAAACGTTTCGCCATTACTATTTGTCGATTTAAGGTAAACCGATTTTGTATATATAATAAGAAAAACATGTACAAACTCTTTAAGAGGAAAATTAAAATTAAAACAAGACACATCAAGACAACAAAACGTTTATATGTTCCCACAAAGGATAAGTTGTATATCATACCTAGTGGCTCGTACTTTTCCACAATTGTGGGATCCAGGATAACAGTCACAAATGGTAAAATCGCCCCAACACCAATCGTTTCTGCCACTGCGCCAATTATAATGAGCCCAAGCATCACTATTGAATTTCTTTTTTCTCTTTTATCAAATAGGGTAAATACTTTAAAAAATGATTTTATGGATTCCATTGCGTGCCCTCATTCGTTAATCTACTTGGTCATTGTTACAAATAAACTGAAATCTTATTTTCCATAATATGTTTTACTATTTCAAAATCAATCCTGCTATCTATATCAATCGATCTCTCTGCCGGCATATTATATGGAACCGTATTATCAGTATAATATGTCCTTTGGTCTTTCAGAATTTTATAATCCAGAATATAGATTGCGCCATTTGGAACATATAATTTTTCATACTTTTGTCTATTATCCATTAAAGAATTTGTAGCAAATCCAGCATTATATATCCGATTATTATCATTCTTTTTAAGATACCACTCTATTGGTTTTGCAATTTCTGTTATTGATATCAAAGTTTTCGCTTTTTCAATAACAAATAAATCATGTGATTTTTCAATATCCGTAGAATCTCTTAACGGAGATGTTGGCAAAAGTACCATAAAATTGTCTATCTTTTCATGCATATTTTCGGAAAGATAACTTACTGCGTGTAAATATACATCTATTGCACTGGCGTCATCTGTTGCTAATTCGGCAGGTCTAAGAAATGGCACTTCGGCACCAAATTCCAAAGAAACGGAGGCTATTTCTTCATCATCTGTTGATACAATCACTCTTTCTATACAATTTGCTTTTAATGCATTCTCGATTGTATGGGCAATTAATGGTTTCCCGTTAATCGATAATATGTTTTTTCTTGGAAGGCCTTTGGATCCTCCTCTTGCAGGAATTATAGCTATCATGCATTTCTCCTAAATATCATCTCTGCTTATTATTTCATCAAATGAAATATCTCTTTTCGCTATTCTGCCAACTATAAAAGGTAAATAACTGGGTGGCAAGCCTGTCCCTGGCCTCTTAGTATCCAGATCTTTTTCTAAAATCATTTGCCCCATTTTAATGTCATTCGCAGCTACTATGCTCCTTCTAAATGCATCTCTTTTTTCTGTTTCCTGGTTGCTTAATATCCTTCGGCCTGTTCCAAGTGCTATTTGAATTCTCTTTGAATCATTGGCTATAGTCTTAATTTCTTCGAAATCTGCAGATATTTTATGATCCCATCCGAACATTTCTTTATCCAGGGTAAAATGCTTTTCGATAATACAAGCCCCAAGAGCCGCCGCTGCCAAAGGAATAGAAACGCCAATTGTATGATCTGAAAAACCAACAGGGTAGTCAGGATACATTGCCCTTAATGTTTTCATATAATTTAGATTAATATCCTCCATTTCTGGCGGATACAGAGATATGCAGTGTAGAATTATAATTTCATTATTGCTGACTTTTTCGATTGTTCTGATGGCTTCATCTACTTCAGAGACATCACTTAATCCTACAGATAAAACGATAGGTGATCTCTTTTTTGCTATGTATTCCAGAAATGGATAATTGTTCAGATCCATAGATGCAATCTTAATAAACGGCACATCACATTTATCAACCAGAAAATCTACTTCGTTTTTTGAGAAAGGAGTAGAAGAAAAATCAATACCAACTCTATCACAAATTAGTTTCATCTGGAATAGCTGTACTTCTGAAATGCTGAACTTATCTACAATTTGCTCTAAGGTATAGTCATCCCGATTTCTATAATCATCGTTTAGAAAATAGTTGTCTTCATATACTTTTTTCGAAAATACCGAATCTTTTGACCAGGATTGAAATTTAACGCAATCACAACCTGCTTCCTTTGCTCTAATTATCATTTTTTCAGCAAGTTTCATGTCCCCATTATGATTGGCACCTAATTCTGCGATGATATAAGGTTCATTATAGTCCCCTATGATTTTCCCGTTTTTCAATTTTATTGTTCCCATAGCTTATCCTCCAATAACTCAGATAACTCCCACCATAGAAGCGGCTCTTCCGTTTTAATTGTGCTCAAATAAATATCCCAAGACATATTGTTTTCATTCATTATCTCCTGCAACTTTCGACTTTTATTAAGTGCTATGCCGAGATCATCATAATACATGCAATGCTTATTCATTTTTCTCAGGAGTGCTTCATAATGAACACACTTAATAATGATTTCCTGTTCTATTTTTCTAATATTATTATTAGTTAGTACACCAATGTTATCATCATATTGACGATAATCAGTTAACACACATTCATTGAATATTGCATGCCTACCAGCAAGTAGGATACATGAAGCAATCCACCAATCCAGTGCGATAATAGTCTCAGGAATAGGTAATGCGTCTAATAAAGCATTTGTCTTGAACCCCGTGTTTCCAAGACCAATAAAATTTTTTCTAGCTATCATTTCATAATTTAGGTAGGTATTATTCATTTTAGTGGAAGTAATAAATTTATCTGAAATTATGTTACGATTCTGGTCTACTACTCTCATATTATGCACATACATTTCAGAATCTTTTAATCCCTTAATGATTTCTTCTATTTTATTTTGATACATATAATCATCGGCATCAAAAAAGATAATATTTTCATATTGGTTTTTAATAGCATAGTCAATAATTAGATTACGATTTATGATTGGGGTTGTGTCTTTCGTCACTTTTTTTATTTCAAGTTTATTACATTCAATCTTTGGGGATATCTCTTTAATATCCTCCATCACAACGAAACAATCAAACTCCCTTGTGGATTGATTATTTATTGACTCTTCAAAGTCTTTCCAATACTCTATTACTTTATCATGTACGACAACACCAACTAATGTATCGTTCATTATTTATCCCCTTAATTCCTTGGCCGGGACTCCAACTAGCACTTGTCCTTTTTTTGTATCTTTCGTTAAAACCGCGCCAGCGCCTAATGTAGTATTATCTTGTATATTTAAGCCCTGCAAAACTGTACTCCCTGCCCCGATTATACTTCCGCTGCCAATTTTTACATCGCCAGAAATCGAAGATAATGGGTTAATAGTATTGAAATTACCCAACTTCACGTCATGCCCAATTGTGCAATTTATATTGATAAAGTTAAAGTTACCCAATACAAAATTGCAGGTAATTATTGTTCCGGCAGCAATAATATTTCCTTCACCCATGTTCACAATATCCTTTTCCCAAATTACACTTGGATGAATGATATTAGGAAAAAACACATTATTATATTGCTGAATTTTCAAATATATCTTTTCTCGTAAATTTCCGTTTCCCAAAGGTATGACCATTCCAATTCTCTCATAATTATTAATAAATTGTTCAATATTGTTATCTGATGTGATTACCTTTTTATTACCGCACACTAAATTTCCAACTAAAGCTTCCTCTTTTTCAACAAATCCAAGAACATCCAGAAATGCATTCTCTTTTAAATTCATTTGCTGAATTAAATAATATATTTCCTTTGAAGCTCCTGATGATCCAAATATTAATAGCGGTAAATGTTTACTATCCATATAGTTAAACCTTCTTTAATCTTTCTTTCATGATTTCCATATCTTCAAATTGGCCCATATCCAGCCATGCATCTCCACTGATTGGATAAGTACCTACTCGCTTATTATTCTTTAAACATATTTCCACTAGATCGGTAATATGTATAAACTCATCTTCTACCAAATAATCTAAGACTTCCGGTTCTAAAAAATATACTCCTGTATTAACTAAATAATCCAGTTGTGGTTTTTCAATCATATTATTAATGCTTCCATCATCATTAATATCAACCACACCATAAGGCACCACATATCTTCTTAAAGAAGTTATTACTGTAATTAAATTGTTATGTTTCTTATGGAAATCATATACTTCTGCATAATCTACTTCTAATAAAATATCACAATTACTTACTATAAAAGTATCATTTATTTTATTTTTTAAAAGGTATAAACTTCCTCCAGTACCAAGTGGTTTATTCTCCTCAACATATGTTAATTCATAGTCTTTTTCAATCTCTTCAAAATATGCTTTTATCATATTTTTCTTATAATTTATCGTAAGCGTAAAATCATTGCAGCCATATTGCCTAAAGCTATTTATTACTCTCTCAACAATAGGGATTTCTCCTATTGGAATAAGCGGCTTCGGAACAATTGTAGTAAACGGTAATAGTCTTTCACCTTTACCCCCTGCCATAATAATAACAGGCAGCATTATTTTTTGTGTGACCTGCGTTTCAGCTATATCATTCCAATAATAAATCCATACAATTTCATCATCTTGGTTAACAACTGGAACGGAAAGAATTCCATGTTTTTCCATTAATTTCCCTGCCAAGAGATTGTCCTTTTTATAGATCTTTATTGGATTAGGGTTCATCACATTACTAACATTTTCGTCTATGCCGCCATTTTTTAAAATCCATCTGCGAATATCCCCGTCGCTGATAGCTCCAACAAGTTTATCTTTATCAACAACAAATAAAACTTTTTTCGCCGTAGTATTCAAAAGTTCCAGTGCATCTCTGATTTTTAATTTCTCTGTTACAATTATTTTCTTGAAATCCATACAAATTACCTTATTTGTTTTCCACTATTGTTTTAATTACTTGAGAAATATATTTAATATCTTCCTTAGTTAAGTTTGTACTACAGGGTACATTTACAATCCTTGTGCCATAATATTGGGCTTTCTCTATTTTATATTTTTGACTATTTAAATATTGCCTTTGCTGATGTATTAATCCCCAAACAGGTCTTGCTTGTATCTTATAATCAGCCAATCTGGATATCATTTCACGATTCGTGATGTTACATTCATCCTCTATCAATATCGAGTAGAACCAATAGTTTGGATGAGTTCCATCCCTAAAGCCTAATAGTCTTAAAGAATTAATCGAATCAAGACAATCTTGGTATGTGATGTAATTTTCTTGTTTTATTCTAATAAAATCATTCAATTGCTCTAATTGTGCCACACCAAGAGCGGCTTGAATATTAGTCATTCTATAATTATAACCTATTTCATCATGTATAAAGAAAACTTCATCATTTTTCGCCTGTGTAGATAAATATCTTATATCATCTATGACCCTTTTGTTTTTTGAAACTACCATACCACCGCCGCCAGTTGTTATAATCTTATTGCCATTAAATGAGTAAACACCTGCATGTCCTATTGTTCCTGCAAATTCGCCCTGAAAACTACCACTCACATACTTTGTCCCCAATGCTTCCGTAGCATCTTCTATTATGCTTATATTATACTTTCGTGATATCTCATAAAGTTTTTCCATGTCGCACATATTACCAAACACGTGCACGACTATCATTGCTTTTATGACTTTATTTGTAGATTTGTTTATTAGAACATCTCCATCAAAAATAGCTTGTTGATTAATAAACTCCTGGATCTTAATGGGATCTATACACAAGCTATCATCACAATCCATAAAGATTGGTTCAGCACCTACGTACTTCACAGGATTAATCGCTGCGATAAAAGTCAAAGTTGGCACTATTACTTCATGATTTTTGTTTATCCCTAAATTTAGTAATGCCAAATGCAATCCCGAAGTACCACTTTGACATGCCACCGCATTGCTGACATTTACATACTCAGCGATTTCTTTCTCGAATCTTTGAACAAAAGGTCCTGCAGTAGAGACCCATTCCGTATCTATCGCTTCATTCATATATAGTTTCTCGTTACCGTTTAAATTCGGTACTGATAATGGAACAAACATTTGCATATTTTTAACTCCATGTTAAATATTGTATATATCCGTTTTATATTTATCTAAATGGTCTTTAATCCATTCTATCGTTTCGTCTATTCCTTCTTCAAAAGAATACCTTGGATTCCAGTTGGTTAATTCCTTAATTTTTTTATTTGACCCAAGCAGCCTGTTTACTTCGCTATTCTCAGGTCTCAGCCTTTCTTCATCGCAAATAATTTGAGCCTTTGGATTTATTTTTTGTATAATCATATTTGCCAATCCACCAATTGAAATTTCCTTTTGTGTGGCTATATTGATTTCTTCTCCAATTGTATTATTACTTTTTGCAATCTCAATAAATCCATCTACCGTATCCTTAACATAGTTAAAATCTCGTGTTGGCGACATACTTCCTAATTTAATATTATTGTCTCCGGTTAACAGTTGAGCAATAATTGTTGGAATCACAGCTCTAGCAGATTGCCTTGGGCCAAACGTATTGAACGGTCTAACGATAGTAATAGGCATGTTAAAGCTTTTATAGAAGCTCTCGGCCAGTCTGTCTGCTCCAATTTTGGTCGCACTATATGGTGATTGGCCCTGAAACGGATGATTCTCGTCGATCGGCACATACTTAGCTGTTCCATATACTTCTGATGTTGATGTAATCAGAACTCTTTCTGTTTCATATTCTCTTGCAGCCTGCAACACATTCAACGTGCCTTTAATATTGGTATCAACGTAGGAATCAGGAGAATGATAACTAAATGGTATCGCAATTAATGCTGCCAAGTGGTATATGCCATTAACATTTTTCATTGCAGTTCTTACACCATTCGGGTCGCGAATGTCTCCAGAAAAGATTTCTACCTCGCGTAGAATATCTTTTGGAATGTTATCAAGCCATCCCCATGAATTGAATGAATTATAATATACAAATGCTTTCACACTTTTACCTTCTTTTATTAATTGTTCTACCAGGTGGCTTCCAATGAATCCATCTGCACCTGTAACTAAGACTTTATTCATTACTACCTCCATTTTTGAACTTATGTCTTATGATAAAATATTCACTGCTTTTATTTCATTTAAATCTTTTATCAATTGTATACTGTCATCCCAGTAAAATAAAATTAAATCAGAATTTACTGATTTAATATCACTAAATTTATGGTAATACGTGGCTCGATCACCAAGGGCTAATTTACAAATCTCCATCATTTCATCCTGTGGTCCATAAACACATATTTGTTTACCGCTATTTTCATTCTGCTCTGCAAATGCTCTGATTTTATCAGTTAACGAGATTACTGCTCCATATGAAATCTTAACATACTCAAGCGTAAGCAACGCCTTTTCAGCAATTCCTTTTGGCGTAAGATTATATCTTATTGATTTAGATGTTTGTCCTTCTATTTTAATCAAACCCTTTTTAACGCATTTTTTAATCAAAAAATTAACTTGTCCCAAAGATATGCCGGTTTGTTCTGCAATCTTTCTTTGGGATATACTTGGATTCTCTACTACTATTCTTAGGATATCCAATTCTTCTGTCATTATTATTCTCCGCATTAAAAGCAATTGTTCATAAACTTAACGTTCATTTTCCGAACAACATTAGAATATATTACTTTCTTATCATTGTCAATAAAAAGGTGATCTTAAACAATAATCTTTAGCTTATTATAATCGAATAGTATTACACTTCTTATAAGATTTATTATCCATTCATTATTATATATGATATTATTTAAATATTATAGATGAAGGAGTACACATATGGATAAATTAAAAATATTGAATAGAATAAAGCAATTATATTCAGAAAATGTTAATATCACTAGATTTTTAAATGAAATGGATGGATGTAAACAAAATTCAATAGAAGACATTATGATAAGTTATGACTTTCAAGCAGGCACTTATATTAAAGACTATAATCAAAATAAGGAATTTAAAAATAAATATGCAGAACATATTTCTAAAATAATCAATAATTTGTGCAAGTATCAAACCCTGCTAGAGGTAGGGGTTGGTGAAGGCACAACTTTAATTCCAATGATTTCTTTTTTGAAAGACAAACCTTTAAAAAGCTATGGATTTGATATATCATGGTCAAGAGTAAAATATGCCACAAAATTTATGAATGAATTAAATGCACATAATATTGATTTGTTAGTTGGAGATTTGTTTTGTTCTCCATTCAAAGACAATTCAATTGATATTGTTTACACCTCTCACTCTATTGAGCCTAACGGAGGAAGGGAAAAAGACGCCCTAATTGAGCTGTATCGAATAACTAATAAGTATTTAATATTATTAGAGCCCTTATATGAACTATCAAATGAGCAAGCAAGGCAAAGAATGCTACATCATGGATATGTCACTAATTTACATGATACAGCAGTCAATCTTGGATTTAATATTATAGAATATCGGCTTTTTGATTTATGCTCTAACCCATTGAATCCTACTGGCATAATGATAATTAAAAAAGAATTAAATGAAGATATAATTGATCCATTATGTTGTCCTATTACAAAAACAAATTTTATTAAAAGTAAGAATGCTTATTTTTCAGAGGATAGTTTGTTAGCTTATCCGATAATTGATAATATACCTTGTTTATTACCGCAAAATGCAATTGTTGCGACAAAGTTTATGGATATATAATTTACGTAATGTGTGAAACTAGCTAACTCTTTGAGAGTTTAGGACTTCTTTCAATTGTGCTAAGATATGAGAAAAAGTCGAGGCAAGTACATGAGCACCTTGCAATGTAAAAGATTTGAATCAACTTCCAAACTCAGGTTTTTAATTGAATTGGTGCTAATTAGCGCCAACTTATATAACTGTCAATGTTAAGATTGACAAGCATTTCAATTTCGATGTTGGCGTGCTTTTCTTTATTACGTTTTAGTCAATGCGTATGATTTGATGCTTACCTCCCTGATCATGATATATGGTATCACTGTAACTTCCCGGTCGCAGCTTCTGCAGACACAAACGTACTGTACGTGTTCTGTCTCTTGTACCTGTGCCGGGATAACCGTGAGGTTCTCTTCGGATTTCGGCCTACATTTCCTGAGGTGTTGCTCCGCACTTGCGGCTATCCGTGTCTTCTCCTATATACCGATGATCGTTATAGGGAGTGGCCATGTGATTTTATCTTTATACCCTTTCCTTTTTATGTTTCTTGAAAGGTTTCACATTAGAAAGGAAAGATTCGTTCAACATCTTATCATATACTTCAGCCTCAGCTTCATTGAAGAAGCTCAGTTGATCAAAATTCGTCTGCTTGTTGGATGGGCCAAAGCACTTGGCTCGTCTGGCATCCTTCCCGCGTCTATGATAGAGTGCTATTCCGCTTATATCCCATTGGAGTACCTTTATTGCATTTCTGGATTTACTGAATAACGCAAAGAACGATCCTTCGAATTGGTCTTGATGAAAACTTCCCCGAACTATTGCTCGAGTCCGTTGATATTTTTTCGGAAATCCACCTTCTCATAACAGAGATAGACCCAGATCCTGCCCGGCATATTTCAAAGCAATAACGCCGGTGCCCGTAGCCGACACCGACTCAACAGGGATCTGCAGTCTCGATACCGGAGATGGGCTTTGAGACTTGTCGATTTTTAACCAGCATGGGGTATCTGCCACTGATTCCTCTTTCTTGAGTTTCCACTTCCAGTATCCCATCGAATGTTTTTTTCTCTGCACCATTCGGATAAACACATTCCACAGTCCTCAAAATCATGAATTCTTAACCTCCATAGCTACCTCTGTCCTTCTGTTGCTTTTGACATCAATGCTTCCTTCATTTTATTAATTCCGGAAGCATTATCTCATATTCTGTTCAGATTGCATACGCGCGCAGGATTTGACGCTTATGGATCAACCCCAACAATTGACATTGAATCGAAAAAACGAAGGACAGATTTCTCTGTCCTTCGAAAAGTTATACTTTATTTGGTTTAAATTGCCTAGATGTTCGATTTAGAAATCATTCTTATTTAAGAACAACTACTACTTCGTATCCTGGAGCATCAGTTGTGTCTGTGTCAACCATCCAAACTTTATAACCTTCTCGTACAGTTCCGGAGAATACGGAGTATTCGTCTACAGTTCCGTCATCATTGAAAGTTACCTGATAATATTTAACATCATCAGCAAGAGCGATTGCTCCGATTGTAGCATTACCTGAGATATATCCAGTACCTGAGTTCGTTACAACGATTCCGCTACCGCTTGCAAGTGCAGATCCACTAGTAAGAGCACCTGTTCCACTTTGGCCGATAATGTTCTGCAGAATTACTTCGTTGATAGCTCCATCAGCGTCTACTCCAAATTTATATACACGAATCTTGGTGTCTAATAATACTGGAGCAGCTTTTGCTTCGGATGAAGTCAGCTTATCTAAAGCTGCACCGTTAGCAAATCCTGTTAACTGGTATACCTTATCATTGTCAGCATTTACTGTCAGTTCTTTGCCGTTTACAACACCATAGATGTCATTTGCTGAGCTGTCAGCGGAATCAGCAGGAACTAAGATAGCAGCAACAACGCCATCTTCATCAAAGTATATAGCTGAAGTTGAAACGATTGTAGTATCATCAACATCCGCGATTGCACTCATGTCAAAGTCTGTAGCCGTTGCAGGAGCAGCTCCTTCATAAGTGAATACAACAACGTCGCTAGAAATTCTGTATGATTTGCCACCAAAAGTTAATACATTTGAAGTTTCAACTTTGACGTTGGCAGAAATCGTCTGTCCATTTACAACAGCAGCGGTTGTAACATCCATAGAATCAACAATACCATCACTGTCAAGACCGAATACTACGATCTGGCCCTTTGCAGGGTTAACTGTGAGATCACTGTCTAAAGTATAAGTCTTTTCAGCTCCCTCTTTGTCGAGTAATTTAATGATATTGTCATAGCCAAGAGCACTCTTTGTTCCTGTTACTACAGCATAGTTGTCAGCATTTCCTTCTGTTACGTCGAAGTCATAAACATCGCCGCTAGCGTCAAGCCATACTTTAACTGTGTCAGATACATTTCCAGTACCTAAGTCAGTGCCTTGACCAGAGTTTGCATAATACTTGCCATTGACCTTTGCTTCATCGTCAGAAACGTTGAATGCCTGAACGATACCTTCAACGGTTTCAGTTCCAACAGCAACCTTAACGATATCAGCAGAAGCACCGTTTCCTAAAGTATAAACATAAACTACGTTATCTTTAGCAATCTTGTCTAAGCTAGCAACGCCAACTAATGCAAATGAATTTACATCGATATCTTCGTCATCATTTTCTGCAAAGTCAAAGTTTAAAAGCTTGTTGTCAGCGATTTCCTGTTGAATAGCAGAATCCGCTTTTTCAGCCGCAGTTACTTTCCACTGGTTTACAGTGTAAACACCGTTGATTGTCTTTCCAGAAAGGTCAGCTGCGATTGTGAAAGTAGTGCTTGCAGCAAAATTAGTTACAGCACCAGCAGATGCAGTTACTACTGCATTGTTTACAAGACCAGCTACAGTTGTTACTGTCTGAGTTGTAGCCATAGTATAGTCTACATCATTAGCAGTAAACTTTGTCTTAGCAGCATTCCATTTACCTGTTAAGAACGTGGACTTTTCTTTTACTGCTACTACATCGCCATCGTCATTTGTATAAACTGTTGCATAAGCACCAACATACGGAGCGATATTGATAATACTGGAATCGCCATCGTTTACGATTCTGTTAGTTGAAGTGCAATCTAATCCAGAAGTCAGCATGGAAGTAGCTAAGTTTGTAGTAGTTCCATCTGTAGCTACCTGTACTTTAGTTAAAGTCAATGCATTGTAAAGAATCTGAGCAGCGTTTGCCTTGTCAACGTTTGCTACGGAAGCAACGTCGCTATACAGATCCAAATCCTGTGCAAGAGACACATAGTTTGCAGGCCATAAACCTACGAGAACGGATGAATTTGAAGTGTAACCGATAGCTCTGAGAACCATTGTTACTGCTTCGTTTGTATTGATTGTTCTTCCAGGCATTACATTTCCAGCACCGTCACCAAGTAAGATGCCCTTGGACTGGCAGAATGCAAGGTAAGGAACAGCCCAGCCATATCCAGTAGTGTCTTTGAAGCTAGTTGAAGTGTAACCAGCAAGTGCACTATCAGGAATAGCAAGAGCTCTTGTAATCATAGCAGCGAATTCTGCTCTGGTTACAGCTTTTGTAGGTAAGAATGTTCCATCTGGGTTACCTGTTACGATTCCAAGATCGTAGGAAACCTGGATAGCAGCTTCATTATCAATGCCATCGATATCGCTAAGACCAGTTGAAGCTGGAGTAGCAGCGAATGCCATTGAGAAACTACCTAGTACTAGTGATAATACTAATACGAATGATAATACTTTTCTCATTAAAAAATTCCTCCTTTAAGGTATTTTTCTTCCGAAGGGGAGCTTATTTTTGTTGTTTAGCTCAAATTACCCTCCCCTTCAGAAGATAATTTGACATTTTCTATAGAAATGCAGTTCGTTTATCCACCGCATATTCTATCACATTGAATTATACCTTTTGCCCGGATACCAGTCAACCACTACTTTCAAATGTAACCAAATTGTAATACATCCAAAAGAAGATACTTTCAATGTTTTTGACTAGTGCCAAGGGGTTGTTCTCTAAGGTACATTTTTATTATAACGAACATGTCCCAAGAAGTCCATTACAGACGTGTTACAGGTCTGTTAACATTCCACGCAATTTTCGACAAAAACTACCAGGACTCAGATAAACACGTATTGGTATCCCCCGGCACCATATACTACAATAAAAATAGACGTCTGCTAAAGCAGACGCCCATATATTAAAAGAATATCTTTTTCATTTAATATTTTAATACTACAATATCCGCAGAAGGTTCATCATCATCGGTTATATCATATGCTCTGATTTGCATTCCCTCCCTGATTCCGGACACTCTACCCGCTGTATACTCTGTAGGATCATTCAGATCTATAACATAAACGGACGCATTATCTTTTACCTCAAATACTCTTCCCCCGTCAGCATCTATAATCTTCACTACGCCATCCTCGCAGCTTTCAACTGTTACGAAAATCGCGCCGGAACTGGAAATCTCTTCGAAGGCATCACCTTTTTTCCCTGCCTCAGAGGATTTATAAATGCTTTGAATTTCACCGCCGGAGAGATTTAATTCATAGACTTCTCCCTGGAGATACTGAGCGCTAGTAGGAACATTTGCAAGTCCTTTTTTCCCAAGCCAAGTGATTTCTCTTGTTGCGGTAAGAGTCACAACTCCTGTGACAGATTCTGCTTTAACATTCAAAGAAGTGTCCGTATCATTAATAACACTGTATGCTCTTCCGCTAAAGCCAACATCCATAGGAACTACCATCGCAATAATTTTACCACCCTCAACCTTGTAAAACGCTGCGGTTTTTACATTTTTATATTTATATACAGTGTCTATCCTATAATCGGAAAGCTTGTTAGTGAAGGTCATAGTATTGGTATAATCCTTCGACTGACCGTAAGTATATATGATTACATCTTCCGATATAGCCTTGCCGCTAAACGACGTCATTGTACTATTGAAGCTGCCACTTGCAAATGTCATTATGGCCGTATTTGGAATGGTATCTGGCTTATCCTGATCAGTCCCCTGCCCCGGTGTCTCTTTTGACGGATTTGCTGCTATAATTTTATCCAATGCATTATAATCAAACTGTGCCGCCATCCATTTTGTTGCAAGAGTTGGGATTGGAGTTGGGATGTTACTAAGTAATTCCTGTTCCGTTGCCTTCTCTATATAATTTGCTGGCCAAGTGCCTCCGAGACTCTCGTCGGTAAAATCTGAGGCTCTGAGTACCATGGTAATCAATTCATTCATGGTCACATTGTTACCGGGCTTAAAAGTGCCGTCCGGATAACCTTTTGTAACACCATGCTTCACAGCATAACTGATATAGCCTTCCGCCCAGCCATAACCCGACATATCTGCAAAGCCGCTTTTGCTGATCGGTTGAGTGGCAGTGCCTGTAATTTCAGATGCGGGTGGATTCATGGACTTCACGACAATAACACAAGCCTGAGCTCTGGTTAAATTGGAATCAGGATGAAACAGTCCATCCGTATCTCCTGTAATGATTCCCTCTTCAACAAGCGTTTTTACAGCCTCTTCATACGATGCCCCCGCTATATCTGATAGCGCAGCGGTTTCTACCGTATTCGCTGCAAATATAAAGCCACTGCACATTAGGACAAACGCCAAAGTCATGGCTGTCCTTTTTAAAAATCTGTTTTTCATAATTTCCCCCTTTTACATCATTCTATAGATCAATTTTGCTACATCTCCCCTGGTAGCCGGTGTATTCCAATCACTTACAACTATATCACCAAGTAAATTATAGGTCTGCGCATATAAAATATAATTATTTGGCCAAGTTCCGGCATTATCTAATTCTGATGCCGCACTGCCTTTTGTTCTGATTAATATTGTTATTAACTCAGCATAACTGATGTTTTTCCCAGGCGCATAAGTTGTACTGGTTGTACCCTTAATAACATTAGCGTTTACTAGAATGTTGATATAACCCTTAGCCCATCCGTATCCTGCCAAATCGCCGAAACCTTCCTTTAATTCCATTTCTGCAAGCTCCCCGGTACGGTTCGTCATTTTAGTAACTGCAACAGCGATTTCAGCTCTTGTAATATATCCCTCTGGTTTGAAGGTTCCATCAGAATAACCAGTCAATACCTTTTTATCAATCAAATATTTCACTGCAGGAAACAGCGGCGAAGTAGCACTTACGTCTGACGGATAATTTGCCATTGTATCCCATTGACTATAATCAACATCCGCGAATGCAACCCCTGTAACTGAAGATAACGCCAATATAAGAGTAACTATTAGTATTAATGCTTTATTTTTTCTTTTCAAATTTTCCACCCCTTTCGGATTATAACAAAATTATTTCACTCTCATGGTCTTTGAATATTATATCAAATAAGAGGTTTAAGTCCATTACAGCCATATTACAATTCTAAGTTCACCCTGGTTTTAATTAATAATGCTGGGATATAGGTATTTGGTTGTTAAATCTTCAGCTTTAATTATATTTCCTTTTATATCTGTCGTCTCATATTGAATTGGAGGCACAACCCCCCCGCCATCCGATACAACTGTGGTGTCCGGCTCCGTAGCTGATTCCACAATTTTATATAGGTATTCCCAAACCGGATCCGGATTCGTTTTATTAACGATATTTGCGTTGGTAGTATTGTTGGCATTCATAACATTGATCAGCATCTCATATCCATTGTTGGTCTTAATCTTCGTCTGTCCAGAAAGTTCTTCATGAGTAACTTTAACTACTAACGTCTGGCTGCTTTCGCTGTCGTTCATGCCAATTCCTGAAGTTCCGGTAGTCTCAAGCCAGTAGGAGTTGCTTAACGTTCCTGCGTTTCTGCCCAAAAGAGTTCCGACGCCATTACTTCCTGTAACTGTACCACAATCGTAAACGTTAGTAACCGTACCTGTATTCATCCCTGCAACACCGCCGATAGAATTTGTCCCACTGACTTTGCCTGAATTATAACAATTGTCAACCTTGGAACCATTTTGCCCTACGATACCGCCGGCGTAGCTCTTTGAACTGACGGTTCCTTCATTATAACATTTCGTTATTCTTCCATCACCGTCTTGCTGATAAGCAACGATGCCGCCGCCATCAATATTTGCTTTTACAGAGCCGGAATTATAGCTGTAACTTACGACGCCTTGGTTATAACCCACAATACCTCCGGCACCATTACCTGATACTTCCCCAGTATTCTTACTTTTTGTAACTGTAGCCTTGTCGGTTTCCAGAAATCCTACAATTCCTCCATTTACACCTGTTCCTGAAACAATACCTGAATTTGCACAGTCTGTGATATTGATACCATAATTGCTTCCGCTTGCTATTCCTGCTATGCCGCCCGCATTATATGGTCCGGCTTGCACGGAACCTTTGTTATAACATTCCTTAATGGAAGCAATCGAACCTGAAGCGGATGTAAATTTCCCCACAACTCCTCCAGTGCTTTCATTTCCGGAAACAGTTCCTTCGTTCTGGCAATAAATCATTGCCGTGCCTGGCGCACTTACAGATCCTGCAATTCCACCGGTATAAGCTAAGGTTCCGGTTACGCTTCCCCTATTTCTTAATGAGGATAACGGCTGTGTACTATACCCTACCAGCCCACCGGTATAAGTTGTTCCATTCACAATTCCCTTTTTATCCAGTTGGCAGTTCTTAATCATTCCATCGTTATATCCTGCAATTGCTCCTGTATATTGATTCCCCGTGATCGTTGATGCGTCAATAATTAGATCTGTAACATCGGAACCTGAAGCCAAGTACCCAAACAAGCCCGCATAGCTTGCTCCCGTTTTATCTGAATTTCTGCCAATCGTCCCCGAAATATTCAAACCGCTGATGGTATAATCGTTTCCGTCAAGCGATCCTTTAAAAGGTGCCTCTTTACTTCCGATAGGCTCGAAGTTACCGCCGGTCCAGTTAGCTTCGTCGGAGCCCACTGCCGGAGGCGTGGTGGTATAATCCTTTGTGATCGCTATGTTTTTTGTTAAAACATAGAAAGCTCCCTCTGATGTATGCATCCTCATGTGATTCAGCTGCTCCTCACTGGCGATTTCATAAGGGTCGTTTTTCGTACCTTCTCCTTTGACAAAAACGCCTTCCTGACCAGTGTGCGCCGCCATGCAGTCGGTAGTTGCAAGCTCCTCTGCATTCGCTGCAATAACCGCTTCATTTTTCTTTACATTTAATAGGATGGTCGCTGCTTCCGCTCTGGTCAGTGCCATCGTTGGGCGAAAGTTGCCTTCCGTATCCCCTTTCATGTAACCCTTATTAAACATCAGGTTAACATAGTCGTATGCCCAGACAGCGATCTGGCCCTTGTCCAAGGCGGTTTCAGCGCCCTTCTCATCCTCGACTCCGGCGGTTGGTATCACCGAGCCTGCTACTTTTGCCGCTTCCTGTCTGCTGATCATGAGGCCGATTCCGAAGGTGCCATCTCCGTAGCCGGAAGTGATCCCGGAAGCCACGGCTATTTTAATAGTAGGAACATACCATTCATAATCCACCACATCGGTGAATTGGATCTTTGTGTTGGTCGTGTCAGGCTTCTCGGTTAATATATTTGTAAGCAGTTTATAAAACTCTTCTCTTTTGATCAAATTATCCGGCAGATAAGTACCGTCCGGATAGCCCCCCACAATCTTAAGACTTGCCGCCTCCTTTATGGTTGATTCCGCCCAGTGGCCGCTGATATCAGTAAAGTCCGCGCCGGTAGTCGTCACCGCGGCTCCCGTAGAAGTTTCCGCATAACTGCTGCTCAATCCAAGGGTCAGCACCATAACAACTGTCAGTATTATGGATAATCCTTTCTTGTGTTTCATCTCTTTTTCCTCCCATTTTTCCCAAATGTATACGAATTTCCCGATCGAATGGAACTTTCTTCCTTATTGCCGCGTCAAAAAGATGATGTTCTTTTTGGCATCGAAATCCCTGTTTAATACTATCCCAATTATATGCTTCTAAGGGAGGAGTGTCCAGCAAAAAACATCGTGCGAATAATGGCAAAATAAGTCGAATTGGCTCAGTCAACTTAATACAATCGTAACATCCCGTAAATTGTATTGTAATAATTGAAGTAGTAAAATTTACTAAAGTGTGAAAATAAAGAATGCAATATTTATCTATTAATAAGGGGGAAATAATCTATGAGATTGAAAAGATTAGGATGCTGCATCCTGGCAATTGTTCTGTCGCTGTCGCTGGCAGTGCCTGTAAATTCCTATGCAGCGAGCACGTTTACCGATACTGGCGGCCATTGGGCGGAAAGCTACATCAATACCGCCGTTAATCAAAAAATAATAACCGGATATCCGGATGGCAAGTTTCAACCGGACAAAGCGGTAACCAGAGCCGAGTTTGCCACCATGGTGAATAAGGCTCTCGGAAACACCGGTACGGAAAGCCTGACGTTCAGCGACGTTTCCTACGGCGAGTGGTATTACAATGACGTTGCAAAGGCTGTCGCCGCAGCTTATACTGCAGGCTATGACGACAATACGTTTCGGCCGAACAATCCGATCACAAGGCAGGAAGCCGCTGTGATGATTTCCAGAATTGTACCTACCTATGGGGAAGATGCAAATCTGAAAACCTATTCTGATTATGGTTCTATCGCCGATTGGGCTTATGATGCCGTCGAAAAGGTCAATGGAAAAGGATACATCGGTGCTTATAACGATGGAAAAATCCACCCGGCGGATCAGCTCACAAGGGCTCAGACAGCGAAGATCATCTGCGATATCATTGATCATGAGACCATCGTTACCAGCAGCCCTGTAATCGACGATGACGGAACCAAGCTTTCCGGCAAAATCTATTCCAATAATGTAACCATCGATGAGGATCTTGGCGAAGACAGCGCCACAATCGATAACTGTGTTGTTTTAGGCAGCCTTTCCGTAAAGGGAGGGGGAACCGACTCCATAACCGTTAGCAACTCCCGTGTTGCCAATGTGACCGTCAATAAGGATGACGATCCGGTCCGCGTTCTTGCAAAAGGTGAAACCGCCATTGCGAAACTCTCCGCTTCACAATCCTCTGTCCTGCAAACCTCCGGCTTAAGCGGCGGTCTTTTTGGCCCCGGATTCAGTAATATCACTGTGAATGGTTCCGCAGAAGTAACTTTAAAAGGTAGTTTTCCAAAGGTCAATGTAAGCGGCACCAAGGCGGATGTTACCTTAGAAACCGGAACCATCGATACCTTAACCGTCAGCGGCAAGGGCTCGGATATCACCGCGGCCAGCGGCACTACCATCAGCACGGCGACGGTAAATGTCGAAAGCTATTTCCATGGCAGCGGCACGATTTCTCTAATGAACGTCAATGCGGACGATATCACCTATGAAACGAAACCGAAAAAATGGACCATCGCATCTTCTGCCGATACCCCGACCGAATCAGACGAAACTTCTGATATAACCTATAGCCCGAAAAATGCTGCAACCAATGTGAAACTGGATGCGAAGATCACCATAACCTTCGATGAAGCCATGGAAATGTACGATGGAGACAGCATTTCCAGTTCTGATATCGATGATTTCGTTGAACTGCGGAAAAGCTCCTCTTCCGGGAGCACCGTTGCTTATTCCGCTACCATAAACAGCGCAAAAACAGTCATAACAATCACGCCGGACTCCGCATTGTCGAAGGACACAAAATACTATGTGATCATCGATAAAAACTCCATCCGCGATAACGATGGAAATGGAAATGTGGCGCAATCGATCTACTTTACTACCGGAGATGATACTGAAAGCGTGACTACTACTTACAGCCCAGTAAACGGGTCAACAACCGTTCCGGTCAATACTGGCATTACGATCGCGTTCTCTGATGATGTAGTCCGCTATAGCGGAACGACAATCAGCACCAGCGACTCTTATTTGAAGGACTGCCTGGTGTTTAAAAAAACCAACTCCAGCGGTGATTCGGTATCCTATTCCGTTTCAATCAATTCATCGAAAAAGGTCATTACCATAACACCGAATTCAAATTTGGTCTTAAACCAGAAATACTATGTGGCCGTAGTCAGTAACAAGCTTAAAACCAAGGATGACGGCGATGTCATTCCATCCTCTTCCGTAACATGGACCACCGGATATACAACACCAGCGCTGAATAGCTTTACCGTATCTCCGGGAGATACGACGATTTCAGCGACCATGACTCCGAATGTGGTCGGCAAGCTCTACGCTGTCGTTGTGCCTTCCGGAGCTACCGCACCAACAGCAGCTCAGATTGCGGCTGGTCAGAACAGCAGCGGAGCACTGGCGCTGGCATCAGCGAAAAACGAGAGTGTATCAGCCTCAGCTTCTGTAACTTTGCCTTCATTGAGCGGATTGGGAAGCGGCGTAGCTTATGATGTATGGGCAACCCTGTATTCGAATGCCGCGGGTACCTATTCCACACCGGTTAAGCAATCGACGACGACGACCCTGCCAAGGGTTACTCTCGATAGCCTGACCATTAAGCCATTCATCGGAGGGACGGTAATAAACGACAATCAGATCTCGTTCCATTCGACCACGTATCATTATTCCGTTGGTATGAATTCTAACATCTCGGCGATCGAATTACGGGCGCTGGCGGATTCTACCGCTACAATTACCCTTACCGGAAACGGTCTTGGAACCATAACAGGTGCTGGAGTTTTGATTACTTCAGTAGATATCGCGGCCAATCCTTCCTTATCGATTACGATTTCCGGTGCCGGCAAAACGGCAAGCACCTATACCATGAGCTTGAGCACGGTAAATGATGCGAGTGTAAACTCGATCAGCATCGACAATATCTCTCAAACATTAAGCGGAGGCACTTTATCCTATGCGCTTTCAACCAGCGGATCAGCCGTCGTAACTTTGGCAGTGTCAGCAAACGATGAATATGCGGAAGTAAAAGAGCCTTCCGGTACCGGCGTCTCCGTCACGACACTGAGCAGCGTTTTGGGTTCTGCAAGCTATAGCCTTTCGATACCGGCAGGAACCGATCCCGTTGCCGTCGTATTTAATATCAAGTCCGGCAGTACCGAAGTCCCGTATTACATTACGTTCACTCGGCCATTGTAACCATTTCGCACATATAACTTGTGGCCTCTTTTTCTGACAGAAACTAAATACAGCATTTCCTTATAAAGGGCAGAGAAATCTGCCCTTCTTTTATGAAACAATGTCTGTTTTACTTATTTTTTTACAGTATTTTTGGAAATTTGTTTGATTTTCCCAAATACAGTGATAAACTATTTATTGCCTTGTAATAGTACACCGCAAATCGTAGTTACGATTCCCGCTTCGGTATTGACAGGCGGGCATAGTATCACAACGACCCTCAATATGAATGCTGTATATAATATTACACCATAAAGATTATCCATTCTTTATACAGGCCCTTATCTGAACAGATAAGGGCCTGCTCTTTATTCTACGGCCAACTCGATTTAAGAAATTATCTCTACAGCCGATATCTATTATGTTGAGAATTGAAATCCAAACGAAACAATGGTAGAATTTAGGGGAACGTGTAATCATTTGCGATATTTAAAAGGGGGAAAAGAAAATGAGCCTGAAACGAAGAATTGGACACCGGATATTGGCGCTGGTATTATCGCTGGCGCTGGTTTTGTCGCTGCCTCTCTTCATGCCCACCGATTCCTATGCGGCAACCAACTTCAAGGACACCCGCGGACACTGGGCGGAAGGCTTTATTACCAGAGCATCGAACAAAAACTTTGTGAATGGCTATCCCGACGGACGTTTTCTTCCGGACAAGTCGGTAACAAGAGCCGAGTTTGTTTCCATGGTCAATGATGCTTTTAATATCAATATCGATTACGATGCAACGAGCTATAAAGATGTAACCTACGACAAATGGTATTACAAGGCTATCTCCATGGCCGAAACAACGTCTTACACGGCGGGTGGCGCCGAGGAAAAAACCTTCCGGCCCAACAGCCCAATCACCAGGCAGGAAGCCGCGGTGATGCTTTCCAATATCCTTCCAAATTATAAAGGGGGAGGCAATCTGAAATCCTATCGCGATTACAGACTGATCGCAACCTGGGCTACTGCTGCTTTGGAGAAAATGACAGGAAGGGAATACTTTGGAGCATACAATGACGGAAGGATCCATCCTACCGATCCTCTTACCAGAGCGCAGGCTGCAAAAATATTATGCGACATCCTGGACAACGAAACCATCGTCACCCGAAAAACAGTCATAGATGAGGACAAGACAACACTTTCCGAAAAGATCTACGTGGATGATGTTACCATCGACGAAGACCTTGATGAGGGTAGTGCCACCATAGATAATTGCGTTATTTTAGGCAAGCTCACCATTGCAGGGGGCGGCTCGAAGAGTATTACGATCAACAATTCCAGAATTGCAAGTGTAGTTATGGATAAGGAAGACAGCGCCGTGCGTCTCGTGACAAAGGGGAGTACGGTTATTCCCAAGCTGTCCGCATCGGAAAAATCGATTCTGCAAACTGCGGGCAAAGACGGTTATGGAATTCTAAATGTCACGGTCAATAAGGGAGCCGATGTTACAATGAAGGGAAATTTCCCAATCGTGAACATTATGGGTTCGACTGCGACGGTTGCTTTGGAATCCGGAAAAATAACCGCCCTCACAGTGACCGGTGCGGGCAAGTACTCCGACATTACGCTAACCGGTAAAGCACAGCTGGCGGAAGCCACTGTGAATGCAGAGTGCTATTTCCATGGTGAGGGAGTCATTACACAGATGTACGTCAACGCCGATGACATCACCTACGAAACCAAGCCGAAAAAGATGATTGTGGCAACCACTGTAGACAGAGCCGAGGAAGAAGGCAATTCCGATGTCGATGTGACCTTTAAGCCAAAGAGCAAGGCAACGGATGTCGACGTGGATTCGCAAATCACATTGACCTTTACATCTTCCATGAAGCTGGCCGACGGAAAGGCCATCAGCGCAACGAATATAAAGGACTTTGTCAGTCTGAAAATAAATTCCAAAGGCGGAGATGATGTTGAATTTACGGCAGCAATCAACAGCGCCAGAAAAATAATCACCTTAATACCGAAATCCGATTTAAACACGAGTACAAAGTATTATGTGGTTCTTAAAGATGAGGCTTTGATTAATGCCGGCGGAACCAAGAACGATGGAGCATCTGCGTACTTTACCACCAGCTCGAAGGGCGGCAGTACATCGGCAACCTTCAGTCCGGCGAACGGTGCTACCGGAGTATCGGCAAGCACTTCCATCACCATAAAATTTACAGAGAATGTGGTGAAATCCAGTGACGGCGGAGACGTGACCGCTTCCTATTTACAGGAGTGCGTCCAATTAAAGAGCGGCAGTGCCAGCGGATCCAATGTCACCTTTACCTCCTCCATCAGCTCTTCCAGAACGATAACGATCACGCCAAGCACCGGCTTGACAGCAGGTCAGGCGTATTATGTAGGTATTGTTGCAGATAAATTAAAAACCGAGGACGGCGGAAAATCGATTCCGGCAGCCTCGGCAACATGGACCGTTGCGTCTGCATCCGCGCCGACCAATTACGCCACCTTGACTACCCTAACCTTGGCGCCTTCCGGCGGAAGCAACGTACTGACCGGTTTCAGTGGAGCTACCACCCTCTATCATGTTACAATGCCTTTTGGAACAACAGCCGTGGATGTTGCCGCAACAGCGGCAAGCGGTACAGCTATTTCTATCAACGGTACGACAAATGCTGCTATGAGTGTTCCGGTGACGGGCAGTATCATCACACCGATTAGCGTCAGCAGTGCGGCCAGCGGGATGACTACTTCCACTTATACGCTCAATGTGACAGTGGAAGGAAGAACGACTTTAAGTGCGATTTCCATCGATGGAAAAGCACTCCTGACAATCCCGGATCCGTACACGGCAAATGTGGCCGCAGCTGCCACATCGGCTTCTATATCGGTAACCACAATTGATCCGAATGCAACGATCAGGATCGGCAGCGATACCGGAACAGGTTCCCTGACATCGAATGTAAGCCTGGGTGTCGGAAACCAAAGCATAACATTCACAGTCACTTCAAACATGTCCACGAAGACCTATACGATCCATTTCTCGAGATTGGCGATTTAGGTCATGCTCGCATTCGCTAAAAAGTATAAATAATACCAAAAGACCTTGCTGATTCAGTTGATTCAACAAGGTCTTTTTTCACACAAACTATTCTTTTATTCCTATTCCCGATGTGAGCCGTCGCAGAACGGCGGATTTTTCGTTTTTCCGCAGCGGCAGAGCACCATGCTCTCACATTCTCTGATGGAATTTCCATCCTGGTCCACAATCCGGGCCGGGCCCTTTACGAGCAGCGGTCCGTCTTTTACCACTCTGATCTGCACGATTGCAGGTTCCGAAACATGATATCCGATCCATCCGGGACCCTTTGCCAGCTCGGGATCAATTTTTGAATTCTCTGTGAGCTGATATCTCAACGCACCGGTCGGGCATTGATCAATTGCTTTTATTATTTCCATCGGGCCGGCACCATTCATACAGATCCAGGGCCGTTTGTCCGGGCTGAACACCTGGGGCAGCATAGCCACGCACTTTCCGGAATGGGAGCATTGGGAAAGATTCCAGTATACAATCAGATCCTCCGTCTTATATTCCCTATACTGATTATTCTCATGCATTTTTCGTTTCCTCCGTTTTGGCTCCGATCGAATCATTTGATTAATTCTATCATGCTTTTTTGTGAATGGAAAGAGGAAGTCACCACAGTCTGTGGAGCTGCCAGTAGTCCTGTCTGCTGTCGACGATGATCGTCACCTCATTTCCCTTCGTTGTCCCGCCTGCATAATAGGCAGTGAAAATAAAGAGCAATTGTTCCGGGGTCTTTCTGCCCCATTTGTTGATCATTCCTTTGTCCCAAAGGCTGCCTTCCCAGATCTCAGCTCCCGACGCCGTTTTCTTTCCGGTGTTTGACAATTCCGTGGAATAACCCGTACTTTTTCGATTTCCCTGATCACTGACGGATTGGATCTGAACATCAACCTTCCACGGTTTTCCTTCCGTTTCGGAGCTCAGCATGAATTTTTCTCCGGACCAGAAGATGTTGGTTCCGCGCATTCTGGGCGTTGACAGGGCTAAATAATCGCTTAATTGCATTGGGCGATTGACCTCTTCTGAGAACCTCTTCAGGTTATATCTTTTCCTGTTGTCATCCCATTGATCCGTGTGGTTCACGAATCCCGATATCTTGCCCTCGGATACCACCGTAAATTGATAGGAACCGATCCCAGCTCCGGCCCAGTCTCTGACGGTGCAGACCACCTCATACTTGCCCGGTTCGGCGTTTGGCGGATAACCGGTTGTGATTGACGGATATACTCCATCGGTATCTGCTGAAATATTTGTCTGTCTGTGGGTATAGATCAGCTTTTTGTCCTTATATAATTCCGTCGTCAGCCGGAGCACATCCTTTTCCGCATCATCGACTCCGATTTGAAGCTGATACAGATCACCCTCCTTCACCGCTGCGGGAATTGTTTTTATGGAAGTGATCCAGGGAGCGGCTCCTCCGCCTTCGATATAGAAGGTGAGGCTTTCCACATTGGAAAGCTTGTCGTATTGGGTGTAATCCGTCGCACCGGAGGTCTCCCCTGATGCCCCTCCGGAAGTCTGGCCCGTTCGGTTTGTATTGTCCTCCTGCCAATGCTCCACGGTATATTTTCCGTCGATATAAAAGCGCGGAATGGATTGGGCAAGGATCGCTCCCGAGCTGCTGATCACATTTCCCTCCTCATCCAGTATGAAAGCTGCATGGGGGTTCGGTCCGTCGTTCATGGGCGTGTGGGTATACCGCCAAAATTGCCGCTTGCTGGGATCCTTTTCATAATCGTCATAAAAAATGTTGTATTTTACGAGCTGCCCTTTCCGATAAACGAGGGGCGCATCTTCTTCTTTTTCCGGCACCGGCTCGGTAGACATTGCGATCGACATCCCTGTATTCGCAGCCCAGCTGCTGAGATCATTTGTGCTGTCCAAGTTATCATTTTGAAGGTAGACTCTCGTGCCGCCTTTTAAATAGTAAAGCTTTATATTTTTCATCAAATACTCTGCTGTTCCGTCGGTATTGTCTGCGGGGAAATTTAGGCGGATTTGAACCTTTCCGTCATATTTGTCTGACATGGAATAAACCTTGTCGCCTTCAAAGAAGAAATCTGTTTTGCCCAAAAGATTATCAGGGAATACAAAGGTTTCTAACCGTGAAAATCCACAAGAAGAACGATAATCTCCTCGTGCCGTAAATTGATTCAACCCCTGATAATCGCCTACCATGAAGGATTCCCCATTTGAGACGAAATGGTAGTAGTAGTCGTGTTCTGTTCCGATGTGGTTATACGAGCTATATACGGTTGTGATCGGGCCGACGGAATCATCGCTTCTTGAGGAATAACCCGTAAAGGATGCGAAAGCTCTCCCGACCTTCCCTGTGGGAATTGTGAAATCATAATTAGTTATATAATTATTTTGTGTATTGGCATAAATGTTGATCCCGGGAGGCCAATCGGAGTAATGTGCCGCCGTCTGTGCTCGATATCCGCCCAAGGGCACTGTGAATTTACCGGAAGCCTTAAGCCATCCGTCCGCTTTTTTAACGGAAGAAAAGCTATTTACAGAAGAACCATTTGCATCCTCAACGAAATAGATTTTGAGGTTATCAATTGTTGTATAGTATCCTGCTGTTCCTCTTCCATACCAACAGCAGTATGCCTGAATCGTATTCTCTCCTTCTTTTAAAAGATAAGGGTGCGTATAGTTTGTTACGTTATAATCGGAATCTCGCCGCCGATCATAACGCTGCCCGTTGATGTATGCTCCGCTTTTCCAACCATGAGTAGCCAAGTCGGCATTATAGACATAAACATCCATGACCGCGATTGCTTTCTTTCCGGCAGGAACCGTAAAAGAAACCGTTGCACTGGAAGCAATATTATGGTTTTTACTTCCTTTTGGCATTGTGGGTGTCGTTAATCCTCCGTTTAGGCTGCCACCGATCAGTGTAAAAAACGGGTCAAGCTCGCTGTCATTAAAATCTTCCTCATATGCCTTTGTAATGACATAGCTTCCCAGATTTTCGGTTCCTGTGTAAACATCCTCCTTATCGATCATAATATCAGGAGGTGATGCTTGGGCTTCTTTCCCTCTTGCATCTTTTATCTCATATTCGTAATAATACGTTTGTCCGGCTTTTAGATTAAAGTTTCGTTCCAAGGTTCCCGATTCGTTTGTGCCGGTTGATATGATTTTTAATACTTCTTTTTGTTTCAGCATTTCCTTGGTCTTTTCGACCAGGGCATCCAGATCGCCGGCAAAATTGTCTTCGATTACATGAACAATCCCATCCCTGAAATCGGCCAGCCGAGTCATTACAGATTCCCTGGCTTGTTCTCCCGTGATGGAATTCTTGAACACTTTGACCCGGTTGGTCACACCCATCCATTGATCCTGCGACATCTGTGTGTACATATAATAATCGGTAGCTGTGCCGCATTCCTCTGCCGCATCCCAATTCCAGTTATATTGGTAGAAATCCGTTGTCCAGGAAGGCAGCTGGATTCTGCACTGTACACCCTGAGTCAGTCCGTTCCATCCAAAATCTGACCCCTGCATCAGGTAGATCGCATTTTCCTGCGTGTGATACCTGGCATAGGAGATCCCGTTATAGTTTTGCCTGTTATTCCGTTCTGCATAGATTGTCCGCGCCGACGGCGGGGTATCTCCGTCACCCAGCGTATAGAGATAAAGATAAAAGTATCTGCGTGTATTTGCCGTCGTGGAATTATCATCGCAGATGGAATGATACATGTACTTCGCCTTTCCGGTTTCGTCTTTTACGAAGCCCAAGGTCGTGCCTCTTCCATCGCTTAATGACGTTACCTGTCCCAGGTTGTACACTCTTTGACTTTTATAGTCCGCCAGCCAAAGAACGATCCCGGTAATATCATTATCGTAGGTAAGGGTTTGATAAAAACATACCTTCCCGGTTGAATCCATGTCGGCTGGGGTAACGGAAGATTTCGGACCGGAGGTCCAGACTACTTCGTTCAGCTCCGGTATTGCGGTGTAAGTAAGTGTTTCCGTATTCAAATCAAACTCCACCAAGTTGAATTGATATCCGCCGTCAGCCTTCACAAATACCATCTTGCCGTTTTGCAATCTGCCAAGGGATCCTCCGACATTTGCGACGGTGGTCAAGGCTCCGGCAGCAGTATCATATTTCTGAATGCTGTTATACTGCAGAAAGTAAATATTGTCATTTTTCATTGCCACAAGAGAACCGGATGGAAGAAGCACATTCAGCGTTGTCACATAGGCGCCATTGCTCTGATTCAGAAGAATGGTTTTGCCCGTATCGCTGCAAAGAATGTAAACGTACTTTTCTTCCGCATCGAGCAGAAGACTGAAGCCGGAAGATTCATTGACCGTGTAGCTCCATGCCGTGGACGGCGTTTCTCCCGTTAGCGGATCACCTGGCTTCATGGCATAAATGGTGTGGGGATGAATGCAGACTTCCTGATATCCGCTCACCGTCCTTCCGATGCTTTCAATCCGATAGATATAATCCGAGTCAAAGAGTAAGCTGGCCGAACGACAGGTTGCACAATTTATGGATACAGGCCATTCAAAATTGGACACATTTCGGTATCCATTGCTGTTTGCGGCGGCGAAGGGAAGAACCTGCAGGTTGGCATCGATCCCCGCTTCGATCAAGGCTGCCTTCAGGCTGTTGATGCCCGCTTTGATCCCTTCCTGGGATGTTTTTGATGCAAGGAGCACAATGTCCGCCTCCTCGGTTTGGATCGGTTCCAACCGAACAGTGGGCGCAATGTTTATCACATTTGTTGCGGCCGTCGTGGCTGCCGCAAGATAATCACTTGGTGATATGTATTCTTCCAGCGTCGGTTCGATCCAGACATCTTTTACATAGAGATCGATGTCTTCTTTTCCAACTCCGGTCTTTTCATATTTCACCTTCTGCCGCGAACCGAAGGAGCGATCCTGGAATCCAGGCAAGGTTTGAACATCGACGCCTTTCACCGACCATGTTCTCTGAAGCTGATCTCCGTCCGTGCTGCTGCTGTCCTCCGCTTCGATTTCCGCGATATTGGTTCCTTCGTTTCTGATAAAGCTGTCTTGAATGGTGATCTGTGCATTTGGCGGCAGATCGGGCGCAACGGTGAAGGTTTTCTGAACCGTATCCGTATCCCCTTTGCTGTCCTTCATGTAGATGGTATATCTGAAATCCTGGGCGGTGTCCGGATGATCCGGATCATATGCCGGTGTTTTGGTGAGGAAGATCAGCTGGAAATTCGTCCAATACGCGTCCCCGTTTGTCGTTAAAGCCCTTGTTTTGATAGTTGCGTTATTTTGCTGGGGCTGTGCTTGCGTAAGGTTAATGCTCTGCCCTGTCTTTTGGTCCGTCAGCTGCACAGAATAGTCCGTGATCGGCTTTCCCGGATAAGTAGCAACCGCAATGTCCAGGATCTGCTTCCGATTCTGTTTCTGGAAGCCTCCCAGGTTGTCTATGATATATGGCGTCTTTCTGACCGTAATGGGTTTGGTATCCGTCATTGTGTTCCCGCTTATCGTATTGACTTCAAGTTTTACATGATAATTTCCTCTTTTCGGAAATACCACATTGGCCGTTGTCAGGGATTCTCTATGTGCCGTCCCCGATGCTGTGGGCAGGGGTATAAACTTGTTGTCCGCCACATCTTCCTCATAGGCTCTCCTTGCGGAATAATCGACTCCGTCGACGGTAAACACCGATACATCCTCTGCCAAGGCAGGATGTCCTTCGTAGGTAAAGACCGGGAGTTCAAGGATCGCATGACCTTCCACCTCTCTGCCGTCGGTAATGCGAATGGTTTTCGTGTCGGTGTCCAACTGTTCATTTGTGGTGGCCACAGTCAAGCGATAGGTGACCGTTCCGATCTCATCACAGGATTCGTTCACGCTTCCACCCGTGTTTCGCCCCGGGAGTCCCGACCCATTCCACGTCGCTACTTCTTCCCAATTGCCATCCCCATAATGCTTTTCCAATACCGCGTTTTCCACCGTCAAACTGCTGTCAATAATCGAATCATCAGAAGCCATATAGTTTTCCCCTTGCTTGGCCGATGAGGGAAGGTCAAGCTTTGCTTCCAAATCTCCAATGGTGATATATTTCTTATATTCGATCACATTGGGGCAGAAGATCAGATAAAGCTTGTTCGTTCCCGCTGTACCGTTCGCTCCCGCCTGCAGAGCAGTCTCGACCGCCTCCGCGATTTCCGGCTGGTCGTCTTCAAGGGCTGATTTGCCGCCGAAAAGGCGGTAGATTTCTTGGTCATTGCCGTTTTTGCCATAGGATACTACTTCGAGAGGTTCTGTAGTATTTAATTTGGCGGTATAGTTAAATGATACATTTTTACCATTGCTACTGCAGTTGCCTTCCGTCATTGATGAAGACACATAATTTTGATAAAAGTATCCATATGCCCAAGAAGTTTCTCCCAATTCATCCGGTATATTATGACTGCTAGTTACTCTATTGAAATCAAAACTGCTGCCCTTTGAACTGTTTAGGGGATAGGTATCAATTACCTCAACATCACTATTAAAAGTTATCGTCGTATTAACCAATATCGGAGTTGAGCTGTTATAGATATGTTCACTGCCCCAGTCGCAGCCCGAATTATATGCAATTTGAACTCCCATATCAAGGTGAAAATAGACCTCACCCGATAAAACCACGCTGTCTGCATAAGCTGGTTTTTGACATGAAAAAAGCCCTGTTGTCATCAGGGCTAATATTAAAAGGTTTGATAATCCTTTTCTTAATATTTTATTATACGAGACAGACATCGTCTTTCTCCTTTCTATGTATATTTATACTTACTGTTTGAATGGATTTACTACTGCTTTTATTAATACTCCTGTATCGGTGTAATGCTCTTCTGATGGTACACAAATGATGTAATCTGCTTTACTTATATCATCCTCTGCAATTGATCGTTGGTAATGAAGATAATTTCCCTCACTATCATATTTGGGAGTCGTATTACAATAATCCATTATTTCACCATCGTTAACTAAATATATATGTCCCAACAATGTATGATCAAAACTGCAATCCTCACCATCCCATGCCCTGTATAGTTTCATATCCCACTCACTTGCATCCGTATACAGTTCATACTCATCGGTAAAATGAACGCTGACGGCGATTGTCTTATCCGGTGTCAGCTTTGACATATCCAGCAATCCGCTGGTCGGATAGGTGATCGCGCTCTTTGTGGCTTCCTCTGGCTCCCCAACCGGCAGCTCCCGTTTGCTTTCATCCACGAGCCGGTGAATGACGGTTGCAGACTCGGCCCGGGATAGTGTCTTGTCCGGGCGGAAGGTGTTATCCGTGTAGCCGGTCAGGATGCCAGCCGCATAGGACTTTGTGATGTCGTATTCATGATCGGTCTGATAGGTTACATCTTTCATGTCCTGCTGGATCTCGTCGTAATTTTTAATATCCATATCGCCTAAAATGGAACTGATGATTAAAGCCATGTCTCCCCTCGGGATCGGACTTCCCAGCTGCGCCTTTGGTATGTCATTGGCGGTGAAATAGTTCAGCTCCAGCGCTTTATCATAATAATTTGAAGCCCAGTGTCCGGATTTTGCATTTCCCGTATCCGCACCGGTTCCGGCAATAAGCGCCATCTTGATAAATTCGCCGTAAGTGATCGTATTGTTTGGCAGAAAGCTGCCGTTGGGATACCCCTTGATAATGGATTTGTCCGACATGGTATATACCGCTTGATATGCCCAATGACTTGATTTTACATCCGAGTATTCCATTCCATAAGCCGTAGCTGCGGCCGTGGCTGCCCCTGCCATGATGATCATGCATAATATTGCCAATGCAATTATTTTCCTCATGTTCTCCACTCCTTCTTCTAAGTTTTTTTATTTATCACATGCGAATAACGCAGGATCTTTCCATTTAGCCCCTTTTGTAAAGCCGCATCAAAATCTCGGCTGCGGCCTTTATTCAATTATCAAAGTACGTGCCCCTACGCACTTGTTATAAAACGGCAGAGGTTTCTTGCCGTCTTGTTATTATTTTCCATTTTATACAATCGATTCTATTTTGTCAAGTCCTATTGCCGACGATTGCCAACTCCTATAATTGGCTTTCAAACGATACCGAGTCCTTTCATCGAACATATTCGTCTGCACTGCGCACATACGTTGAAAACATAGTGTCTTATGGCAATAAAATTTATAATATTTCTTGCGATCGTGTTATTACAGGAATATAATGGATATGGTTATAACGTAAAAACGTATGAAACATTTGGGTTGGAATAGGATTGGAGGATAATAAAATGGAAACAAATTTGACGAGAAGAATCACATTCATTTTGAAATTATTCATGGCTGCAGTATTCCTGATTTTTGGTTTTGCCGCTGTTAAACTGAATGCAGACGGTCTTGACGGACTAAGAAATGTGATGATAATCCTTGCTGCTGCTGTTATTATCATGGGGGTCATAGCAACCGCGTCAATGAGGAAAATTATCAGCAAACAAACAGATGACTTGACCTTTATCGCTGACAAATTGGCGGAAGGTTCTGAAATAGCGAAACGGATCGCTTGCGGAGATTTCTCCGTTAACGTGATGCCGCAGTCCGAAAAGGATATCCTTTCTATAAGCTTAGAGTCGATATCAGCAAGCTTAACGGCCTTAGCTGCCGAAACTCATACGCTGACCTCCGCTGCCGCAAACGGGGATTTTGAAGTTCGCGGAAATGCAGGTTCCCTTCAGGGCGGATTCAGAGAGATTCTGGAAGAAGTCAATCGCATTCCGGATGAATTTATGGCACCGCTGCGCATCACCCTTGACTATACCCGGAAAATTGCAAATGGGGAAGAACTGGAGGATTTGACAAACGATTTCAATGGGCAGTTTGGCGAATTGATCAACAATCTCAGAATGATCAAAGAATCACTTTATATATTGCTTTATGAAACTGCAAAATTAACAGAAGCTGCTGAAAAAGGGGATTTTTCGTATCGATCGGATCTGAGCAGGCTGAAAGGCGGATATGCACAGGTAGTAGGCGGCGTTAATCATGCATTGGATTTCATCATGGCTCCGTTCGATATTACAGCCCAGTATTTAAGCGCCATCGGAAAAGGAGAAATTCCCGAAAAGATTACCGATACATACAATGGGGATTTTAATCATATTAAAGACAGTATCAATAACTGCATCGACGGTTTAAGCGGATTAGTCGAGAGCAGAAATATATTCGGGCTAATGCGTATCAATGACTATACAAAAAGAGTGGAGGGTTCCTATCAGGGAATTTACGCTGAAATTGCAGACGACATCAATATACTGGCCGATCGGATCAATCAGATTATTGGAACGACGTATAAAATTTCAATCGGAGACTATGATGATGAGCTGAAAAAGTTATATCGAATTGGAAAATCATGTGAAAATGATACTCTGATTCCGGTCACGATCCAATTGATGGAAAATATAAACTCGCTGTTGGATGTGACAGGCCATCTTACCACAGCGGCGATTGAAGGAGATTTAGCCACCAAAGAAGATTCCTCAAAATTCAATGGTAAATGGAAAGAACTCGTGGACGGAATGAACAATATTCTGGATGGGATTGCAAAACCTCTGGAAGACATCAGTGAGGTAATGGAGCAGCTTACCAACGGCAATTTAAAGGTTTCCACGAGAGGCACCTATAAGGGGGACTTCGCGGTGCTGGCGCAAGCTACGAATGATATCGGATATCGGCTGAATACGATCATTACCGAAATTTCCGAAATGCTTGGCCAGATTGCTGATGGAAATCTGGCTTTGGAACATATGAGAGAGTATCAGGGGGATTTCATCGGTATTTCCAATTCATCAAATAACATCCTTGATTCACTCAACGATGTTATGGGAGAAATCAATGGAGCGGCAGATCAGGTATCTGCAGGGTCCGGACAGGTTTCCACCGGAAGTCAGGCACTATCCCAAGGCTCAACCGAGCAGGCTGGATCGATTGAAGAGCTGACATCATCGATTGCAGAGGTCGCCTCCCAGACCAAGCAGAATGCAGTGGATGCAAATCAGGCAAATACGCTGGCAGCCGAGGCCAGGGCCAACGCTGTGAAAGGGAACCGCCAAATGCAGGAGATGTTAAATTCAATGGCGGATATCAACGAATCATCAACGAATATCTCAAAAATTATAAAGGTGATCGATGATATCGCATTCCAAACCAATATTTTGGCATTAAATGCAGCGGTCGAAGCAGCAAGAGCAGGGCAGCACGGAAAAGGTTTCGCTGTCGTAGCAGAAGAAGTAAGAAGTCTGGCGGCACGCAGCGCAGAAGCTGCAAAGAATACTACTAATCTCATCGAAGGTTCCATCAAAAAAGTCCAGCACGGCACACAAATCGCCAATGAGACTGCATCTGCCTTAAATGAAATTGTTGAAGGAATTGAAAAGGCGGCAGATCTGGTCAGCAATATCGCAGCAGCTTCCAATGAACAGGCATCGGGAATAACCCAGATCAACAGAGGAATCGAGCAGGTATCCCAGGTCGTCCAAAACAACTCCGCAACTGCAGAAGAAAGCGCGGCTGCAAGCGAGGAGTTATCCAGCCAGGCTATGCTTTTAAAAGAAATGGTAGGCAGATTTAAACTTACGTCATCCGGCAAAATATACCAATTAAAAGAAGAACCAAAAATACTGCTTGACGAAGGTGAGTTTGACAAGTACTAGAAGGATTTTCTTTCATTTTCAGTTGTTTATTAATCTTATTTCTGGTATAATTCACAATGTTGTTTTTACACTAGTAGTTATAGTTATATCATAAAATTTCAAGATTATAGGAAAAAGAGGTGGTAGAAATGAAAATTGGTTTTGATGCAAATAAGTACATTGAAGAGCAGTCCAAGTACATCCTGGAGCGCGTGAATGACAAGAACACGGAAAGACTTTACCTCGAATTTGGCGGCAAGCTGGTTCACGACAAGCATGCCATGAGAGTTCTTCCCGGATTTGATGAAAACGCAAAGATCAAGCTGTTACAGAAAATGAAGGAACAGGCGGAAATCATCATCTGCATCTTCGCCGGAGATATCACCACAAGCAAGACACGACAGGATTTTGGAATCACCTACGACCTCGAAGTGTTGAGATTGATCGATACTTTCAGAAACTATGATTTATCCATCAACAGCGTTGTTATTACAAGATATGAAGACCAGCCTGCTGTTAATATGTTTATTAATAAATTGAATCGACGCGGAATCACAACGTACAAGCATCATTTCACAAAGGGCTATCCGACGGATGTGGATACCATCGTCAGCGATGAAGGATACGGAGCAAACCCATACATTGAAGTGACCAAGCCTCTCGTCGTAGTAACCGGTCCCGGCGGCGGAAGCGGAAAGCTCGCAACTTGTCTTGGCCAGTTATATCATGATTACCGAAAAGGCATAAAGGTTCGCTATGCCAAGTTTGAAACCTTCCCGATCTGGAATCTTCCATTGAAGCATCCCGTCAATGTGGCTTATGAAGCAGCTACAGTAGACCTTAAGGACGTCAACATGATCGATTCCTTCCATCTGGAGGCCTATGGCGAGATGGCTATCAATTACAACAGAGACCTGGAAGTATTTCCGGTTATCAGCAGAATCATTGAAAAGATCACCGGCGAAGCAGCTGACTATAAATCCCCCACCGATATGGGCGTGAACCGTGCGGGTTTTTCCATCTTCGATGACGACGCAGTCAGATCGGCAGCCGAACAGGAAGTAATCCGAAGATACCTGATCGCCCAGTGCGATTATAAAAAAGGAAAGATCAGCGAAGACTCCCTGCTGCGTTCCAAGCTTCTGATGGACGACCTGAAGCTGAGAGTCGAAGACCGTTCCGTTGTAAAGCCGGCATGGGATTATGCGGAATATAAGAGAAGCCTGGATAAGAAATATGAGAATTTAGTCGTAATGGCCATTGAAATGCCGGACGGTTCCTTCGTAACAGGCAGAAGTTCAAGGAGAATGGTGGCAGCTGCAGCGGCAGTATTGAATTCCATCAAGAAGCTCAGCGGTTTGTCCGACGATATTTTCCTGCTTTCACCGGCTGTATTGGAAACCCTTCATCATCTGAAGACCGATATTCTGAACAACGAAAAACCCAGCTTGAACGTGGAAGAAATCTTGAGTGCTTTGACGATATCCGCCACTACAAATCCTTCCGCACAGGTTGCCGTCGAAAAGCTGCTGTTGCTGAAGGGCTGCAAGGCACACTGCACTGCAATTTTAAGCGATCGCGACGAACAGACCCTGCGGGAACTGGGACTTGACGTCACCAGCGATCCGGAATATCTTACAACCAATTTGTATTTCAATTAATCCTTTCGAATCATATTCGTAGATAGATTCTTGCGAATCTATCTACTTTTTTATTTCCAAAAACCATTAAAAATCAATATCGTATAATAGCAATAGACTTTACTGGAAAAGCATTTCTGTTTTCCCATAATGTGAGGATTGAACCTTCGGTGTTTCACATGTTTAAAACCTAAGGAGGTTCACTAGATGAAGTTATTAATGAAAAAACACAAATTAATTTCTATCTTGAGTATTATAGCAATATTATTTACGCTAAGCCCGATTTCTGCTTTCGCAGCCGCACCGATGAACGACATCACGGGTCATTGGGCCAAGGATCAGATTCAAAGCTGGGTTGACAGTGGATATATCAAGGGGTATCCCGACGGAACATTCAAGCCTGACAATAACATTACCAGAGCAGAATTCATGACAATCACGAATAATGCGTTCGGTTATACGGAAAAGGCTGAGATCAGCTACTCAGACGTTGCAGACGGAAGCTGGTATGAGGATGCCGTAGCAGTAGCAAAAGCTGCCGGCTACATCAACGGTTACCCGGATGGCACCATGAAACCGAATGCTCCGATCACCCGTCAGGAAGCAGCAGTCATCATCGCAAAGATCGATGCACTGACAGCCAACGAAACCGCTGCCGATGAATTTGACGATGCAGCCGGCATTCCGGCCTGGAGCAAAGGCTCTGTCGGAGCATGCGTAGAAGCGGATATCGTTAACGGATATCCGGACGGTTCCTTCTTCGGTAATAATAATATCAAAAGAGGCGAATCCGTTGTCGCTCTGAGCAAGGCACTTGATTATAAAAATTCACCGGATGAGATTACTGCAGCATTATATGGTATCAGCGCTGATGGTTTCCATCTGGCTTTCTCCCCGGCTGTAGATGGATTGACTCAAAGCGCTGTAACTTTAACACAGGTTGATAACAACGTGACGGATGGAGCAATCAACGTTACCGTAGCGGCGATCACTACTACAGATAACGGAGCAACTTATGCGGTAACAGCTGATCTCGAAGAGGGACAAACCTACGCGCTGACGCTTACCATAGACGGATATGACTTTGGTGGTGCAATCGAATTCACTGTGCTGACTGACCAGCAGGCAGCCGATGTTGTGAATGCTGCGATCGAGGCTCTCCCGGCTGTTGAGGAACTGACTCTGGACAATAAAACAGCAGTAACCGAAGCAGATGCAGAGTTTAACGCACTGACTGAAGCTCAGAAGGCATTGATCAGCGCTGAAAACCAGACAAAGTTGAACGAGGCCATTGCAAAAATTGCCAGCCTCGAGACAACTACTGCATAAACCGAAACAGGCAATAGGTAGTAAAAAGTAAATCTCTAATCCCCCTCCAACTAAAAAGAGGAATCCATTTTTAATAATGGATCCCTCTTTTTCATTTTACTAATTCAATTTTTTATTTAACTTATTACCATTACTCTTATTTAATCAGATCAATCGCCTTATCCAGCTGCAGGTCTACACCGGCTTTCGTTCCGGTGATATAATTTACAGCTGCCTTATCCAGAGCGCTCATCGTACTAAAATCCAAAACACCGCCTGCCCAGAGTCCGTTTTCCTTCTGGAACTTCTTCACCGCCGCAACGGTTGCGTCATCCATGGTCCCCGTGACATTCACGATGTACCCGCCCATCTTCAAGCGCTGCTGTGCTCCGAAGACATTCAGTCCGGTATCTCCGGCTTTCGGCTTCACCTTTTCGCTCATTGGAGCGAAACCCGCATATTTTTCGGTCAGTTCCTTTTCGTTGGCGTTTGAACTGCTCTGGACCGTATAGTCCGGAATGATCCCGATATGGTCGATCTTCTTTTTATTCGGCGTCAGGAAATAATACATGGACAGCTTCATACTGGAGCCGTCAGAAAACTCACTGACCTGCTGGGCTACGCCCTTCCCGAAGGTGGTTGTCCCAACCAGAGTTGCTGTTTTGCTGTCCTGCAGCGCACCGGCTAAAATCTCTGACGCGCTGGCACTTCCCTCATTGACCAGCAATACCATTGGAAGGTTCAGCTTTGAATCTCCGTCCGCGCTGTAGGTTTCCTTGATTATGCCCTTCTGTTCAAAGTGCGTGATCGGGCCTTTCGGCATCAGCTGATCTGCAATATCAAGCGCCGTATTGACAAGACCGCCCGGATTGTTTCTGATATCAAGAATCAGTGAAGTAGCGCCCTTGTTGATCAGCGCAGTCTTCGCCAGACGAAATTCCACATTCGAATCGTTGTCAAAGCTGGTGAGCTGAATATAGCCGATCTTGCCATCCAGCATCTTATAGTTTACTGAGACATTTTTGATCTTTTCCCTTATTAGATTGAAGGTAAATGCTTGTCCGCTGCGATCGATGGTAAGCGTCACCTTGGTGCCCGCTTCCCCTCTCATCATGGCAACAGCTTCATCCAAGGTTTTGGATGAGATATCAATTCCGTCAATCTTCGTAATGATGTCGCCGCTCTTTACTCCGGATTTTTCAGCAGGAGTCCCGGGGATCGGTGCTACCACACGACATTGTCCGTTGTAATTTTCAACACTCAATCCGATTCCGGAAAACTCGCCGGATACGGATTCCACAAAGGATTCCCCTTCTCCGGAAGCCCCGTAGTAAACGCTGTAAGGATCGCCGAGTGAATTGACCACTCCCTCAAAGGCTCCTTTGACAAGCTGATCGTAGGTAATATCATCTTTATAATTCTGTTTGATGTATTCGATATACTGCTCCAGATTCGCCATCTCCTGATCGAGATCGTCGTCAACCGCCGCCGCGTAAACCACGGAGCCTTCCATACCGAACAAGCTCGGAACCATGAGAACAAAAGAAAATGAAGTGATGATCATTGCAAGCGCAACGATGATTGCTATAACCTTAGCAATCTTTCTGGCTTTATACGGATCCAAAATATTCCCTCCTTTAAGCAGCTGTGCCTTTATATGATTTCTATGTCAAGTATACTTCGACCTTCGGAAAGACCCCTGAGACTGATGTGATAGTCAATGTTCAATGAGCCCTTGCCTTCCGCCTTTTCAATCTTATTCACTACATCATTCGTTAGAACTTCCATTTCTACAGAACCAAATGGTGTGTCGTAGTATCCTTTAAAACGCTTTCCTTTTTCAAACTCAATTTCTGTATCCAGACCGATACTCTCGCCGAAACGTTTCATCTTTATATTGTCCCCTGTAATCTTCAGACTGGTCGTGCAGCCTTCCATTCCGGAAAATTCACTTTCATCATACAGCAAATAAACCGAGTCATCTTTCACATAATATTTGCCCTCGGTTACAAACTCCAGCTGCTCTTCTTCGGAGTCAGTTGTCACCTGTTTTCCTATGATTTTTAGCATGATATCTTTCATGTTACACCTCCTTTTGGTTAGTATAACATATTGTAATGAAATCTACAATTTCACAAAAATAAAATGCCAAACGATACAGTTTTATTTCATACTGTATCGTTTGGAACTTTTCACGAGGAGTAATTATGAAAAAGGCTGTTAATCCTTAAGTGGATTCATTATTATCCGCCGCTGATATTCGTTACCAGCATGACCTCATCTCCGGACTGAATGATGGTGTCCAGCGGAACTACCTGCTTGTTGATTGCGGCGCAAGCCACTTCACCTTCTCTGGTGCCGATCAGCTCGATCAAATCCTTTATGTTTGTGTTTTCCGGTATGTCGCCCTCCCAGATGCCCCGATCCGGCGTATTTGAGAGCCTTCTTAATGTATCATATAGCTTTACTCTTACAAACATGCGGCTTTCCCTCATTCGATATCCTTTAGTATTTTATCATGAACTTTCTGATGATCTTTACCAGGTCGTCATATCCACCGGCAAACTGATCAAGGGTCTTGTTGACCGGTCCGTAGGTATCGAATTCCGGAATGCTCATTTCATCGTATGCTTTCACGAAATCCGGTATCTTTCTGAGCTCTTTGATATAGTATGGATCGA
>CAZTEH010000003.1:38335-97756 GCA_964612345.1 uncultured Oscillospiraceae bacterium | reverse complement strand
CAATGGTGAAAGTGGCCACTGCCATCTGACTCTCCGGCGTGTATCTCACTTCAGGATCCTTCGTGAGTCTCCCGATCAAAACAACATTATTCATTCTTACCAGTCCTCCTTCATAGCCATTTCAACCTGATAAGGTTCTTCCGATAGTGACTCAATAGTGACTTCCGTCCTGGGAAAGTTCTTATCATAGCGGACCCGGCTGCCGTCGGTACCGACAACAATCAAGCAATGATCATCTTCAATGACGCCGGCTTTAACAAGGATGTCCAACAATGCGCTCTCCAGATTGGTCTTATCAACTTTCCTCCGGGTCTTCATGAAGTATGTAGCCCGGACGTTGATCGGCTCATTAATATGAATTCTCGCTCTGCCAGGGATCACACAGAGGCAATCCCTTTCGTATTGCTGATAGGCGTCACTCTGCATCATTCCTAGAAAGCGTCCTCCTTTAGCCAGCCGGGGCTGCATACTATTTTTCTTGGTCTTCGGATCCAGAGGGATAACGAGTGATACTAATGGTTCTTGAATCTGCCCAGCCATCATTACTCACCTGCAGGAAGCTCATCGATCGAGACCTGTCCATTTGCCTCCTTGAATCCGAGAATCTTCACGTCCTCTTCCAGAAGATTTGCGATCACAGTGGTCGGTTCCAAATATCCTGATCCGAAGGTGGCAATCATTTTGCTGTTATTATCTTCCGTGTACTTGAAGATGGATCCGTCTGCAGGGTTTATCCGGAGAAGCTGACTCATGATGGCCGCATTGATCTGTGCATCAGACCATTTCTCAAGCCAGTGTCCTCGCATTTTAACCATGTAATCGAATCCGAATCCGAAACGGAACCAAAGCGGCGCCCGCTGGATGTCAATTTTCCACTTGCTGTTGATCGAGCTCTTGTCGGAAGGTACCCAGATCTCATCCACCACGAAGCCCATGGTCTGGGAATATACATTATAGAGATGTGCGCTGTATTTACTTATCAGCTGCGATGCCCTTTCCTGATAGGACTGATTGATGATGTGCTGATCATCGAGCTTTAAAAAATGGAATTTATTATGGTGCTCCGGGCCTACGGCTCCGTTTGCGACTAAATTAAAATTGGTGTCGGGAATTGATATTTCCTTAACTTCGGTGTTGTTATCGTCAATAACCTTAATTTTCATTTATGTATCCTCCTATACTTTTTTAAAAAAATTATAATTTAAATTTTTAGGTACTTCCGGCGCTTGCTCTAGCATTACTTTACGTTCTTGCTCAATAATGGCATCCGCTTCCTGCTCGGATTGTCTTCGCTTTTCGGCAGAAGCTTGTTTTTGTGCCTCTGTTGAGCCTTTGTCTTGATCTGGCTTTTTAGTATCATCCATAGCTCCAGCAGTCTCCCAATTTGATAAGATGCCTTTTATGTAGCTAATTGTCCTTTTCCCTCGATCTGCCGACCTTTTAATTGCTTCAATCAACCATTCATTGGTATATTTCTCAGATAGAACATTTAATTCATCAACGTTATGGCTTGTTATCTGAAAACCACACTTTTCAAAAATGGTAAAAACGCCGCCGGAATCACCGTCTTGTTTCGTCTCGTCTTGTCTTGTTTCGTATAGTCTTGTTTCGTCTTGTTTAGTTTGTTTTTGAATGTGTGCGTTTTTTGAGTTTTTGTTTACATTTTTATCAATAATGCATACGTTTTTCCGTAAATCGTCAACTTCAAGCAAAAGGTACTCTTTTTTCAGTTCAACTTTTTGCTTCCTGGAGCATCCATAGACGTATCTTTTTTGGATACCCCTAGATGTCAAAATACTATGTTCTTCAAAAAGCTCTTCTGAAAAAATACCTCTTCTGACCGCGGCTTTTACTATTTCTGAGACGGCACCCTCACTCAGCAAAGTGTCCTTGCTAAACAAGAGCACAACCTCTTCTGTCCAATTACAGTAATAGCCTTCGCCTCCATAGATCCTTTGGAGCAGTTTTATTATTACTGCAAACCCTTTTAATCCAAATTCGGCCTCGATCAGTTCAAACTTATCATCTAGTTGACAATCAAGCGGAAAGAAACTTAATCCGCTTTTTGCCACAGTCTGCCCTCCTTCCGTTGTTGTATATAATTGTCACGATCGGTGCAGCTGAACACATGAGGTTCATATGCCTTCTGCACCAAATCGATATTCATTTCCTTACCGGGCTTAAATATAAGGCAGTCCTTTAAAATCACCGCATCCCATTTAACATACTCGATAAGCCACATCTTTCCCTGACCAGGAATATATAAAATAGGCTCTTCATTTGCCGCTATCCACATCCCAGTTATTAAGCGGATCCAGCGAAGCTTTTCCCCACAGGAGGGACAGAAGTCCGCCCCTCGCTGGTTACTCAGGAATTGCATAGTCTTCTTCCCTCGGCGGTCTATTTGCAGGCTCGAGCTTGAAATATTCGGTAATCCCGGTGAGCTTCTTGGTCGACCTGCAGTAATCACAGTAACCGCACCTTTTCGGCTTTATCTCACCGGTTTTAATTCTCTGGATGCGGTTTAAATGCTCCAACATCTTTTCAAGCTCAAAGTCAAGTCGCTGCCGGTGATTAAGGCATACGATTTCTTTATCCGGAGGATCCTGCTTCGATAGACATACCAGGATGAAAACGGGATCCGCTTCCTTGCCGGCAAATTGCTTCTCAATCTCGATGTAGGCTGCAGCTCTCAGAAGGTACCCGTAATTTTCTACAAAAGTAACCTTTTGGCCATAATAGGAATTCCACTGCATTTCCCAGATGTTGGCCACCGTTTTCCAGTCAATGATGATTCTCTGATCAGGAACGTACTTGTCCAAACGGATCTTCCAGGGATACTTTCCGAAAATCTCGCCGGTCATGATTAATTCATTCTGACCCGGCATTTCGATAAATCTCCGGATGACAGGATCCCTCTCGGCAGTCTCAATCATGCGGTCGGCCACTACGAATGGAGCATATTTTCCGGTTGCCACTGTTTCACCTTTTACAACCTTTGTCTTGTAGATCTGGTCGAAATTAGCCTGGCAGAAAGCTTCATGGGCTTCTTTCCCCTCAAAGTGCGAGTGGAAGTAATTGCCGACCAGAAAAGCTTCGGAAGGTTCTTGAACGAATCTCCCCTGCAGCTTAGCCATTGCCTTGGCCTCACATTCCATAAAGGCATCAAACTGGGAGCAGGACAGATATTCTCTGTCCGCTTCCTTGGTGTAATAATTCTCAGTCGTTAGTGCCAGCAACTTGCTCACCCGCCTTTACAGATCCTTTTCCTCTTGATGCTTTTGGCGGATCAGCTTCCTCTTCCTTCGGAAGTTCTGTACTCTCCTGGATTGCTTCTGTGTTCTCAGGCTCAGTATCTTCGGGAGTATCAGGAGTAAGCGAATCGGGAGCATCCGGATCAAACGGAGAGTCTGCAAAGATGCTCCTGGTAAGCTCTTCAACCTTCACGGCATCATCGGCGCCCAGTACCGGCTCTTCCGGATTGCCGCCCAGATCAAAAGCAGCTGATACCTTGACGAATCCATCCTTGATAGCGTTGTAAAGGTTCCGGAGCTTGACGATGTCCTTCGTGTTGAAGGAGTCGAAAGGCTTCCCAATCTTCACCTCCAGGATCTCTTTTGTGATAGCTTCATCCAGGGCGCAGAAAACAGAAAGCATCTTTACTCTGACAGCTTCAACGCCTTCCTTATTCATGCTATTTTCAAGTGTTTCATTGCATTTTTCAACGGCTGCTTCAACCAGATAGGTTGGGATAACGGAAAAGATACAGGCCCTTTTTCTTCTGGCCCCTTGATTAGCCACGAGCTCATAAATGTCTCGCGGATCTGTGAGCTGATAATTTCCTTTTTTCGTAGATCTAACGTGCTGCACTGTGAATACTTTTTCATCTGAATAATTGCTCTCCAGATCCCAGGCGTAGGACTTCACTGTGCTCTCGCCGGCTCTTTGATCAAGCTCGGTTACACCGCAGGTGAAATTGCCCCAATAAGAAGCAATAACTTCTGCAAGACGGATTGACGGCCCTTTAACTTCGGAATCCCCTCTCGGGAATGAATATGTAGCTGACTCGGCAAGCTTAACGTTTTCGCATTCAAGCAGGATGCGATTTAGTGAAGCTTCAGGATTTCTCGGAAATTGTCTTGCAAGGACCATCTTCCCACGGATCTCCGCGACCTGCCTAGCTTCAACCTCGCTCATTCCGAGATTATAAGTTTTGTTATCATTCATTGTTAATTCATTCGACATAATTACTAATCCTCCTTATAGCAGCCTCCACTAGCTGCACACGCTCCAGTTTCGTCATCGACGTAGGAGCAGAAAATGCCTTTTCTTTTACAGTAGAGCATTGCGGTACCTCCGATACACATGTGGCCCTGGGGCAACTCCCGTCGGTCATATTGATGAGAGCGCACCAGGTATCCTTCCTTTGGCAGAATAAGCGGCCTTCTTTGGCAGCGACTTCATCCCAGGTCATGATGACCGGCGACCTTCTCTACCAGACAGAAGAACTTAACGCCCTGTACAGTCGCGGAATATTCGTCGTATTCAGGATGTCGCTCATCGTCGCAGCTACCGAAGCTGAATAGTTCGAAGAATTTTTCATCACCCAATTGAACCCTCAAATAGCCGTTACTGCCAATATCAAGAACTCCTGCGGTCTTATTCAGTTCCTTGATCTTATAGACCATTTCGATCAGTTCCGGGATCACCGGATCGACCGGCTCTTGACAATTGCTCCAGTCTGGATTATTCTGTAGTTGATTAATTTCACTTGCGCCCGGTACGGAAGTTCCAGCTTCTGTGGGCGCTTTTTTATTCTCCGCAATCCACCTTTCAACGAGTTCCACGGCTTTTTCGGGGTTTCGTTCTTCCTGGGTGCATGCCTTCAATATCGGACAGCCCATACAACCATCCTGCTTGTCGCAAATTTCCTGACTTGTTTTTAAATAATCTACAGCGTTCATAATGTTCCTCCTTTTACTTATTAAGTGAGCAGCTACTTTCTGAACTGCTTTTGGTAAATTGATCATCTGGATCCTCCTTACTTTGTAATTACTAATTAGTCAATTCCTAGTTCTGATTTGAACGAATCACTAGGATTAGTCCAGAACCTTTGCTCTCCGTTTTTCAGATTAAAGCAATAGTACAAGTTATTGTAAGTTCTGCCTTCGCCGTTCATTCTGGAATGACTAGATAATCCAATTTCTTTGATATGTTCAAGCAATATTTTTTCGGCATCTGCTTTTTTCATAACTTTATCTCCCTTTTTCGCAGAAACTCAGTAGAGAAACCTGTGACATCCTATGCTCCCACGGTTGACCTTCTCATCTGCCCAGTATGGTTCTTCTCCGGAATAGAAATGGGTAACCGGCTCCTGGAATACTCTAACGCCACCATCAAAGACATTGGCCACGGCCAGATGGATCGAATCGGAGATTTCTCCCTGGTACAGATCTGCAAACTGGCCGGGAGCTTGTACAACTTCTGCCGGCGTCATGTCCCAAAGCTCGGCGCGGTCCAATATCACGTTGGCTACCGCCATCTGCCCCTGGAGATCCTCTCCCCTACTTTCTGCAGCCACTACACGCTCCACGAGATCCCTTTCGTCTGCAGAGAGACAATGTACTAAGATTGGATCCGACGGTGGTACTTCGCTTTCGAGACCGTCCTGTTCGACCCTCATATCGTTTATGACATTCAGTGTGTCGGTCTGCATGATCATGATGTTGTTCTGGTTTCCGACAATCAGACCAGCCGCCACAACGAAGAGAATAAACGAAATTATGTACATAACGATGATCTGGCGATTGAAACGGTGTAGTTGCCGGTTGATGCTTTTAGAGTCCTTTGACAATGAATCCTGTTTCATGATGTTGGTTCTCCTTCGTGTTCATTTCGATGAAATAATCGGCCCAGACAATCAATGATGCCGGGATCTCGCTTTCATCCTTAAGGCATACAACGGTGCCGATATTGGCGATGATCTGCAGGATGTGACAGGCAAGCTTCTTGTCCTTCTCGGCTAGCTCCAGGCATCGGATCAGCTTTCGTAAAAGGTCATATCTCATGATTTCCTCCTTTCTCTGCAATATCATATACTCATACGTTTATACTCTTTTTACTCGCCGTTTTTGGGCTTGTCCGCTTGTTTTACGCGGGCTTACGCCCTAGCTAGGTCCCGGTCCGCTCGGTGGTATCCGGCAGCGGCCATGAATCGGTCAGTGATCGTACTTTTGAGAACTTCCTGTTCCTTCTCCGGAATATCGTCCCAGTTCCGTTCGATCCGCTTGCCGTCTTCAAATGTAACAATTACTGTTTCGACTGTGAGTTCCTTTCTTGCCATACGCCTCCCTCCTTTAAGAAATGGTATGAAATGATGGATTTGTCCTATGCGGGTTTTGGTTTACTCCCTCCGGCAAAAATGGTATTATTTTGGCGAAAGGGTGTGATTACTGTGACTGATCTTGAAAAGCGTGCTCACGAATTAACTGTGGCATTGCTCCCTCACATAATGAAAGAAAGTGAATGGGATTATTATATTTTTGATTCAGAAAGCAAAGGTCGCGTGAATCCCGATATCTCGGCCACATATAATGATTTTTATGAAGCGTTTTTGAAACATCTCATTTAGGCTTGCGTACTACTTCCCCTTTTTCGCGTATAACCGTATACGTTTTTCCAGGCTCCAGGATACTCCGTATATCCTGGAGCTCTTTGTTGATTGATTCCAATAGAATTAATACCTGCAGCTCAAAATCGTTCATCTCTCATTCCTCCCTCAATATCATTAACTCATTCGTTTATACTCTTTTACGGCCCTCCTAACCTTCCCTGGGCACGTCCGGCTCGTCGCTTGCAAACAAATATTCCAATTTCAAGTCCGAAAAAAATGTGTCGCGAATAACCTGAGTCTCTGGAAAAGTAAAGGCGGTAATTCCATTCAGTTTATTTCTGAGTGTTTTCTCGTTGATATTTATGGTATCCGCGATGTCTTTTTGTTTTATTTTGTCTCGGCCAATTTCGGCCAACAAATTGCGTAGCATCATATGCCTCCTCTCTATATATAGTGTTTCGTGCCATCAATGGCATTTCATATTTTTATATTAATGCTATGTATGGCATGTGTCAAGAAGTATTTTGCCATCAATGGCATTTTTCTATTGATTATCTTCTCGAAACTGCTATAATAGGGTAAAAGGAGTGATATAAATGGCATTGAGCAAAAGAGTGAAATTTTTAATGGACGAAAAAAATACGGGGAACAAAGAGCTTTCCGATAAATCCGGCGTACCTTTGAGAACCATCAATAATATTATTAGTGGCGTTACAGAAAATCCTACGCTTGAAACCATGAGGGCTGTAGCAAAAGCCTTAAATTGCACTCTGGATGATTTTGCAGACAATCCTTCTGATTTAAAAGAAGCGGACGAGCTCACTGAATACCTAGAAGAGCTTCGTTACCGCCCAGAGATGAGAATGCTTTTTAAAATAGCAAAGAAGGCCAGCAAGGAAGATGTTGAGAAGGCTGCAAAGATCATCGAAATGTTCAAAGGCAATAATTCCGGTGGAGATGATATTTAGATCCAATATTGGCATAGTATATGTAGTAATATTTATAAAAAAAGGATTTGATAAGGTTGGACTCAATGATAATCAGAAAAATAGATCTTCCGATTGGGGTGGATGGGATTACTGTGCTGGATGAGAATGGCGACTATAATGTGTATTTGAATGCTCGAATTTCATGTAATGCGCAAGCAGATGCCTTTCGCCATGAGGTTGAGCATGTTAGACAAGGCCATTTTTATACATATGAAGATATTAAAGTACTTGAAGAGAAGGCAGAATATGAGGTTGGTTAAGTTATTGCAATGATTATAAATTGTAAGGAGAAGATTCAATTATGGAATTTACCAACAATATTAAACAGTTTTCTGAGAAGATCACAAAATTGAAAGAACACATTTTAACAGAAGAGTCGACCAAAACATCACTAATCATGCCCTTCTTCCAACAAGTGCTCGGATATGATGTTTTTAATCCGCAAGAATTTGTGCCTGAATACACAAGCTCTTTTGGAGTTAAGAAGGATGCTAGAATAGATTTTGCGATCCTTAGAGATGGCAAACCAACAATATTGGTAGAGGCGAAAAACATTTCGGAAAACATCGGCAAACTGTACGATTCTCAGCTTGCAATGTATCTAAATGCTTCAAAAGCGAAATTTGGAATATTGACAAACGGTATTATCTATAAATTTTATACCGATCTTGAGGAGCCAAATAAAATGGATCATACGCCTTTCCTGGAAATAGATCTTCTGAATCTTAGAGATTCTGACATTACAGAACTTCGAAAGTTTTACAAAGATCAATTTAATGAGGAGAATATATCCAGCACTGCATCAGAGCTGAAGTATTCCAAGGAGGTAAAAAAATATTTTGCCACACAGTTAGAAACTCCATCTGATGATTTTGTCAGGCTTATTCTTTCTTCGGGAGTGTATGCAGGACAAAAGAATCAGACTGTCATCGAAAAGTTTAAGACTATAATAAAAAAATCTTTGAATGATTATATGAATGAATTGATGAATGAGAAGATTATGGCCGCACTAAAAAAGAATTCATCAGATGCGGAAACAGAGACTAGTGATCAGAATGCGGAATCAGCAACAAGGGAAATTGAGATTGAAACGACAATTGAGGAAGTTGAGGCCTTTTATATTGTTAAGTCAATATTATCGGAATTCGTGGATCCTAAAAGAATAACATATAAAGACACTCGCTCCTATTTGAACGTATTGCTGGATAGCAATTCTTGGAAATGGATATGTCGAATAATTATAAGTGATCATAAAAAGATCTTATTCATTGCTGGTGAAAATAAGAAAGAAGATAAGCATGAGTTGCAAAGCCTAAATGATCTTTTCCAATACCGGGCTGAATTGAAGCAATCTTTAAACCGATACCTTGAGCAGAAACAATAATTCACAAATTAACACGAAAAAGACAAACGCCCCTGCTGTAACAGGAGCGAATGTTCAATAGATACCTAACCACGAATGATTATAATATCTGTAGCGACTCATATTATATCATTCAGGCGTGGTTTTGTAAACTGCGCTATTTTTGTACCCTTTTAAGGAGGAATGATATGAAAAATTTAACTGGTATGACCTTCGGAATATTGCTTGTTGATTCCAAAAGCGACCAAAGAACTAATAAGCATGAAATATTGTGGGAATGTCATTGCCTAAAATGCGGGAAACAGAAACTTGTTTCAACTTCGCAATTAACCTCCGGAAAAACTCGCTCCTGCACTTGCCAGATAAACGATCAGCCACGTATCCAACATAGGACTGGAAGAACGCCTCTTGACCTGACTGGTCAGAAGTATGCAATGTTAACCGTTCTTTATCGGGTAGATGGCTCACATTGGCATTGCGCTTGTGATTGTGGCAATACCTGTACAGCAACAACCGATCAACTACGGCAAGGAGATAAAAAGACATGCGGGTGCGAGGCAAGGAATGTTAAAAGAAGTAAAATTACAGGAACAAATCTCTACGATACATATCGGAATATGCTCAATCGATGTAACAACCCACATCATCCAAATTATAAATATTACGGCGCCCGAGGTATAAAAGTTGCCGAAGAATGGACTGGCCCAAACGGGGGCGATAATTTTGCGGATTGGGCATTTAGTCATGGTTATCAAAAAAATCTACAGATTGATCGAATTGATAACGATGGAAATTACGAACCTTCCAATTGCAGGTGGGTGACCTCCAAAGAGAATTGTAATAACAGAAGAAATTCTAATAAGTGAGAAAGTCAATTCTCGGGCATTTTTATGCCTATTTTACAGTAAACTTTATTGTTAAAAGCAAGGAGGGCATAGTCAATGCGCATAGGAGCCGCTTACATAAGGGTGTCCACGGATGATCAGCTCGAATATTCTCCAGACGCCCAGTTGAGAGAAATAAAAAAATACGCCGAAAAAAATGATATCATCCTAGATGAGCGATATATCTTCATAGAGGAAGAAGGCCGTAGCGGTCGTAGTACGAAAAAGCGCGATAAATTCAACGATATGATCGGATCGGCAAAGATAAAACCGCGTCCTTTTGAAGTGATCCTTCTCTGGAAGTTTTCACGTTTTGCTCGGAATCAAGAGCAAAGCATAGTATATAAAAATATGCTTAGAAAGCAATTGGGGATCGATGTCATCAGCGTTTCAGAGCCGCTCATGGAGGGGCCATTTGGCAGCCTGATCGAACGGATAATAGAATGGATGGATGAATTCTATTCTATTAACCTCTCGGGGGAGGTAGTGCGCGGCATGACCGAGAAGGCGATACGAGGTGAATTTCAGACATCTCCGCCCCTTGGCTATCAAAAACTCCCGGAACAGCCTCTACGGATTCTTGAAGAAGAAGCGAAATATATCCGATATATCTTTGACCAATACCAAGCCGGTATGAGCTTCTTTGCCATTGCGGGCAAGCTGAATGCCATGGGCCTCCGTACCAAGAGAGGGAACAAAATCGAAAACAGAACCGTGGAATACATCCTGAACAATCCCATCTACAAAGGCTATGTCCGCTGGACACCGACAGGGAAGACCGTCGGCAGCCGGATCTATGACAGTCCGGACACGATCACCCGGAAATCCGACCATGCGCCGATTATTCCGGAAGAAATCTTTGACGAAGCCGCTGAACGCCTTGCAGCTGATCGGGCAAGAAGGAGCTCCGGGGACCGGCCGGCTGAAACAAAAAAACATTACCTGTCAGGAATCCTAAAGTGCGGGAGCTGTGGATCCACGCTGTCATACGCCCAGGCCAACGACGGCTTTCAATGCATCAAGTATACTCACGGCACCTGCAAGCCATCCCATTACGTCCAGGCTACCAAGATAGAGAAGGCCATCCTTGATGAGCTTGACCGTCTCAGCTTACCAGGCGTGTACATTGAGAACATCCGCAACCTGGCTGACCACTCAGAAGAAAGGGAGCTGATCCGAAAGGAGATAGATTCCATAGAAAGAATGTTTGACCGGGCAAAACGGGCCTATCTCGCAGAAGTAGACACCTTGGAGGAATATGAGTCTAACAAGGCTAAAATCCAGGCTGAAATTGAAGAAAAAGAAGCCGAACTGGCAAAGATACCGGTTGCTACCGTAGATCAGAAGGCAGTAAAAAGGAAAATCATGGATGCCAGGGTGGTATTAATGAGTGATACTACTATCGCAAACAAGAACGCTGCACTACGAGAAACTGTTGAAAAAATAACCTTTAGCCGGCCCGAAGAAACCGTCAAGATTTTTTTATACGGTTAAATCATATGTTGTTGCCATCCGGAGGCCCCGATGGTGAATTGGGAGCATCCATGCGTTACCTATCTCAAAGATATACTATGCCTTACAAGGAGGCGATCGGTGTGTTGAATGACATCGGCACCGAGGAACTGGCTCATTTGGAAATGGTCAGTGCAATCGTTCATCAGCTGACAAGAGGCATGACCATGGAGCAGATTAAGGAAGCAGGATGGGATACCTATTTTGTCGATCATACCGCCGGGGTTTGGCCGCAGGCAGCATCAGGAATGCCTTTCACCTCCGTATGCTTTGCTTCAAAGGGAGATGCCATCACGGATCTGGTAGAGGATATGGCAGCGGATGCTGCCCCTTTAAAAAGACAATTTCAGAAAAAAGCAGCAGATGGAAGCATACCCTCTGCATACCCTCTGCCGCTTTCTATTGTTTCTTATATGGCTTTTTCTTGTGCTTTCACTTTCTTGTAATGTTTGTTCAATTGCAACGCCATAACGATCATCATCAAGCCACCGCCTGCCGTAAAGTACCATATATTTGCATATCCTGCATTGCCCATCTTATCCAGCCAATTGCCGCAGAGATTATAAAGCCAAATATCGGACGAGTATCCGATTGCCGATGCGACCCCCATAACCGTTCCGGTCATTGCGATAGGGATTCGCCCTTCCGCTACCGGTGTATACAGACAGGTGGAAGTAAAGCAGGTGAACATCATAACCAGTCCCGCAACTCCCATTACCACGTAACTCAACCCGGCAGCCTGCGGAATAAAGTTTATAACAATTGCAAAAATCATTGCACCCGTAGCTCCGGTAAGTGCGATTGGCGTAGCTCTTCCGCCTAAAACCTTATCCCGGATATACCCCCCGACCGGTGACATAATCATCAGCATTCCCAATCTTATGGTTGATGCAAATGCTGTTGCAAACACAATAGAAACGCCGTATACATCGGTTAAATAAGGATTGATGTATGTAATGGTAGACCGGAAAATAAAATACCCCAGTGTGAACAAACCCAGATACCAGGTGAACGGCATGGTCAGAACTTTTCCCAAAAGCTTAAAGTTGATCCGGTCTTCGGAACTGTCTATATGGTCAAGTTCTGCTTTCGACTTGGACGGAATTAAAATATTGATTCCGATTCCAATGATTACCGTCAAAGCCGAATAAATCAGCAACGCTCCTTTGAAGCCCATTGTAGTGTTTTCCAGCACTGTCGCCGTTACAGCCAGAACACAGTAGGTCAAAAACAACGTAAACAGAGAGTACGCAATATCACTGGATGCAAAAAGACGACCTTGTTCATCATCATCCCCCAGCATTCTCACCAGTTTCAGATAGGCTCCCCAATTCATTGTGATCCCGGTTATCCCATAACAGAAGTAGAGGATGACCAATACGGTAAAATTCGAAGTAAATGCTACTGCTACACTCACCACTGCGGTTAAAAAACAAGACCAAACGACCATCTTTTTTGGGTTAAATTTGTCTGCCAACCATCCGCCGAACAGATACCCCGGCATCGCTGTAAGTCCAAAGAATGTCATCAAGGTTCCCATTTGGCCGTCTGTCAGATGATAGGCTTCTAAAAATTGATTGTAAAAATCATAACACATATAAGGTGTTAAATAAGTAATACAGGAGAATGTCAATACCAATACCATTAGATATCTTTTACCAAGCCCGTTTTTTTTCGTTTCATCCATAAGGCTTCCCTCCTAATTTCGCCTGCAATAGCTATTTTACTTTTTTACCCTCCCGGAACACATGTACGGTAGGTTTGGTCATTACATAAATATCTTCATCCGGGTGCCCGTCAACTACGATCAGGTCTGCCAATTTTCCCACCTTTACCGTTCCTGTAACGTCTCCGATCCCTGCTATTTCCGAACTGATTTTTGTTGCCTGAAGCAAAATGTCCAGGTCATCAAAAGCAAAGTATTCTTTTCTTGCGATAAATTCATATCCCGGTACCGCCTGGAACGCCTGCAGATCAATGTCCGATCCAAATCCCAATTTCAGCCCCGCCCGGTAAGCCTTATTAATATTCGCGATTTCAATCTCTGCACATGCTTTGCTTTGTTCCAGCAGTTCAGCCGGAACGTCTTTATTGCTTTCATCCAAACAGTAAAGTCCAACGGCTCCGGTCGGAACTAAATAGCAATCATCCCGATCTTTTAGCATTTCAATGACCTCATCATCCAGAAACGTTCCGTGCTCTATCGTCCGTACTCCCGCTCTGACTGCCGTCTTAATCGACTCTGTTCCGTGACAATGGGCGCTTACATAGGTCCCTTTTCTTTTTGCGGCATCCACTGCCGCCTTGACCTCTTCCAATTCAGCGATCTGAATTCCGGGATCACCTCCCACATTCATAAAGGCGCCGCTGACCATCAGCTTAATAAAATCATTGCCCTTTTGTAATTCCTTCCTGCAGGCTTTGCGGATTTCTTCCGGCCCGTCCGCTTCGGAATATAAGTCGCTGAAGGTTTCATTCCCACTTTCCGTTGGAGTAATGATCAGGCCGCAGGAAATCAGTCTTGGCCCCTCAATAATTCCTTCCTTAACCGCATCTCTTATTGCTGCGACGCAATTGTACGAGCTGCCGCAATCCCGGACCGTGGTGTATCCCGCTTCCAGGTATGCCTTTGCGAAGGAATAGGCTCCAAACGTAATTTTCCCGGCGTTCATGGCCTGCAGCTCATATGGATTATAAATATAGCCGTACAGGTGCGCATGCATTTCAAAAAGACCGGGGATCAAGGTTTTCTTTTGCAGATCAATTTCTTCATACTCACCTCCGAATACATGCCCCAGCGGTTGAATGTCTGCGATGTATCGTCCGTCAATCAAGATATCTCCGTACTGCTCTTCATATCCTTCGGTTAAAGCGTTTACCAATCTGCAGTTTCTCAATACAAGCATTTTGCTCCTCCTCCATTTTTGCTCATTTCCACTGCCTGTGCCAAAAGTTCAATCCCCTTTTTGATTTCTTCGTCAGACGCATTCCCGTAGCATAATCTCAATTGATTTTCTCCCTGATTTCCGTAAGGAAAAAAGAGATGGCCCGGTGCAAAAATAACACCAAGCTTATGCGCCTGCCTCAGTAGTTCATGTTGGTTGATTTCCTGATCCAATTTACACCATAACGATGTCCCTCCTTTTGGAATTTCAAAATCAATATTGATTCGGTCCTTCCAACCTGCCAACTCACTGCACATCAGATCCCGCTTACCGGAAAAATGCTTGCACAAATAGCTTACATGCGTTTCAAAATAGCCTCGGTCCAGAAACTCGCTCACCAAGTATTGTCCAATGCTGTTAATAAACATCTCATTTAGTTCCACAAGTCTGCTGATTTTTTCGACTACCTTTTCTGGAGCTACCATATAGGAAACCCTTACCCCGGGGCATACAGTGGCAATAAAAGAATTGATGTAGATTACATTTTCACCTTGATCTAAAGCTTTCAAGCAAGGAATTACTGCTCCGTCATAACGTAACACCGAGTCACAGTCTTCTTCGATGATTGGTATGTTGTATTTGTAAGCAATGTCCAGCAGCTCATAACGCCGCTCCAGGCTCATTGTGATTCCCGACGGAAAATGAAAGGTCGGCACAGTATAGATGAACTTGGGATTATATTTTACAATCAGACCTTCCAAATAGTCCGTACGCATTCCATCCTTGTCCATTGGCACGGTAACCAGCTTTACGCCCATCAGCCGGAAGAAATGAAAGGTATCTACCGGGATCGGTTCTTCCGCAATGATGGTATCTCCCGGAGAAACAAACAGCTTAATTAAGTTATCCATTGCGGCATAGCTCTCCGATACCACCTGGATTTCATTTTTACTTGCTCTTATGTTCCGCCCTGCCAGAAGTTTTACGATACTTGCTCTTAAAGCTTCTGTTCCTTGTGGATTACAAAATCCGTATAAATCATATTTTTCATTCTTCACTAAATCCGTTAAGATTTCGCCCAATTGATTTTTGGGATAAACAATGGGTGAAATAATATCTACCGCAAAAGAAATGACATTTCCATTCAGGCTGTCCCGATACAAGTTACTGAACAAATTATCCATCTGCAGAAATTCTTCTCTCACCATATAGTTAAACGGGGTGAAGTATTTCGCTTTTTTGTTTTTCGTTTTCGCTGAAATCCCGGGAATCTCATAGGTGACCATATAACCTCTCGGGGCATTTGAGATCGCAATCAAATTCTCTCTGATCAGTTCTGCGTACACTTTAATGACGGTGTTTCTGTGTATTTGGAGTTGTTCTGCGAGCTTCCTCTCTGAGGGAAGTTTAAACCCGTTTACAAGCTCTCCTTGTATGATTTTCTCCTTGATGCAGTTTTTTATTTGCAGATAAACCGGAGTGTTTCCCTCTCTGGATATATGTATTTCCATATGCTCATCTCCCACAACTTTTCCGTTTACAAAGATATACTAATATTGTAAGTATATTCCGCGTACTTTAAAAGGTCCATAGGGGTTTCTTGTTGGTAGTCCAAACGCAAAAAAGTGGCTGCGCCACTTCCGCTAGGGAACCCAAGGTTCCCTTCGGCGGCTGCAAGCAGCCTGAGCACCCTCCTTTATTGGCAAGGGGTTCCCCCTCTGCACACCCCTTTTTATCGAATAAGAAACAATATTTCCTATTCGATAAAAAATAACAGCCCGCAGGTTTTGCCTGCGGGCCGTTATCATGAGTTAGAAGAATAAATGAAAAAGATTTTCGTGTTGTTCGATTACAATGCCCCTTTGATTGCGGGGTATAATTTGCGAAATACCTGGTATTTCTTTTGATATGCTTCTGCCAGTTCTGCTTTTGGCACGATGGATTCCTTTACCTTTACGATGCTTTTTACCGCATCCTCCACCGTGGCATACTCTCCGCAGGCTACGGCTGCAAGGATCGCCCCGCCTAGGGCCGGCCCTTCTTCCGTTTCCAGGATCTCTACTTCAAGGTTCAGGATGTTGGCCAGGATTTTACGCCAGACCGGGCTTTTTGCACCGCCTCCGCAGAGCTTTGTCTTATCTATTTCAATCCCTAATGATTTTGCAATTTCCAAAGAATCTTTCAGCGCAAAGGCAACTCCTTCAAACACGGCTTCTGCCATCTGTGCCCTGGTCGTATCCATCCCAAGTCCCAGGAATGCGCCTCTCACATTGGGATCATTGTGGGGGGAACGCTCACCCATCAAATAGGGAAGAAAATATACTTGATTATCTCCCGTTCCTTTGATCTCCTTCTGTTCTCCCTGATAATCCGTAGTTTTTAGAATATCTTCCAGCCACCATTTTAAACAGGATGCTGCACTGAGCATGCAGCCCATCAGATGATATTTTCCGTTTGCATGGCCGAAGGCGTGAATTGCATTGTTTTCACATTCCGGAAAGCGATCGCTTGCAATAAATACGGTGCCTGAGGTTCCGATGGATATGTTGCAGCTGCCGTTTTCCACCGTTCCGGTCCCGATGGCAGCCGCAGCATTGTCTCCTGCTCCGGCAACCACAATGACACTCCCGGATAATCCCAGGGATTCTATGATCTCGCTTTTTACATTACCCGATATCTCATAACTCTCGCGGACCTCAGGAAGCATTTGCTCCCGAATGCCGCAAATTGCAAGCATCTCTTCGGACCACTTACGGTTCTTTACATCGAGAAGAAGCATCCCGGAGGCATCGGAAACATCAGTGGTAAATGCTCCGGTAAGCATATAAACCAGATAGTCTTTTGGCAGCATGATTTTACAGATGGTTTCAAACCTTTCCGGCTCGTGTTTCTTCATCCATAGGATCTTAGGCGCTGTAAAACCGGCGAAGGCTATGTTTCCGGTATACTCAGACAGTCGCTTTTTCCCGATTTCCGTGTTTAAAAATTCAGTTTCCCGGTCTGTCCTTCCATCATTCCAAAGGATCGCAGGTCGTATGACCTGATCTTTTTCATCAAGTACGACCAGCCCATGCATCTGCCCGCCGATACCGATTCCCCGAATCTGACTTTTTTCTGCAGGCTCAGTAGCGAGCAATTCCATCAGACCCGCAAGGGTCTGGCGGAGCCAATCCTCAGGATTCTGCTCCGACCAGCCTGATTTCGGGTAGCTGACGGGATAGTCTTTTGAAACGGAGGACAATACCATCCCGTCCTTTTGCATGAGGAGTAATTTTACGGAGGAGGTTCCAAGATCTATACCAATATATTGCATATGTACTCTTCCTATTTAATCAACCAAACATTACCGTATTGAGGATGGATTCCAGCTTTTCCTGACGGCCGCTTTCCGGAAGAGCAGGCTCTCCAAGTTTTTCTGCATAGGCGGCCAGGTCTTCCAGTTTTGTTTTTTTGCCGACGATCTCAGCACCGATTCCGCTCTCATAGCTGCTGTATCGTTCTTTCACGAAGCCGTCAATTCTGCCGTCCTCGATGATCTTCGCAGCCTTCAGAAGTCCCAGCGCAAACGAGTCCATTCCCAGAATAAAGGCATGTAACATATCCTCTCTGGTGTAGCTCGGGCGTCTGGTTTTGGCATCGAAATTCAGACCTCCTGTGAGTCCGCCCGCTTTCAGTACTTCATACATGCACATGGTGGTTTCATAAACGTTGGACGGAAACTGGTCCGTATCCCAGCCAAGCAGGTTATCGCCCTGATTCGCATCGACGGAGCCGAGCATTCCGTTCATTGCAGAAACCCGCAGATCGTGCTGGAAGGTATGTCCCGCAAGGGTTGCATGGTTTGCTTCAACGTTTAGTTTGAAGTCTTTATCCAGCCCATGCTGCTTCAGGAAGCCGATTGCAGTAGCAGCATCAAAGTCATACTGGTGCTTCATCGGTTCTTTTGGTTTTGGTTCTATGTAAAAATCCCCTTTAAAGCCGATTTTTCTTCCATATTCCACAGCCATTCTCATGAGGTTTGCGATATTGTCCTGTTCGAATTTCATGTCGGTGTTCAGCAGGGTCTCATAGCCTTCACGGCCGCCCCAGAACACATAACCTTTCCCGCCGAACTTCACGGTCAGATCCAGTGCTTTTTTGATCTGGGCCGCTGCAAAACAGAATACATCCGCCGAGTTGGAACTGCCGGCGCCGCTCATATATCTTGGGTTGTTGAACATGTTTGCGGTTCCCCAAAGGCACTTGATGTTTGTTTGCTTCATTTTTTCAAGAATATAATCCGAGATTTCATCAAGTCTCCTGTTGGTTTCCTTGATATCGTCCGCTTCCGCCACCAGGTCCAGATCATGGAAGCAGAAATATTCAACTCCCAGCTTCTCCATCATTTCAAATCCTGCATTTGCCTTGGCTTTTGCATGCTCCATGGTTTTCGTTTTCGTACCAAATGATTTATCCGCAGTTTCGTCTCCGAAGATATCTTTTCCTTCGTTGCACAGATTGTGCCACCAGGCCATTGCAAAGGGCAGATGCTCCTTCATTGGTTTGCCTAGGACAACCTGCTCCGGATTATAAAACTTAAATGAAAAATCATTTTTGCTGTCCGGTCCTTCATATAGGACTTTTTTAATATTAAAATATTCTGTCATCGTTTTTCCTTTCCTTATGCTTTTACTTTTCTCTTGGTAATTACGTCAAGGGCTACTGCAGCAACAACTACAAAACCTTTCACAGCCTTCTGCCAGTTGGCGTCGACTCCCAGGATGGACATTCCGTTGTTCATTACGCCCATGAAAATTGCTCCGATCACGGAACCACCTACGGTACCGGTACCGCCGTAAGCAGATGCGCCGCCGATGAAGCAGGCGCCGATGGCGTCCAGCTCATACATGTCACCGAGACTCGGCGCGGAGGAATTGAATCTTGCGATACAGACCAGCGCGGCGATGGCACATAAGAAACCCATATTGGTGTAGGCAAAGAACATCATCTTCTTGGTATTTACGCCGGAAAGTCTTGTTGCCTTTGCATTTCCGCCCATGGCATAGAGATATCTTCCGGGAACGGTGTTGTTGGTGAAATATGCGTATACCAGCACGATCACTGCAACCAGGATCAAGACAACCGGAAATCCTTTGTAGTTGCCGAGCAGATAGGAGAAGTACAGAATAACTGCGCAGATGACGACGAGTTTTGTCAGGAGAACCGTCATGCTCTCAGCAGTATAGCCTTTTTTAATTTTTTTCGCCCTGCTCGTAATCTTAAGCACAATGAAGGCGACGCATATGATTGCAGCAACAATCATGGTAACTCCAAGTAAAAAAGCGGCGTTGTCTGTCTTGAGAACAAAGCTGGTGAAATACTTCAGATAGTCATCCGGGTAAGGCGCCAGTGTCATTCCCTGCAGAATAACCTGCGCGATGCCCCGCCACAGCAGCATCCCCCCCAATGTGACAATGAATGGTGGTATTCCAACGTAAGCAATGCAATATGCCTGTATCGCGCCGATGCCGGTACCGACCAAAAGACAGATGAAAATAGCCAAATACACATTCATGTGCATTTCTATGATCAGGGTTCCTGCTACCGCTCCGGTGAGAGCTACTACAGCGCCAACGGAAAGGTCGATGTTACCGCCGGTCAGAATGCAAAGCAGCATTCCTGTGGCGAGAATCACGACATAGCTGTTCTGCGCTATGATATTTGAAACATTTTGAGGTTTTAAGAGAGAACCCTTTCCCGCCATGATAATCAGAACTTGGAATAGGATGATTGCCACAATTAATGCAACCAGCATGGTGTTCTCCTTGAGGAAGCTCTTAACTCTTTGCATTTTCATTCTCCATTTTATTATTTTCACGCATGATGCATGACATGATTACTTCCTGGCTTGCGTCTTCCCGATTGAATTCAGCGATCATGCGGCCTTCATGCATCACAAAGATACGGTCGCTCATTCCAAGGATCTCCGTCAGCTCGGAACTGATGAGCACAACGGATTTTCCTTCCGCAACCAGCCTGTTAATAATTAAATAAATTTCGTATTTTGCTCCCACGTCGATCCCTCTCGTGGGCTCGTCAAGAATCATGATTTCCGGATCAGCAAACATCCATTTGCCGAGGAGCACCTTCTGCTGGTTTCCACCGGATAAATTCTCTACATTCTGCATTACATTCGGACATTTTGTGTTGAGCTTTTCCTTGTATTCGTTCGCGACCAGAATTTCCTTGTCTTTATCTATCACATTATGGCGGCTGACTTTATCCATCTTTGCCATCGAGTTGTTCACGTAAATTGGATTGGAAAGAACAAGCCCGTCGCCTTTCCGATCTTCTGTAACATATACCAGTTTTGCGTTAATCGCTTGCCTTACACTGTTGAGCTTTACTTCTTTTCCGTTGATTTTCAGCGTTCCGCTGATATTTGATCCATAGCTTTTACCGAAGATGCTCATGGACAGTTCTGTTCTCCCGGAGCCCATGAGGCCGCTGATTCCTACAACCTCACCTTTTCTTACGTTGAAGTTGACGCTGTCGCAAACCTTGCGTTCCGCGTAAACCGGATGATATACCGTCCAGTCCTGAGCTTCCATCGTGATTTCTCCGATATGAGATGTCCTCCTTGGATATCGATCGGTGATTTCACGGCCTACCATCCCTTTTACGATGCGGCTTTCATCAATGTTGTCTTCCCCCTTCACCAGAGTTTCAATGGTGGAACCGTCTCGGAGGATCGTGATTTTGTCCGCCACATAGGATATCTCGTTCAGCTTGTGTGAAATCATAATTGATGTCAGTCCCTGCTTTTTGAATTCAAGCAGCAGGTTCAGCAGGTGTTTGCTGTCATTTTCGTTCAGAGATGCGGTCGGTTCGTCAAGAATTAAAAGTTTTACATTTTTGCCGAGGGCCTTTGCTATTTCCACCATCTGCTGCTTTCCGACTCCGATATCTTTGATCAGGGTATGGCTGCTCTCCTGCAATCCCACCGTTTGGAGCAGTTCGTCGGCTTTTGCATAGGTTTTATTCCAGTCAATCGCAAATTTTTTGCCATTCTCATTCCCAAGAAACATATTTTCAGCGATGGTCAAATAAGGTACCAGTGCCAGTTCTTGATGGATGATAACGATACCCAGCCGTTCACTGTCTTTAATTCCTTTAAATTTACATTCCTCACCATTATATGTGATGTCTCCATCATAGCTTCCGTAAGGATAGATTCCGCTTAGTATGTTCATGAGGGTTGACTTTCCTGCCCCGTTTTCTCCAACCAGTGCGTGAATTTCACCCTCTTCCACTGCCAAGTTAACATTGTCAAGCGCTTTAACCCCGGGAAAGGTCTTGGTGATATTTTTCATTTCCAGCAATATGTTCGCCACGAAAAATCCTCCCTTTTAACATTTCGTCGTCTATGTCGTCTAATTTTTAAAAAATTGGCAGGCGGTTTTCGCCGCCCGCCAAAGCTTGATTGTTGTTTCTATAATTACTGGATATCAGCTTCGGTATAGTAACCGCTGTCGATCAGTAATTCTTTGTAGTTGTCAACTGTAGCTACTACAGGAGCGCAGAGGTAGGAAGGAACAACACCAACACCATTGTCATAAGTCTCGGTATCGTTGATTTCAGGTTCTCCGCCTTTTACAATGGAATCTACCATTCCAACAACCTTGTCAGCCAGAGTACGAGTGTCCTTGAACACGGACATGCTCTGAAGTCCTGCGATCATGTTCTTTGTATTTGGCTTGTCACAATCCTGACCGGTGATGATAGGCATATCATCCTTGGTGTATCCTACCGATACCAATGCATTGACTGCACCCAGTGCAGTTGAGTCATTGGAGCAGCATACTGCATCAAGCTTTACTCCCTTAGGGCTGTAGCCATTGGAAGTGATAATATTTTCCATACGAGTCTGTGCATTTTCTGTTTTCCAGTCTGCTGTGGAAACCTGAGCCTGAGTGGTCTGTCCGGAAGGTACTACCAGAGCGCCACTGTCAATGTAAGGCTTCAGGATGCTCATTGCTCCGCCGAAGAAGAAAGTTGCATTATTATCGGCTGGGTCGCCTGTGAAGAGTTCGATGTTGAATGGACCTTTTGCGTTCTTAAGATCGAGCGCAGTTTCTATGTACTCTCCCTGCATAACACCAACCTGGAAGTTGTCAAATGTTGCATAGTAGGATACAGCGTCGCTGTTCATAATAAGTCTGTCATAAGCGATGACCGGAATGCCATGCTCTTTCGCCTGTTTCAGAACTTCCGTCAGAGAGGATCCGTCAATCGCTGCGATTACAAGAACCTTGCAGCCTTCCGTAATCATGTTTTCGATCTGTGCTACCTGAGTTGGGATATCGTTGTCCCCTCCATATTGAAGGTCAACCTGATATCCGGCTTCTTCCAGCATAGCCTTCATGTTCTCTCCATCCTGGTTCCAACGCTGTAAGCTCTGAGTCGGCATACTTACACCGATCATGGCAGCTTCCTCTTCTGCTGGTGCAGCCGGTTCCGTACCGCCGCAGGCTACCATGGAAAGCACAAGGGCAAGAACCATTAATAAGGCAATCAGTTTTTTCATTTTTTCTCTCCTTTTCTTTCTTGATCAGTTTATTAAATTACTTTTGAAAAACTATTTTCTAAAAGTTGGCTTAATAATACCATCCCTGACAAATAGTTGTCAACAAGGTTTTTTTAATCTCATCTTCACTTTTTTAACCTGTTTTTCATCTCTGTAATTCGAGGCAACATAAAATTTCATTGGTATCATTTGAATTGATAACAGAAAAAGCCAGAGAGAAAAATTCCTCCGGCCTTTTCATTCGTATGTTTTAAAGCTTTATACCGTCTTAATGTATTCGTCTGCAAAGTGCAGCGCTGTTCCGATTGCACTTGCATTGGAAGTGTAATTGCTCAGGTGCAGGTAGTCCGCATTGTTGTCAAAGACATTGATCCTGCTGAGCCGGGTCTTAATGTCTTCGAAATAATCTCCGACGTATCTCGCAAGAGTACCGCCAAGTATTACATCACAGTCAAAAACAGTTCTGATATTATTGACTCCCATGCATAAAAAACTCAGGTACTCTTCCCATATCGCTTTACAGTCCGCGTCTGCCTCCTTTAACTTTTCAAAGAAAGTATCCACCTGACGACCTTTTCCATATGCAAGAACCGAGGTGGAAATGTATGCCTCCAGGCATCCGAATTTTCCGCAGGCACACTGCTTGCCATCATTTACAACCGTCATATGTCCGAACTCAGCACCCCGATTATTCATTCCTCTGTAAAGTACGCCGTTGTATGCAAATGAACCGCCGACCCCTTCCGACACACTCAGAAAAGCCAGTGCTTCCAGGTCCTTTCTGCTGTGCAATTCTGCAAAGCCTCCGGCATTTGCATCATTTTCAATAAATGTCTTATGGGAAATATACTTTGTAATAGCCTCGATGGGAACGTGCCTCGCTTTCAATGTAGGCGCGTTGATAAGATTCTTTTTATCCTCACTTAACACTCCGGGAATGGATATTCCTACACCCAGAATAATTTCAGGGTTGATTGCCTTTTTCCGGATGTAGTTCTCGATTTCCGCCGCAAGAAATATTCCATACCGATCGCTGACCTCAAAATTATAGTCCATCCGCTCGCTGGGCCGGATATTCCCCTTTAGGTCGATGGCCAGGATATTGATGTGCTCCATTTTTATTTCTACCCCGATCACCATTCTCGCATCGGGGATGATCGATATTTTTTTCGGCTTTCTCCCGCCGCTCGACTCAAATTTGCCTGCATATCGCAAAAGCCCCATATCAAACAGCTCTGAAAGATTCTGGCTGATGGTCGGCAGACTTAATCCGAGAGCACGAACAAGATCCTGCTTCGATACTTTGTCATTCTCATAGATATATCGATATACTTTGTTTCGGTTGATCCATTTTAGATCCGTTGTTGTGGAGGTTGTTCTTTTCATATATATGTCTCTCTTCTAAATAAAATACAAAACAAGTTTTATAAAATACTTTTATAAAACATCCTCATTATAATGCAAAAATCTTATAAATACAAGCATTAATTTTTATAAGCCTTATCAATAAAAATTACCCCGGAATCAATTGACAAACTGATTCATATGATTAGCTACCAAAGAAGCATATGTTTATGAAGATCGGGAGCAAGGTCCCGGGGGGGATGGAATGGTTAAGGAGTCAAAAATAATTTGTAAAAGTATCTTTAAAAATTCCAATAAAACGACACGGAAATCGGAATTTAACGAAAAAATCTCCAGATTGATTTGCCGGTCTGAAAGTCTTTTATTTTTCAATCAGTCAGATTGGAGCGGTAAAAAGTGAAAGCAGGTATTTATTGCCGGCTGTCTGAGGAGGACAGAAACAAACAAATAAAGGCGAATGACAGCGAGAGCATTCAGAATCAAAAGTCCATGCTGCTGCAGTACGCCATGGATCAAGGCTGGGAAGTATTCGGAATTTACAGCGATGATGATTACACCGGCGCCGACAGAAACAGGCCTGCGTTCAATCGCCTCCTGCAGGATGCCGAGCAGAAAAAAATAGATATCATTCTCTGCAAGACGCAATCACGCTTTACCCGCGAAATGGAGCTTGTAGAAAAATACCTCCACGGATTATTTCCTGTCTGGGGAATCCGGTTCGTCAGTATCATTGACAACGCCGATACCGACAACAAAGGGAATAAGAAAGCCCGTCAGATCAATGGGTTGGTTAATGAATGGTATCTGGAAGAGATGTCGGACAACATAAAAAGCGTGCTGACGAGCCGGCGCGAGCAGGGCCTTCATATTGGAGCCTTCAGTCTTTACGGTTACAAAAAAGACCCGGAAAGGAAAGGCCATCTTATCCTTGATCCGGAAGCAGCTGCGGTCGTGCATAAAATATTCGGGCTTTATGCGGAAGGCTTTGGAAAAACCGCCATCGCCAGAATTCTGAATTCAGAGGGTATCCCAAATCCTGCGGAGTATAAAAGACAGAAAGGAATCCGGCTTAATACCTCGCAACGTACACATGCTGCTCTTTGGAAATACGGTACCATTTCCGACATGCTTCATAATGAAATGTATCTGGGGAACATGGTGCAAGGAAAGTATGGAAGCATCTCCTATAAGACAAAGCGAAATAGGCCAAGGTCAAAAAACCGATGGATTCGGGTGGAGAACACCCATGCTCCGATTATTGACCGTGAGCTGTGGAGCATCGTGCAGAGCAAATTGGATGCAAACTATAAACCCTGTTCAACGAGCGGCAAGGTTGGAATATTTGCGAAAAAGGTTCGCTGCATGGATTGCGGCTACATCATGCGTTCCAGTAAAACAAACGGCCGCCATTATTTAAAATGTACCACCCGCCATGCAAAGAAAGATGCCTGCGCCGGAGCTTTTATATCCGTGAGACTGCTTGAAACCACTGTTATTTCGGAACTCAACCGCCTTATTTCTCTATTTCTTGATCTGGATTACCTTGAACGAAAAATAGACTTTCCGGATCATTTTGAGAATGAGAAAGCCTTGCTGCAAAATGAGGTCGCTTCCTGTGAAAAAAAGCGTGCGGAATATTCCCAAGGAATGAAAGAGCTTTATCTGGATAAGGTCAAAGGGCTGATCACGGAAGAGGATTTTCATTCATTGTCAAAGGACTTCCATGAAGGCAGAAGCCGTCTCGATCAGCTCATGGATGAGAAGAGAGAAGGTCTTGCGCTTTTCGAAGCGAATGAATCAGGCACATTAAGTAAACGACAGAAGCTCGAAAATTATACCCGCATTACAGCCCTGACCCGAGACATGGTTGAAGAATTGATTGACTACATAAGTGTCGGCAAAAAAGATCCTGAGACCGGAGAAAGAGAGATAGAAATTAACTGGAGCTTTTAATAAGTTGCCTTTTTAAAGGTGCAGCAGAACAAAAGGCAAGAACAACTTACGACAATATCCTTCGTCTCGTTGACGATCCGGACGTGAGAGAGCCGATCAAATTTCTGCGTGAGCGTGAAATCGTGCACTTCCAGAGGTTTGGGGAAGCACTCAGGGTCGTTCAGGATCACTTGAATTCGAAGAACTTCTACGCATTCAATCCTTCCTTCGATAAGCCGAGACGTAAGTAGTCATAAAACAAGCCGGCACGAAAATGTCTGCCTGGACGCAGGTGACAGCAGCAGAGGCAATTACATACCTTTGCTGCTGCTTTTTTTATTTCATTTCTTTTTCATTTCTTGCTCTTTCTTTCTTCTTGGTTCTTTCAACTTTTTGATATCCGTGCTAGAATAAAATATATTATACAAATGGAGGGACATTATGGCCTTTGGTTTTTTTAAGAAGAACGAGGTAGCAGATACCATTTTTATGGGCGGTAAAATCTTTACCCAGAATTCAGATCTGCCGTGGGCGGAAGCCGTTGCATGCAAGGATGGTCTTATCCTTGCCGTCGGGGATTACGAGGATCTGACAGAATTTGAAGGGAAGAACACTGAGGTTGTAGATCTTGAGGGAAAGGTAATGCTTCCGGGTTATATCGACACCTGCGGACATCCGGTTTACAATGCATTTCAGGATTCCTGCCTATTTTTGAACGAAGGAAGTCTGGAGGATATCCTGTCTCAAATTTCCGATTATGCCTCTGCAAATGAGGCTGCCGACATTATTTTCGCATTTGGCTATGACGAAACTATTTTAAAGGATTTTGAGGCGGAACAGGCAAGAGCCTTCCTGGATAAGATTTGTGAGGACAAGCCTGTTGTCGCTCTTGGAAAAAGCGGATTTCATTGCTTCGTTAATACGGCTGCAATGGAAATGGTCAAAGCCGCTGCAGAAGAAGATGATATCCAAGCGGTCACCATTGCCTATCTCCTGGGTATTCTTGAACCCATAGACCATACGATCGTGCCCGAAGCCGTACCTGACATCATGAAAAAATACAGTGAAAGGGGCTTTACCGCGATATTTGACTGCGGAGCACCCGATCTCTTTGCTTCCCTTTATCAGAATATCATGATTCATACGTATCAGGAAAATATGGTAAAACAGAGATTTTACGGATCCTTGCTCATAACCCGCGACGTAAATCCAAAAGCGGTCATGCAAAAGCTTGCCCAATACAGGACAAATTGCGCCGAACTGAACGGCTATGTCAATTTTAAAACGTTAAAGCTGATTGTAGAAGGTGCTGAGGAAACGCAAAACATCAGCAGCGAAGTGCTGAGAGCGCTCTGCCTTGAATCCGGGGACAAGGGTTTTAACGTCCATATCGACGCATTGGGCGAGTCTGCTGTCGGTCAGGCCGTGGAAGCCATGGAAGCGACAAGGTCGGCGGGATATAAAAAGAATACCTTTACCCTTGCTCATGACCAGGTTTCCGATCCGGAAGAATTGACCGATACCTGTTACCATCTGGACATCAACGAGTCTGTTCTTACTCTTGATCCGTCCGATAACGACTGGCTTTGTATTGAAAATGCAGCAAGCATAGAAGAGGCCATCGATATGCTGACGGTCAATGCAGCTTTACAGCTGGGTATCAGCAACAGCTTCGGTTCGATTGAGAAAGGCAAGCATGCGGACTTTGCCGTCTTTGAAGAGAATCCACTCGAGGCAAAATCGTTGTCCGACTTTAAAAAACTGCAGGCTGTTTTAACCGTTATTGATGGGGGCATCGTTTACGATGCAGTAGAGGACGATATGTCACAGTGGTATTCAATGCTGACCATGCAGCAGTTTTAAACTGCAACCGGAAATAAGTATCACAAAGAACAAAACGGCCGGCATTTTCATGCCGGCTTTCCTATCCTATCTCAATTCTCTTCTTTTGAATCCCATATCATTCCTTTTGTTTTTTCCACATACTCCTCGTCCGTTATTTCGCTCAAAATACAGAGATTGTTCATTTCCGGCAAATTATGCTCTTTCAGATATTGTTTCACTCTGCTGGTCAATACCTGACGTTTCATTAATTCAAACTGCAGATTCCAGAATTCGTCTTCCGTCATGTTGTAGGCTTTGCTTAGATCATGAATATATTTTGTTGCGGGACCGTTTTTTTCCGCTTCGATCCACTGTCTGTTTTGATTGGTTTGCTTCATGGCATCCTCCTCGACGGATATGCCATATTTTTCAGCCAGCTGTTGTACATAAAAATAAATTTCAAGACGGTTCCACGCATCGCTGTATACATCTTTTGATCCGATGGCCTGGACCCGGAGCGCTTCCAGTTCGAACTCCTTTGCGGTAACGGACACCCCTTCTATCTTTCCGACCACTCTTGTTGCTTTCTCCGATTCATCGGAGAAAATGTTCGAATAAATCGCTGCGTACTGCAGTTCAATTTTATTCTTTTCCCCGGTATCCGTATTTGCGTATGTATTGGCGATCCTTGTAATATCTGTATCGGAGCCCTTCTCAGCAAAATCTCCCTCATACACAGCACTGTTCTGTCGGTTTGGAGCGCATCCGGTCAATAAAAATACTGTAATCAAAATAAATAGTAATCCCTGTTTCATTTTCTCCCGCATCCCTTTCCTATAAATAACCCCGTACAATTATATCATAAATATTTACATTTTAAACGGTTATTTACGTCAAGATGACCATGTTTTTCTACAAATGGATATTATATTCTTTTATTTTTTTATATAAGTTCTTTTTAGCTATTTCCAATACCTTGGAAGTTGCACCGACATTACCGTTGTTTTTTAGCAGGGCATCCATGATATATTTTTTTTCAAATTCTTTTCTTGCTTCAATGAGCGAGGATTTTTTATAAAATGAATTCTTTATCTTTTCATTCAATAATAATTCCTCCGGTATATCGGCAATATTAAGCTTAGAATCATGAGACATTACCACAAGTCTCTCCATAATATTTTTTAACTCTCTTACATTTCCGGGCCAATCATACGCATTCAATACATCGGCAATTTCTGCCGGCAAATAGGTTATCCCTCTGTTCATTTCATTGGAAAGCTGTAAAACGAAATAATTTGCAAGTATTTTTATGTCCTCTTTTCGTTCTCGTAAAGGAGACAGGACAATGGGCACTACGTTTATTCTATAAAAAAGATCTTCCCTGAATTTTTTTCTTTCTACCTCATCATGTAAATTTTTATTCGTTGATGCGATAAGGCGAAAATTTGTTTTGATTGTTCCGGAACCACCTACTCGTTCAAACTCCTTTTCCTGTAAGACCCTAAGGAGTTTCGCCTGCGTATTAAGCGGCAGTTCCCCTATTTCATCAAGCAAAATTGACCCTTGATTCGCTATTTCAAATTTACCCCTGTGCATCTTATCTGCTCCGGTAAATGCTCCTTTTTCGTGGCCAAACAGCTCGCTTTCCAAAAGGCTTTCTGTCAGTGCTGCGCAGTTAACTCTGACAAATGGCTTTTCAGCCCGATTACTCTGATAATGTATCATATTTGCAATGATTTCTTTTCCGGTCCCGCTTTCTCCTGTAATAAGTACCGTTGCATCCGTTGCCGCAATTTTAGAAACTTTGCTTCGTATTTCTTCTATTTTTGTATCTTGCCCGATAAGAGGCGCTAAACCGGCCTGATCAAACATCTGCTGTTTTAAAATACTGTTTTCATCCTTTAGCAGATAGAGTTCAAATGCTCTTTCAATATTAAAAATCAGATCATCAATATCGGCAGGCTTCATCATATAGGTAAAAGCCCCGGCTCTTACGGCTTCCACGGCACCTGAAACGGAACCCTCAGCCGTAAGCATTAAAACTTGGATATCTTGGTTGATTTCTCTGATTTTTTGCAATAAAACCATTCCGTCCATTTTGGGCATAATGATATCGGATACGACGACTCCTATTGAATTTTGTTTTATTAAATTTAGTGCTTCAAAGCTGTCACAGGCAGTAAGTACATCAAAATTATGAAGCTTAAATATTTTTTGATATATTCTAAGTAAATCTTTATCATCATCCACTAGAAGCAATTGCTTGTTGTAATTCATACGGAATGGCCTCCTTCTACTTGTTAATTGGCAAAGTGATAATAAATTTTGATCCGCTTCCTTTCGTACTTAATACTTGAATGGATCCTTGCATCTTTTCAATCATGATCTTTGTGATCCAAAGACCCATACCATTTCCTTTTCCTGTTTCATCGGTGGTAAAGAAAGGTTCAAACATTTTTTCCTGCAGCTTTTCCTCTATTCCGCTCCCGTTATCCTCAACCGTAAGCACTAACCTTTCGCCGTTGCTATCTTTCTCGTAAACTCCCGTTATTAGTATTTTGCCTCCGTCTTCGATCGCGTTTATTGCATTTGAGATCAAGTTAAGGAAAATATGTTTTAACGGTTCGGCATCTCCGAAATAAAACAAAGGATTAGGCGAAAAACAAGTCTCGATTTCAATACTTCTGTGGATGCTGTTTCTCCGTGTAAGCAAAATGACCTGCTCGATAATTTTTGTAATATTACCCTGTATTTGCTTGCCCCTTGACGGACTTGAAAATTCCAACAGATTATAGATTGCTTTTTCTGCATATTCTGTGGTTTGTACGATTGTATCAATACTCATATCAATCGTTTCATCATGATATTGTTTTGTAGATGCATTTAAAAGATAGGTTGCACCCTTAATTACCGCCAGCGGATTCTTTAATTCATGAGCGATAGCCGATGTCAATTGCCCTACTTCAGACATTTTTTCACTTTGAGACAACTCTTTTTCCAGCATAACTCTTTTTGTTATCTTTTGACTGTATACAACAATTTCCGACACTTCATTATCATCGGTCAGAATTGGAAAATATGTATTATGAAAGATATCATCATTGATTGCAATTCTGGTATATTGTTTTGACTTGGTTTGCATTGACTCTAAAACTTTACATCCCTTACAGATTTCATTACAGTTAACCATTACATCGTAGCATTTTCGGTTCTTTATCTGCTCCGGGCTTTTTCCCATTGCATCTATGCTCTTGTCATTTATCGCAATGATATTTAGCTGTGGGTTTAGAATCATCAGCAAACCTCCGATGCCGTTTATAATACTTTCTATCTCATTATTTTTTTTGATCAGGTTGTCGGTATATTCTTTAATTTCTATGCTCATAGAATTGAATGCATCGGAAAGAGTTTCTATCTCGGTATAATTATAAATCGGGTCCTTTTGATCAAAATTACCTTCTGATATACTTTTTGCCCGGCTGACCAGATCATAAAAAGGCCTGGAATATTGGCTGTAAAGGTAAAGCGCAAGAAAGGTATAAATAATCAGAATGCCAATGCTAAAAAGTATTAAGCTTATATTATTAATGTTATGTACGGTGAGATATTGATTTTGATTGATTTCCACAGCCAATATCCACGGCAGTGAATCTACTGTAGCATAAGAAATTATCTGACTTTGTTTTCCATTGTGGAAATCGGTGTAGGAAACCACTCCTTCTCCGGTCGAAAGAACCTTCTTTAATGCGTTCTTGTAATTTTTATCAAGGTTTGTATCTTTAATAATATTGGTTAGAAATACCTGGCCTCGATAATCTCCCTTTGGGACAAAGGAAGGGTGATATATAATTGCTCCCGAATTTTCCAGTAAATAAGCGAATCCACGGTCACCCAATCGGAAATCAGCCAAAAATTCATTCTGTATTGTGTCAAGCCGAACATCGACACAGGCGACACCTGTAAATTGATCCTTTACATAAAGCGGAACCGAACAGGTTATCATCCAACCCGTCCCCATATAATCTACATAAGGCCGGCTCCAGACCGTTTTTCTCTCAGGATTATTTACTTCATTCGCCACCATGTAAAACGGGTCATACTTCTGTATATGGTTCGGATCAAAAACATCGACAGAACCGCCGGGGAATATTCTCAGCAGTCCATCCTCCGTAGCAATATAGGCCCATTGCAGGTATGGGTTTCTCTTCATCATTTTTTGCAGCATGGAATCCAGCTTCTCTGTAGCGTTGATGCTTTTAATGACATCATTACTTCGTTCCCCGTTTGCCGGAAAAAAAACGGATGAATGCCGGAGAGAATCGTCTCTATTTTTCATTTCTCTGTAAAGACTCCCGTCATCACTAACCTTGTAATAGTCCGGAAGTGTGATGTTGCCCTCTGATGCAAGGAATTCCTCAGTCCATTGTGCAAAGCTTTCTGTTTCTTTTGCAATTTGCCCCATAACCAGGGATACGGTGTTTGCTTTTTCGGAGGCTATTTCCTGCATGCTGTCCTCAATATATTGAGTTGTTCTTCTCTTGTCCTGCTGAGACACATAAAATGTAAACGCTGTAATTGCAATAATATTAAACACAATAAAAATTATCAGGATTTGTGATACTAAAGAATTTCTATCAAAACGTACCATGTTTAATACCTTCTCTCTCAGCAATCTCATCTCGAGTTAAAAAATCAACGGCTTTTTAAAAATACGGATAGGAGCTTAAGAGTCCCCCTATCCGTGTCAACTTATTCGAATTGTTTACTTATCCAGAATTGCAATTGCTCTGATTGGCGAGCCGTCTGCATTTTTCCATTTCAAAGGTAAAAGGCATACCGTAAATATATCCTTACCAACCTGATCCAGATTTGTAAGATTCTCAATAATAACCATATTGTTTCTCAATATGATCTGATGGGAGGGAAGGGTTTCTTCTTCCATCGCATCAATTGAAATCACATCTACACCAAACCCTTTTTTCTTGTTGTCAGCCAGGTAGTTTACAACCTCCCCATCCGCGACAGGAAATTTTCCGTAATATTCTTTCATGCCCCAGTATTTACTCCATCCGGTATTAAATAATATAAATTCTGCCTCTTCAATCTTTGATTTATCACGATTGATTTTATCCATTGTGATATAATCACCCGCTTTCAAGTCGGTGCAGTCCACCACAAATCCCTTTCCCACAAAGTTTGTAATCGGCATGGAGTCAAGGGTAGCGCCATCGGCATAAAGGTGTGCGGGGGGATCCATATGAGTTCCGGTATGAGAGTACATGATCATCAGGGTTTCCTTAAAACCATCCTTCTCATAAGTGTTTGCCGTATTTAGTTTCGGCGTATCGGTCCCCGGGTAAACAGGCATATCTTCAGAAATAACATGTGTAAGATCTATAACTTTCATTTCTCCGCCTCCAATTTACTAATTATCAATGACTTTAAAATAATTCAGCTGTGAATCTGCAGGTCCGTGTAAATGTCTCTTCCTGACTCGATAGCTTTCAATATATTCCCAAACTTGATCCGTCACCAGCTCGCCCGGATAAATAACAGGGATTCCCGGTGGATAAGGTGCTATCATTTCACCTGCTATTTTGCCCTTTGCCTGACTCCATGGTATCACTTTATTCGGGGAGAAGTATGCCTGTCTGGGTGACATCATATAGTCAGGAAGTTCAGGTAAAAAGATTTCGTTTTTTATTTCTTTTCCGCCTGCATTTTTTCCAGAAATACATTTCAAAGCATTCAACAGCCTCTCCATATCATTTTTCGTGTTTGCGAAGGTCACGATTGCCAATACATTAATATAATCGGATAGTTCCACATCAACCGAATATTCATTAAACAGAATACCCTTAAGCTCAAAGCCTGTAATTCCAAGCTTTTTTGCACTGATGATCAGCTTTGTGGAATCAAGCTCCTTTACACCTGCGGTTCCGACCAAAGAGTCTCCCGCGCAAACCATCCCTGGAATTTCATTGATCTCTTTTCTTGCAGACTGCGCAAGGTTTACTGCATTTTTAATCAATTGCTCTCCATTCGTGGCAAGTTCGTATCTTGCAACATCTAAAGAAGTCATAAGCAGGTACGACGGACTCGTGCTTTGAACGATGTGAAGATTTGCTTCCATCCTATCGATATTTACTAATTTGGATTTCACATGAAGCATTGAGCTCTGCGTTAAAGATCCGGTTACCTTATGGATGCTTTGTGCACACATATCAGCACCTTGAACCAATGCGCCATCAGGCAGCTCCTCCGAAAAATACATATGTGCTCCGTGAGCTTCGTCAACCATTAAAACAGCCCCGTACTCATGGCACACCTTTGCTATTTCTCTGAGGTCGCTGCATACTCCGTAATACGTCGGACTGACTACCATTACTCCCTTACAATCCGGATTGGCTTCCAATGTTTTTCTTACATCTTCGGGTTTAATGCCCCCCTGTATTCCCCATTCATCGGATAATTCAGGCATAATATAAATTGGTTCCGCACCGCTGATAATCAAGCCCATCAATGCAGATTTATGTGCATTTCTTGGAATCGCTACTTTTTGCCCTTCAAAGGCTGTTGTAATAATCATTGCTTCATTTCCGCAGGTTGTTCCATTAACAAGAAAATAGCTGTGATCGGCTTGGAAAACCTCTTGTGCCAGCAGCTCCGCTTCTTTAATTGCCCCTTCAGGATTATGTAAATCATCCAGCAACGGCGTTTCCGTTAAGTCAAACTTAAAAATATTTCCACCTACGATATCCTTCCAGCGATTGCTGATTCCCCTTTCAAATCTATGCCCCGGTATTCGGAAGTAAGCTGGATCTAACTCATTATATTTCATTATCGCATCAAGTAAAGGTGTTTTACTTTGATCCAAATTTGTCATAGTATCCCTCCAATATAATTTTTTTACGTGGTCGAGATTATTAACATTTTATCACGTTTCTTATTAAAATACTTTTCCCAAAATAATTCCAGGATGGCAGAAGCCTGTATTGACTGCTGTCCATCCCGAATTAAAGTCAAAGAGTTATGCGGAAACTCTTTTTTTCACAATACCGAAGTAGTAAATTGCCAATAGACCGATCCAAACTGCAGCTGCAATCAATGTTGGGAGACCCGACGCGCCCTGGAAGGATAAATATAGAACATAGACACAACCGGCAAGACCAATTACAGGGAATAACGGGAACAGAGGCTGTTTCCATCCGGCTTTTTCGATTTCGTCCTTGTGCTTCATTTTGAACATCACACCGCATACCAGCGCAAGACCCCAGGAAAGAATCCAAGCTACAACAACCTGCGTGGACAGTGTTACATAAAGGAAATCAGGGTTTGCGACCCCTATGATACAGGCTACTACCGAGAACACCCAGATCGCAATGATTCCATAAATCGGGGTTCTGGTTTTTGGATGCAGATATCCGAAGAACTTAGGCATATATCCTTCAATTGCTGATTGATAGAAGATACGTGATGCGGAGTAAAAGGTACCCATTAAAAGGGAGGTGAATGCAGCAATCCATGCAGCAATATTCAGAATAAATCCGCCGGAATAGCCGAAGATCTTTTCAGCGGCAGTCGTGAACGGAGACGCTTCCATACCGACCTGCTGCCAAGGAATAATTCCTTCAACAACCAATTGGTCAACGGTGTAAATAGCCAAAAATGTTATGCTTGCCCAAACAATGGCTTTCCCAAGGTCTTTTGGTTTTTTACATTCGCTTCCACAGGTAGCAATCGTAACCGCTCCCATGTATGCATAGGTTCCAAGAGGAAGCGCTGCTGCGAAGCCCGCAAACCCAAACGGCATAAATGGCTTATAGTTTTCAGGATTAATATGGGATACTCCTAAAATACCAAAGACCACCATGATTCCCACCAATACAAGTACAAGTGCCAGCTGTGCTTTTGCAGCAATGGCAGTACCCAGTATGTTCATAATAGCCAAAAGAGTCAGCCAGAATATTGCAAAGATGATCGTCCATGTGTTCACATCAAGAGATGGGAAGAACCAGCATGTAAACCGACCGATTGCAAGACCGATGGATCCGCCGGTGATTACCCAGCCGAATGCATATCCAAAACCGGAGAAGAATCCCCACCATTTACCCATGAATCTTTCAACCCATACGGTCATAGCACCAGCTGCCGGCATCGCTACCGCCATTTCGCCAAGACCGATCATCATCGCCATTTGGATTAATCCAGCAACCAGGAATGCGACTGCAGCACTCGGACCGGCTACCTGAATCCCTGATCCCAATAGCAGGAAGATGCCGTCTCCGATTACTGCACCTACACCTGCAGCCCAGATCATCCAAAATCCCATGTTTCGAAGAGGCTCGACTTCCTTAATTCGGATTTCATTATTAACTTGAACCATTTTATTACCTCGCTTTCTGCAACTGTTTCATTTCTTATTCGATTTAATGATTTGCTTATTATTGCATTAGACTATTCGCCTGAAAAAATATAACGTTCAGAAAAATATCATGTCGTCTAGACCAACTCCTTTCCTCTTATGAATTGAACGTTCCTATTTATGAATAAATATAAAGCATAATCTATACCAATTCTTGAGACAGGGAAAACCGCTCAAATTTAGCGGCTTTAAAATAATTTTCATTATTCCGGGGAAAAATGGTTACCCAAAGGTAACTATTTCGTTGTATCGATTTATAACCTGACATCGATCGACATAAGAGAACTGCCTGAATCGTTCCGTTAAAAGGTCTCCCATCTTCTTATCATTCAATTTACCTTTTGGTAACAAAGTTACCTTTTGGTGAATCCTTTTCGCTTTCATGCCGAAAAATTGGCATTGAAATGCATAATTTAAATTATTTTAAGGTGTAATTTGCCATGCAAATGCTTAAATTTCAACATTTTAATTTAATAATACAAAATTATGGGAATATAATTGCCTTTAAGCTTTTTGGCATAGAATCTGCTTTTATCTTTAAGAAAAGTTATTTTTAAACAAGGAGGGTTTACAATGGAACGCGATAAAAAATTTTTGTCTTTCTACTATGACACAACTCATGATTTTGCCGAAATTAATATTAACCCTAAAAAAACCGCTTTATTAATTGTCGACATGCAAAATGAATTCATACTCCGAGATTTTGGAGAATCATTAGCATTTAAAGCAATGGGGGAATGGGAACGATGGATCCCATTTCATGATAGACTTGATCATATCGTCATACCGAATAATGTAAAAATGCTTGATTTCTTCAGAAAAAATAATTTAACCGTTACCTTTGGAAGGATCGCTTGCTATAGAGAAGATGGGCAAGACCGTTCTCCGGTCCAGAAATCGGAAGGCTGGAATAATATGCTGCTTCAGGCAGATAGCTTTGCAGCTCAGATGATTGAGCCGCTCACTCCACTCCCGGGAGAAATTGTAGTTAATAAGACGACCGACAGTGTTACCACCGGAACAAATTATCTACAGTTGCTCCGATATATGGGGATTGAAACCGTAGTGGTCACCGGTATCGTTACCGACCAATGTGTTGCTTCCACAATCAGAGGACTTGCGGATGATGGTTACAAGGTGATCTGCGTTGAAGATGCCTGCGCGGCAGGTGATATAGAATTACATAACAGTGAATTAAAAATTATGAATATTATTTATTGCGACGTTCTGAGCACAGAAGAAACCATCCGTTTAATTAAAAAAAATCTTTAATGATCCCAAAAAACAATTCCAAATAGAAAGTGGCTATGATTTACCGTCATAGCTATTTTTATACTATTGAAGAACCTGACTGTTTTCCCTTTTTTTATTGCTTATGCTTTGTTCCTCCGCCCGATAAATGACTTCTCCGTTGATGATCGTAAATAACGCTTTCGTGAAAACCTCCATGGGATTTCCGCTAAAAATGGCAATGTCTGCGTCCTTTCCGACTTCAAGACTCCCGACCCGGTGTGAAACCCTGCAGATTTCAGCCGGATTGATGGTGATCGCTTTGAGTCCCTCTTCAATACCCAATCCTTCTTTCGCCGCGTAACCTGCACAAATGGGCAGGTACTGAATTCTGGATACGGGATGGTCGGTACAGATTGAAACCTTGACGCCGTGCTTATGCAAAATGCCTGCCGTCTTGAAGTCCATATTTTGAACCTCTATTTTGCTGCGGGAAGAAAGCGTCGGCCCGATGATTGCCGGAAAGCCGGAAGCCTTGATTTCCTCTGCGATCAAATGACCTTCGGTGCAATGGTCCAACGTCAAATCCAAATCAAATTCCTTTGCGATCCGTATCGCCGTCAGAATATCATCCGCTCTGTGGACATGGGCTTTAATCGGGATTTCCTTTCTTAATACCGGAATCCAGCATTCTTTTTTAAACTCCAATTCGAACGCATCTCCGTTTTTCTCAGCCTTTTCTTTACTCTTTTGATATTCCTTCGCATGAAACAGTTCTTCGCGCAACATACCTGCAATCGTCATTCTCGTTGAGGGAATCATTCCCAATTCGTTGTAATTGCTTTTTGGATTCTCTCCGAACCCCACCTTCATGGCTGCGGGTTCCAGAACAACCATAGCATCGATGCAGCGGCCGTCGGCTTTTATGAACGCAAATTGTCCTCCTACGACATTCGCGCTGCCCGGGCCGATCATCATGGAGGTAATCCCTGAGCTGATGGCGTTATGAAAAGCGGAATCCATTGGGTTGATTGCATCCAGGCTGCGAATATACGGCGTTATAGGATCCCTCGTTTCATTGCAGTCATCACCTTCCAAGCCCTTTTTTTCCTCCGTGATTCCGATATGACAATGGGATTCGATGAGGCCGGGCATGACCCAGCAATCGGTTGCGTCAATGACTTCAGAAAGCTCATTTTGTTCCGCTTCCAACTCTTTATCAATTTTATATATTTTTCCATCCTTAATAAGCAAGCTGCCCGGATCGTAGGTTTCCCCAGCCATGGTAAGTATCCTGCCGTTTTTAATCAAAATCATATCGTTGCCTTTTCCTTCAAAAAAACAAGAAGTAGTTTACACTACCTCAAGTTTTAAGATTTGAATAATAACTTATTTGCCGATCGTTATTTTGCCCTTAACGATCGTTGTTGTTATTCCGGTTGTTTCTCAAATCATTGTTGGAATTGCGCAGATCCTTGTTTTGGCCATTACGCAGATCTTTATTATCCTGAGCGTTGCGCAGGTCTTTGTTGTCCTGGGCATTTCTTAAGTTTTTGTTGTCCTGGGTATTGCGCAGATCTTTGTTTTGAGAATTGTCCAAATTATCGAAGTTGTTTCTGTTATCCATTCTTTTCACCTCCGCTATTATTATTTGCAGAGGAGTGTAATTTATTCAAATTTATTTCTGTTAATTGCCTTTTTTTCGGATATACTATTCTACGTTAGTAAAGATAAAAAATTTTGAATATGGCTTGAATATGCAGAATTTTTCCGTATGGGAGGCGATGAAAATGGCTGAAAACAAGTATAAGGAATTCCACATGAGAACACCGGTTGAGAATCATGCGACTGCTGCCTGGGCAAACAGGGAAACTCTGAAGGACGTTTCAGGAGTTAATATTCCCGATGAAATACAGGTAATGAATGCAAAGGAATATGTGGACGAAAATCATAAATAAGAATGGGGCTATCTCAAAATATCGAGATAGCCCTTTTTTCATTGCGCCTGCCATGGGTATTCTCCCGAAATAGAAAAAAGTATTTTCACGAAAACCGCCGTCTTTAAATGCTTCGCATAAAGACGGTACTTGGTTTCACGGTTTTCTTAGAAAATACTTTTTTCAATCGGACAACCATCTTGTAAGAATACCCCCCGGCGCGGCGCTTATATCAAAATTGCCACACTTTTATTTTGAGCCCCGGCATCTTAAAAGATTTCATGCTCCGACAGCAGCTTTCTTCTTTTGTTCCTGACGGCCGAATCCTACTCGCTCTGCTCGAAGAGCTGCCCTGCTCTTTCGGGGAATACATTCTTCAGCTGGGAGTATCGGATCTCTCCCTGAAGAAATTCCTTGTAATCGCCTGTCGGCTCCTTGGAGTCGAGGATAAACGGATTTTTCCCTTCCTTTCTGAGATCCGGGTTAAAGCGGAACAGCTGCCAATACCCGCAGTCCACCGCTTTCTTCTCTTCCATCAGGCTGGTTCCCATTCCTGATTTGATCCCGTGGCTCACGCATGGTGAGTAAGCAATGATCAAGGACGGTCCCTGGTAACGTTCCGCTTCGGCAATGGCTTTTACGGTCTGGTTCATATCCGCTCCCATGGCGATTTGTGCCACATAAACATTGCCGTAGGTCATGGCCATCAGTGCAAGATCCTTCTTTTTCGTATTTTTACCTGCTGCCGCCAGCTTTGCCACGGCGCCCGTCGGTGTCGATTTGGAAGATTGTCCTCCTGTATTGGAATAAATCTCCGTATCCATAACGAATACATTGATATCGTCGCCCATGGCCACCACGTGGTCCAGCCCGCCGTAATCGATATCATAGGCCCAGCCGTCTCCGCCGATGGCCCAGATGGAAGGCTTCACCAGGTAATCTCTCATTCTCAGAATCTCAGCCGTAACGGAGTTCTTCTCCATTTCATGCTCGCACTCTAAAATTGTTTTCGTCGCCTTCTCCGATGCTTCTCCGTCATTCATATGCTCCATCCAGTCCTGGAATCGTTCCCGGAGATAAACGGAAATATCCGTTTCCATGGCCTGCTGCATCAGCTCCGCCAGTTTGCTTCTGATTTGACCGGAACCCAAAGCTAATCCATATCCAAATTCTGCGGCATCCTCAAAGAGCGGATTGATCCAAGCCGGACCTCGTCCCTCTTCATCGGTGGTATACGCGATGGACGGGGCATAAGCTCCCCAAATCGAGGAGCAGCCCGTTGCATTGGAAATGATCATTCTTCTGCCGAAAAGCTGGGTCAACAGCCGGATATACGGCGTTTCTCCGCAGCCCGGGCAAGCGCCGTTGAACTCCAGCAGAGGTCTTACAAACTGGCTTCCGATCACGGTCCGGGTATCGACCAGCTCACTCTTGTCGGTGACGGTCATGGCAAATTCCCAGTTCTCTGATTCCATCTCCATCTCCTCATCGGCCGGTTTCATGATCAAAGCCTTTCCCTTCGCCGGGCAGATGTCGGCGCAGTTTGAGCAGCCGGTGCAATCCAGAGGCGCCACCTGAATACGGTACTGAAGATGGGCCAGCCCCTTGGCAATGGCATCCTTGGTTTTAAACGTACCCGGTTTTCTGCTGATTTCTTCCTCATTCAGCAGGAACGGGCGGATGGTTGCATGGGGGCAAACATAGGAGCACCTGCCGCATTGAATGCATTTATCGATCTGCCACTCCGGAACCATAGGCGCGATGCCGCGCTTTTCGTAAGCAGTGGTTCCCAGAGGATACGTGCCGTCCTCCATTCCGGCAAATGCACTGACCGGAAGTTCGTCCCCTTCGTGCCTGGCCATCGGACGCTGCAGCCGCTTTACGAAATCCGGCTCATCCTTCTCATCCGCCTCTTCCTCTTCCGCGTTCTTCCATGAATCGGGGATCTCGACCATTTTCAAAGCAGCAATGGCGTGGTCCACCGCATCGGTATTTTTCTTGACGATATCCTGACCTTTCTTGCCATACATCTTTTCAATGGATTTTTTCAGATATCCCAAGGCCTCCTCGACGGGGATGATCTTCGCAAGGTTGAAAAATACGGCCTGCATGATCATATTGATTCGATTTCCGAGACCAAGCTCGGATGCGATTTTCATCGCATCGATCATATAGAATTTGATATGGTTTTTCGCAAGATATCTGCGGATGGAGGCGGGGATCCGCTCCTCCAGTTCTTCCTGTGACCAGGTGCAGTTCAGCACGAAGGTCCCGTTCTCCTTCAGACCCTTCAGCAGATCGTACTGGTAAAGGAACGATTGGTTGTGGCAGGCGATATAGTCTGCATTGTAAACAAGATACGGGGATCGTATGGTATGCTCCCCGAATCGCAGATGGGAGACCGTTGTGCCGCCCGATTTTTTGCTGTCATAGGAGAAGTAGGCCTGCACCTTCAACTCCGTGTTGTCTCCGATGATTTTTGCCGCCGCCTTATTTGCCCCTACGGTTCCGTCGGAGCCCAGTCCATAAATCTTGCAGCTGACAGTGCCTGCAGGAGCCGTATCGGCTGCCTCCTCTTCCCGCAAGGAAGTGTTGCTCACATCGTCCACAATACCGATGGTAAATCCATCCTTCGGATGCTTCTCTTTTAAGTTGTTGAATACGGATATGATCTGGGAAGGCCGGGTATCCTTCGAGGAAAGGCCGTATCTTCCTCCGACGATCAAGGCCGATTCAAAATCATTATTTTCATTATCCTTTGGATCAAACGGTTTAATATAATTGTGATTGTTTTTCAACGCTTTTACAATATCAAGGTAAAGCGGTTCCCCGGGAGCGCCCGGCTCCTTGGTCCGGTCCAGCACCGCGATTCTCCTGACCGTCTTCGGAAGGGCCTCGATCAGATGCTTTTCCGAAAAAGGCCGATAAAGGTGGACTTTCACCAAACCCACTTTTTCCCCCTTGCCCGTTAAATAATCGATGGTTTCATGAATGGTATCGCAGACAGAGCCCATGGCGATGATGACAAATTCCGCATCCTGCGCGCCATAATAGTCAAAGAGCCGATAACTGCGTCCCGTCAGTTTATTGAGCTGATCCATATAGCCCTGCACGATATCAGGTACCGCAGCAAAAAATGGATTGGTGCCTTCTCTCTGCTGAAAATAAATATCCGGGTTTTGTGTCGTTCCTCTGGCAACCGGACGCTGCGGATTCAGGGAACGGTTCCGGAATGCTTCAATTGCCTCAAAATCCGCTATTTTATTGATATCCTCATAAGGAATCACTTCGATCTTCTGATATTCGTGGGATGTCCGGAATCCGTCAAAAAAGTGAATAAAGGGGATCCTTGATTTAATTGCGGACAAATGGGCGATAACGCCCATATCCATTACCTCCTGAACGTTCGATGAAGCCAGCAGACTGGCTCCGGTCTGCCGGCAGGCCATGACATCCTGATGGTCTCCATAGATGGATAGGGCATGGGTCGCAATGGCTCTTGCCGTGACATGGATCACTCCCGGCAAAAGCTCTCCCGCCATTTTATATAAACTTGGTATCATTAAAAGAAGTCCCTGCGATGCGGTATAGGTCGAGGCCAAGGCACCCGACTGCAATGCGCCTCTCATAGCGGCTACGGCTCCGGCCTCCGACTGCATTTCCGCTACTTTTACCGGCTGCCCGAAAATATTTTTCATTCCGCTTGCCGACCATTCATCCACTCCCTCCGCCATGGCCGTCGACGGTGTGATCGGGAAAATCGCTGCCACTTCCGTCATGGAGTATGCAGCATAGGCCGCCGCCTGGTTTCCGTCCATCGTTTCCTGTTTTTTCATTCTTACTCTCCTTTACCCTTTCGGTTGTTTGATCTATACTTATGGCTTTAGGATTACCTTGATACAGTTATCTTCCTTTTTGTCGAATATTTGATACCCTCGCTCCCCTTGGTCGAGAGACAGCCTGTGGGTAATGATATCGGTGGCGTCAAATTTTCCATTCTTGATCAGCTCAAGAATCGGCTCTACATAGGTATGGGCCGGACATTGCCCCATTTTCAGGGTGATGTTTCTGGCAAAAAAGTCGCCAAGGGGGAAGTTGTTGTATCTTCCGCCATAGACGCCTACGATGGAAACCGTACCGCCTTTTCGAACCGCCTGTGTTGCGATTTCGATTGCCGATTTTGAACCGGCCTGAAGCTTCATTATGGTTTCCAGCGTTTCAAGGGCAGTTTTTTTACCGTCCAAACCGACGCAGTCAATGACTACGTCTGCACCGCCTCCTGTAATTTCCTTTAAATACTCGCCGGTGTCTTCATGGTCTACAATGTTCACCGTTTCCACTCCCGGATATGTTCCGGCATGGTGAAGGCGGTAATCGACCCAATCCACCGCGATGATGCGCTTCGCTCCTTTAAAAGCGGCCCATTTCATGGTCAGCAGTCCAACAGGACCGCAGCCCAAAACGATGACGGTGTCGTCGCGCTTTACCCTTCCATTTTCAACTCCCCAATAGGAGGTGGGAAGAATATCGGTCAGGAACAGAACCTGCTCGTCGGTCAGTTCGTCGGGAACCAAGGTCGGTCCCACATTGGCATAAGGGACTCTGAGATATTCCGCCTGCCCTCCGTCATAGCCCCCAAAGGATTTGCCGTAACCGAAAAGCGCTCCCGACTCTCCGTTAGCGTTGGAATTGTCACATTGGCTCCACAGGTCATGTTCACAAAACCAGCAGTGTCCGCAGGCGATCGGAAACGGAATGATGACCCGATCCCCTTTTTTAACTTTGATTACCTCTTTCCCCGCTTCTTCCACAATACCCATCGTTTCATGGCCCAGGACAAATCCATGGGGCACGTTGGGAACAATGCCATGATACAGATGCAGGTCCGAGCCGCAGATTGCCGTTGAAGTCACTTTCACGATGATATCATCGTCCAGCTTTATTTCCGGATCGTCTACAGTTCTCACTTTGACATCCTTGATCCCGTCATATACGATTGCTTTCATCTTGCCCTCCCTTAAATGCAAATAGGGTTACCCTTAAATTTCATTCATACGATCAGGGTTATTTTTTCCAGCAAAAACAAGAAATATACAGGGTAAGAAGGATAGAAAAAAGCAGGCAAAAATGCCTGCTCTCAGTAAAATCTTATTATCTAAATTTCCTCAACCATCCGATATCCAACGCCTACCTCTGTAATAACATACTTCGGTTCTGCAGGGTTAACCTCCAATTTTCTTCTAATATTGGCCATGTTAACTCGCAGCGTTTGAATTTCATTCGTATAGGGACCCCATATTTCTTTGATGATATAATCGTGTGTAAGGACTTTCCCTAAATGCTGGGAAAGCAGACAAATAATCTTGTATTCAATGGGGGTTAAGTGAATCTCTTTTCCGTTAACCGTTACGATCCTTTTTCCATAATTTACTTCCAGGTCACCGACGGTTATCTTGTCCAATACGGAATTGCGCTCATTTACAATTCTTTGGCTGTGCCTGATCTCCGTTCTGATTCTAGCCAGCAGTTCTGATGTTCCAAATGGTTTCGTTATATAATCATCCGCTCCCAGGTCCAGTGCTTCCACTTTTTCACGCTCATGCCCGCGGGCGGATACAACAATGATCGGTATATTCGTCCATTCTCTAATTTTTTTTATCACTTCAATGCCATCGAAATCAGGTAACCCCAAATCAAGCAGAATCAAATCCGGGCAATGAGAAGCTGCCAATGACACGGCCTCCTTACCCTTTCCCGTTTTAATTAAATTATAATCGTTCGAAGTCAATACTGCCGACATAAAGTTACAGATTGCTTCTTCATCTTCAACAATTAAAATCAATGGGTTTTTATTCATTTCATTATTTCTCCTCCAGCGGCAGCTTAAACAGAAATACTGCTCCGCCTTCGCTTCTATTGGCAGCTTCCAATTTCCCGCCGTGCGCCTTTATAATAGACCTGCAGATCGATAAGCCGATTCCCATTCCTCTTGATGAATCAGAGCTTCGTTTCCCATTTGGGACATAACTTTCAAATAAGTAAGGGAAATCTTCTTCCGAGATACCTTCTCCGTTATCGCGCACCTCAAAGAGGGCGTATTGATGCTCCAATTTGACTTCCACCTCAACAGCAGAATCCTCTGGTGAGTGTTTGATTGCGTTTTCGAGAAGATTGATCAGAACCTGCTCTATTAATGTTCCATCCATAGGCACCATTAATAACTCATCCGGTACTTTAACCGGGATTTTTCTCCCCGGAAACCTTTTTCGAATATGGCTGATTGCTTCTGCTACAATTTCCTCCACGGCTTCAGGTGATTTTGCAACATTCATTGTACCTTCGTTGATTCGTGTTACCGACAGCAGATTTTCAACCATACGTATGAGCCACTGAGAATCCTCTTTGATATCGGAAATCAGTTTATCGTGAGTTTGCTTATCAAAGTTGTCGCCATTTTCAAGGATGGCAGAACTGGCTCCTAAAATACCTGTGAGTGGGGTACGGATATCATGGGAAATCGCACGAAGCAAATTACTTCTCATTTTCTCTTTTTCAGATTCTATTATGATTTTCCGTTGTTCATCCGACAAATACTGGCGCTCTAAGGCCATGGCCACCTGTGAAGCTAACATTCTCAAAAACAGGCGGTTGTTTTCGTCAAGCTTTCCTTTCGCGCAGGAGATACCAATCACACCAAGCACTACCGCTTGTGAAATAATTGGTATATAGTAAGCACCGGCACCCTTTAGCGTATCCGTACCGGCACCTGCACGTTTTTTATTGATATAAACCCAGTGGGCAACTGCCCGCTCATTATCCTGTCGTAAATTGGAGGTATACGGGTCCGTTGTTGATTCCATGAAATAACCCGCTGAGCTATCCTCCGGATCTTCCGTATAGAAAACTACAGACCGGTCAAATATTTTCGTAATATATTCGTTGGTCAATTTCACGATGTTTTCAAGTCCTCTGGTTTTTAGAAGCATTTTATTAATTTCATAGAGCAGCTTTGTACGATGCTCCCTTTCAACAGATAGCCTGACCTGTGTTTTAATGCGAACCGTGAGCGTGCTGGTAATGAATGCTGCCAGAAGCATGATCACAAATGTCACGGGATAGCCTGGCTGTATCGCATTAAAGGTAAAATAGGGCAGCGTAAAGAAAAAGTTAAACAATAGCACACTTAAGATGGATGCTACCATGCCATAAAGATACCCCGTTGTGATTCTCGAAATGATAAGTACAGACAAGATATACAACATGATTACATTTTGATCATCAATATCAATAATACGGAGTCCCATGGAAACCAAAGTGGCAGCGGATAGTATGCCTATGGTTTTCAATGTATCTGCCCATGATAATATCAAGGTTTCTGTTATTTTGATTTTTCTATATTTCCGGTATCTCCTTTGAGGACTTTCCGGAATGATATGGATCTCAATGTTTGGTAACAAAGAAATCAGTTTATCTTCTAAACCGGTCTCAAACAAGCTTCCCAGTGATTTTTTGTAACTTGTTTTCCCAATTACAATATTTGTAATGCCTGATATCTTAGCATATTCAGCAATCATAGCAGCAACATCATGACCATTCAGCCGTACTGTTTCTGCTCCTAACCTCTTCGCTAAATCTAAATTTTCCTGAATTTCGGCTTCACTGTTGTTACTCATTTTATCCACATATACCGCTACCCATGGTGCGTGAAAAGCTTCCGCGGCCCTGGCTGCCCATCGAATGGAATTTGAGGAAGATAAAGACGAGTTGACACAAACTAACAGCCTGGAGCTGACAACCTTTTCCTTTATATGCTGTTCACATTGATTATCATGGCTTATCCTATCTGCCGCTTTTCTCATGGCAATTTCACGCAAGAGGCGCAGATTATCCTTGGTAAAAATAAATTTCATTGTATTATACGACTTTGCCGGTCGATAGATCTTTCCTTCCTCAAAACGCTTCAATAATTCATCCGGTGAAAAATCTATGATCTCAACCGTGTCTGCATTGTCAAAAACATAATCGGGGATGGTTTCATCGTCATCCACTTCGGTGATTTTCTGGACAATGTCATTCAAACCTTCAATATGCTGAATATTTACAGTTGTATAGACGTCAATTCCAGCATTCAGAAGCTCTTCTATATCCTGATAACGTTTTTTATTTCGCATCTCATAAGCGTTGGTGTGTGCAAGTTCATCTACCAGGATCAATTCCGGTTTTCTTTCGAGCGCCGCATCTAAATCGAATTCTTTCAGCTGAAGATTACCGTGCGATATGATTTTTAATGGCAATGCAGGCAACCCATCCAATATTTTCAACGTTTCAGGACTTGAATGCGGATCCACATAACCCACGACAACATCCATACCGCTATTTATCTTTTCATGTGCATCATCAAGCATGGAATAAGTCTTGCCTACACCGGAAGCATAACCAAGAAAAATTTTTAATCTTCCCTTTTGACCCATAATAAAATTCACCGCCTTAGAAACTTATATTACTCGTTTTATCTTGATTTTTCAAGTGTTTGACCTTACTCTTAATACTTTCTTTATATCCCTGGTAATTACCTTTACACTTTTTTTATTTTACTGTCGTTATAATAAAGTCCGGCACCAAAATTTCAGACGGTGCAAATTAATCAGAATGTAAAAGATTTTATATTAAGAATTGGAGGGAATTCATTACTAAGTAAAGTAAAGAAATATATTATGCGAAATAAATTTAAACGGATTTTATTCGGGAAACCATTGAAAACATCAGCCTTAAAAGGTGAAAGGCTCGGCATTCTGTGGGGGCTTCCCATATTATCATCAGACGCCATTTCATCGGTTGCTTATGCGGGGCAGGAAATTCTGCTCGTACTGATTCCGGCGGTCGGTGTTGCCGCCTACGCGCAGATGTCCGTCTTATCCGGATGTATTATCGGCCTTCTCATGATACTGATGATCTCGTACAGACAGACGATCGACAGTTATCCTTCAGGCGGCGGTGCATTTATTGTTGCGAAAGAAAATCTCGGAAATGTTGCCGGAATGGTTGCAGGTGCAGCTTTGGCTGTTGATTATATATTGACCGTCGCCGTAAGTGTTTCATCCGGTGTTGAGCAGATTACTTCCGCATTTGATTACCTTAAGCCGTACAGTATTACGATAGCGGTCATATTGGTACTTGTCTTAATGGTTGGAAATTTACGAGGGATCAGGGAATCTTCAAAAATGTTTGGCATTCCGGCATATGCATTTATTATTGGAATCCTTGCTTTAATTATCGGTGGTGCTCTTAAACTGATGAATGGGTATGTTCCTTCAGAGCCGGATTATGCCAAACCTCTTGGCACGATAACCATGCTTTTGATGTTAAAGGCCTTTGCCAGTGGATGTACTGCATTAACCGGTGTAGAGGCGGTAAGCAATGCGGTCCCGAATTTTAAAGATCCATCGACGAAATATGCAAAAACAGTACTTTTCCTTCTGTCGATGATCATATTAGTATTATTCGGCGGAACTTCAGTCATTGCAAATTACTATCATGTGATACCCGGCGAAAACGGTGCCATGCTGATCCTGATTGCAGAGGAAGTTTTTGGTCATAATTTTTTCTTTTACTATATAACCGCCACTACATTTTTGATATTGATTCTGGCTGCAAATACAGCATACTCCGGATTCCCGATGTTGATCGCTGTAATGGCAAAAGAAAAATATGCTCCGCAGCAGCTGAGTATGAGAGGAGACAAACTGAGCTACGACAACGGCATTCTGACGCTTTCAGTCGTTTCTATCCTGCTTATTATTTTATTTAAAGCCGATGTAACCTCATTGATCGGCCTTTACGCTATTGGAGTATTCATCTCTTTCACCCTGTCCCAAACCGGGATGTTTGTGAAATGGAAAAGAGAGAAAAGCAACAATTGGCATTATAAGGCCGCAGTGAACGGATTTGGTGCGGTGCTAACTTCTATCGTAGTAGTGATTATCGCATTTGCAAAATTCAAAGAAGGTTCCTGGATCGTAATAGTTCTGATTCCGATTATGGTATTCTTGGAGAAGAAAATTTATACTCATTATATTGCAGTAAGAGAGCAGCTGAAAATCAAAGGAAGTGAATACGAAACAGTTAATTTTTGTGAATTGGAGTATCAAAATAAGATAATCGTTCCTATCGAAAGTGTAAATAAGGCGAGTGTCCGCGCACTAAGATACGCGAAAACAATCTGTGATGAGGTTGTCGCTTTTACCGTGGTCCTCTCAGATGAAGAAGCCTGGGAAATCCAGGAGAAATATAATAAGCTCAACACGAATATAACGCTTGTGATTAAGCTCTCGCCTTACAGAAAAGTAGTTGAACCATTGTTAAGATATATTGAATCCTCTGAATACGACCACGAACCCGGTGATATGATAACGGTACTGCTATCAAGCTTTGTTGTCAAAAAATGGTGGCATCGTCTGCTCCACGGGAACACGAGAAAATATATTGAAAAGAAGCTCCTGACCCATAAGCATATTGTTGTGTCCACTATGCCATTGCAGTTAAAAGATGATAACGAAATTATAATGCATTGAATTTTATTTCGTAACAGAATTTCAGATCCCTGTAATAGTCTCTTTCAATAAAATCAGACGGTTTCACGCTTGTCGCTTTCTCCGTGAAGTAAATCAAGCCTGCATACCGGAGGATGCTGTAGACAAATTGGGAGCAAAACATGATATTGGGCCGGATCGAAAACTTGGTGACAAGACCAACCAGGTTATATGCACTGCCGTTTTGATTGATCTCTTTAATTTTATCCAGCACGATCTGCTTCTTCTCTTTTGGCGCTTCCAATCTGTAAATCAGCATGGAAGCATCCTTTTTTTTATGGAAGTATTCCAGTTGTTCCCTGTTCAAGCCCGGCGGATATACGTTTCCTCCCCCATTGTAGCTTAATATGGTTTTCAGGTCCCGGTCAAAGCTGATGGATACATGATTATATTCTTTCCGGGTAAAAACCGAAATCAGCTCACTGCTGGAACTGCCAGTACTGGAAATCACAATATATAAATTCTCATCCTCGAGGCTGTCCTCACATTCCTGAAAAAAGGCATCCGTCAAGGTATTCTTGTTTAAATATTTTGTATAGCTGTGCCGAGGGATATCCTTGGCGATTTCCGTAAGATTGCTGCGGTTCAAAGTATCTTTGCCTTTTACGATGGTATCCTTTACCGAACCGGCCCGGAAGTAAACCTCTTTCATCATTTCGAAGCTGACGGCGGATGCATCCCGAACGGCCGGGAAGAAACGCTTATGCGAAACGTACAAATAGTTCAGATACAAGGTAAAAAAGGGAACGAAAATCATCATGATTGCAATTATCTTTTTTACCTCAAACAAGATACTGGTCTGGTCACCTGAGAATACGACGAACGCATTATAGGTAAGCTGCGCAATCATGATGATCGTAAATAAAATAATCATGATCAGCTTGTTTCTCCACCCGTCTTTTGACATACACATTTGTATTGTCAGCACCAGTGCAGTGATCGGATAAATGGTTGCAAACAAACCGAACGAACCGGCTGTTATCAGATAGACCAGCAGTGCCAAAGCCAATAATTTCATAACATCAATGTTAATGCTTTTTAATCTCATTCTTTCCCAACTCTCCCCTATATGGCTAAAGCCATTCCGCTAGGGAACCCAACGGCTGCGCCTCCGACTCGCTGCGCTCGCTGCTGTCCGTTTTGCCTCTCCAAGCAAGCTTGGGGCAAAAAGGCATGGTTCCCTTCGGCGACTGCTTCGCAGTCTGAGCACCCGCCTTTAATAAGTAAAGGCGGGGCTACATTCCCCTATTATTATAACGAATTGGATCAGGATTTTTCTTCAAAGAGAATTCGTTTTTTCTGAAGATACCACGCGATGGTGATCAATGCTAGTGCAAGAATGGTATAGGCCGCGCGGTTCATAAAAATCTCATTTTGTGAAGCCAAATAGGTCTGGTATTCCCCGACTACATTGTGCCGGATAAACATATTTGCTCCATACTTGATACTTACTAGCCCGTTTTGACCCCAGAACATCACGGACCATATCCACAATAGGAACTGGACTAAAATACCGATTGTCCTTCGCGTTAGGATTGTAAAAAACAATCCGACCGCCGCAGCGAACATTACCGTCGGCAGCAGCCATGCAACGGAATATTTAAGAAAAGCGAAATAGTCAATGGTTAATCCAAGGGGCTTTACTCCCGCAGACAATTCATAGGTCGCAGCGAGTGCGAATAAAACGACCGGGATAAATGTCAACGCTGCAACGGACATAAAACGGGCCCATATTTTGCCGCCAATGGCAGCCTCCGCAGCGATAAATGCAGGCACGATTCCTGCCAATATGCCCATATAATCACAGAACAGTCTGGCATACGCTCCTGATATTCCATCCTCGTTTACGAAAACCTCATATCTTGCGATCGCATGATCATAAGTCAGCGGAATTGAGCCATACCTTGAAAGATCTTCATAGTCCGCCGTCTTTCTTCCAATTATGCTTTTTACTTCGTTTATCCGTTCTTTAAACTCCTCGTAAGACAGATCTTCCTTAATCGGCATATATTCCTCGTAGCGATAAAGCAAAGCTGTCCCATGATTTGGAGTAAACTCATCCGCCAGCTTTATATAATAGTCTTTTTTTAAAAATTCTTTCGCCTGCTTCACAGACATATCCCTGGTTTCCACAACCTTTGCCAGATCCATCTCGTGAAATGAAGCATCTACCTGATAAACCGACTGGCCTGTAATCTTTTCAAAAATATCGTAAACCCTTTGCCGCTCTTCTGTGTCCAGCCTTTTATGCGTTTTAATCGCTCCAAAAAGATAGGTATCAAACCGATTGTTTGAAATATCCCTGAACAATCGATAGGTCACATTCTGCATCACCTGCTCCGGGATTTCCGCATCCATTGATCCGTAGTTTTCCGCATCAGGCAGCGGCTTAACCAATAGATTAATCTGCGTTCCTCCCCATCTGGATTCTTCGAACAGGATTCCCTTCTGGGCCTGCTGCAGGTCATAATTAACATCGGCACGATACTGGAAGAAAAACATCGCCGCAAGCGCAATCAAAAAAATTAAATAGGTAATGTACCGAATCGTAACCTTGCTTTCCTTTAAGAATTCCGCGAACATTTTCTTCCTCCTGTTATGTCTATCAGCGCTCTCTCTTCTTAAAATACCATTTCATTGAGGCAATAGCAAAGTCCTTTTGCAATTTATACGAAATACCGACCAAAAGAAACAGGTTTTTGCTTTCTGCAACAAAAAACGCCTATATTAAAATATAGGCGCGCGGAAAATCTATGGAGTCTCTTTTACTGTTTTTCTGCCGCTTTCAGAAGATCCTCAGCATCATTTGACTTCACATGGGCAAAATCCTTTCTCAGTGTCTTTAAAACAAACTTTTCCTGATTGATTTCTTCTGCGGTTCGGATCCCCATCTTTCTCATGACAGGCGCAGACGGACACCACCCCAGCAGAGCATGCTGCAGGAGAAAGGTTCCCGCAATGAGCGTCAAGAAGGACCAATATTTACTTTTCGCAATGCCAAATAACGAGCAGCCCATTACACACACAGCTGCCTTCGCTTCTACAAATCGCTCCGTATCCCATTCGGAATTAAGCGTTCGAATTCGTTTTGTTAGCTCCTCTTCCTCTGCATCCTCCAGGCACATGAGGTTTTCAAGGGTGTTGCTTCGAATCATTTCGTTGACATCGGGATTGGTATATGTGGCTACGCGCTGCGTGGTCGCAGGTAAAATATTTTTCATCCAAATCATACATTTACACTCCTTTTCCAGTAACCTTAGTATGTCTCATAAATGTACTCTTATACTTTTTGACTTTTTTACCGGGCGGTTGCCTCATTTTTAGCCAATAACGCTGCACCGATGATGCCTGCTGTATTGCCGAGCTGCGCAGGCACAATTTCATGATATATTTTAAAGAAGGACTTCTGTTTTACCAGTTCTCTCACAGGCTGAAAGAGAAAATCTCCCGCAAGGCTAACGCCTCCGCCGAGAGCGATGACCTCCGGATCAAGCAGAACAACCACGGAAGTGATTGCGGCGCTGAGCGAGTCTACAAACGTATGAAAGATATCCTTTGCGATGGGATCCCCTTCTCTTGCGCTGTCTATGACAATTTTAGCCGTAACGTTGTTCATATCCCCTTCCGCTTTCTCATGAATCAGGCTGATAGGATGCTCGACGATGACCTTCCTTCCCTGCTGAATGAGCCAGGTCGCGGTACAGAGTGATTCGATGCAGCCCTTGTTCCCGCAGGTACAGATCGGTCCCCCGTGTTGAATGATCATATGTCCGAGCTCATTGCCATGGCCCATGCCGCCTTTGAACATCTTTCCCCCGAGAATGATTCCGCCGCCGACTCCGGTGCCCAATGTAAGAAGCACTGTTGTTTTCTTTCCGCGAAAAGCTCCGGCATGAAGCTCCGCTAAAGCTGCAGCATCCGCATCATTGGCAAGAAAAACCGGGATCTCCGGAAAATGCTTATGCATTTCGTCGACCATGGGCACACCATGAAAGCCAAGATTATGTGCATGTATAATAATCGTACCGCTTGCGTCTATGGAACCTGCCGTTGCGATCCCGATGGACTTGAATTCCGTTGCGGGGATCGTTATTTCTTTTGCAAGATCAATAATCTGCTCCGCCATGAGCACTGCAATCTTTTCATATGTTTCCCCTTTGGGAAACGCAACATTTCTGCTGGCTACGAGTTCCATATTGTCATTGACGACGCCGACCTTCAAGTTGGTCCCGCCTATATCAAAACCGATCTGATACATCCTTTTTCTCCTTTGATTCCTAAGTAATTCGTTTCGATTGACTGAATTATAACTTATTTTTTGCAGCCATGTCAAACGTTCACGAATATTTGGGACCGAGGCAACATGTCGAAACAATGCAAATTCTGTCGGAAATACACGAATTAAGCTATGCGGAATATTGTATGATTCGTGCTATAATCAAAAAAGACGAAAATAATCCATAGTGCAAAGAGAATAGGCAATCGAAACAGAGTTTAAGGGATTTCTTTACTTCTTATTCCTTAAGCATAATCTGTGACATTGCCTATTCTCATTTATTTCATCGAATTTAATTTTCAAGCGTACCCTGTTTTATCCCCAAATCTTCTCCGGGTATAACCCTTTGTCCTTCATGGATTGGAGGGCATTCACCACCGTTTCTCTGTCCTCCTTGTACGTTACACCAAACCATCTGTCCTCAGACGTCAATATTTTAATCGTTGCCTTATCTTCCCTGAGCAGCTGATCCACCGCCAAAGGCAGAAAAAATTCTCCTTTTAAAGGATTTTCTTTTAATGTTTTATCCAGAAAAGCCGGAAATTCATCTTCCATTTCCTTCATCATGCTTGGCGTAAAACCCCAGAAGTTCATGGATACTGTCGTTCCCTTCGGGACGGTTTCCCAGTTTTCCTCGTTCTCTGTGAATTGTATCTCTCCGTTGCGCCACATGATTTTGGTACGTTCCGTAATTCCGGCCAGATATCCGTCCGCTGTGGTCTCGCATACGCCCCTTGCCACATGTCCGTGTTCTGTCAAAGTGTTCTCCAGAAGATATCCGATCATACAGTAGCAATATTTTTCTCCGTCTTCCGCTTTTTCCAGAAATTCGTACATGGAATGGAATGCTCCCGCTCCATAATAGTCATCCGCATTGATCACGGCGAAGGGACCCTTCACTTTGTCTTTGCAGCTCAATACCGCATGACAGGTTCCCCACGGCTTCACGCGCCCTTCGGGAACCGAATATCCGGGAGGCAGATCCTTGATATCCTGGAAGGCATACTCGACCTCGATAAATCTTCCTGCCCGGTTGTCGATCAGCGCCCGAAAATCTTCTTCCATTTCCTTTTTGATGATGAAAATCACCTTTTTAAATCCTGCCATCACGGCGTCATATAAGGAAAAGTCAATAATCAGTTCTCCTGCCGAGCCCACCGGATCCATTTGCTTCAACCCGCCGTATCTGCTGCCCATTCCGGCTGCCATAACAATTAATACTGGTTCATTCATATTTTATTCACCTCATTATACGAATCATCTTTCGTGGAAAACCCTTTGATCCTTGGCTTCCACCGTATTTCAATTTTATACCAAGGGGTACGCGTTTACAACTTTTTTGTTGTAATCAGCGCCACCTACCATTTATAATGTTACTATAATTAAATGCATATACAAAAATAAACATAATTTTTTAAAACAGACGCAAAGAAGAATAAGCATTGCTTAAAGGAGCAAATAAAATGGGAGTACTGCCAAATCGTATCTTTTTAATTGGCTATATGGGTTCCGGGAAAACAACTGTTTCGAAAGTACTGAGCAGAAAAACCGGGGCATCCTATGTCGATATGGATCAGGAAATAGAAAAGGCGGAGGACATGCCGATCCGCAAGATGTTCATCAAATACGGCGAACACGAATTCCGGAATAAAGAGTCGGAGCTTCTGGACAAACTCTGTCATGTGACCAGTGCCATCGATATCATGACAGGCGAAAACACCGGAACACAAAAGGTCCTTGATAAGGTCAGCAAATATGAAGCCTTTGCAACCAGAGAAGATGACCTCATTGTTTCCTGCGGCGGCGGAATCATTCTGGATGATTTGAACCGTCAAATCTTAAATCGCCAATATACGATATTCCTGGAGGCCGATCCCGAAACGCTGTTCCAGCGAGTGAACGGAGACGCCGACCGGCCCTTCGCCTTTATGGATATCGACGATGAGAACGAGCGTCGGCAGAAGTTTTTGGAGCTATACAAAAAAAGAGAGCCTCTTTATAAAGAGGCTGCCTCAATAACGATTCAAACCGACGGGAAAAGTCCCGAGGAAATCGCAAGGGAAATCCTGGACCAATTATAACGGACATGATTTATTAGATCCTATTGCTTTGTTTAAACATAATGTTTCTTAAAATCCGGATGAATAGCAAATTTATGCCGTAAATCGATAAGATTTTTTCCAAAACTCTCTTCCAAGAGTTCTCTGTATTTTCCCATGAGTTCCATAATATACAAATCGTGAATCATAACTTCCGTTATAGGCATAACCAAACCTTGATGCATTGTCCATGCGGCCCTGCTGTCTTTACCAAGAGACACGATACCTGCCACAACTTCGGAATCGTCGGAACTTACTACGATCCAGCGCCCACCATACTCATCTGTAATTTCATCACTCAAATCATGTGGGTAAACAGTAGCAAAATCGGATTTTATTTCACCATAGGCGATAACAGTTACCATGATGCCTTTTTCTGATGCTTTCTTTATTTCGGATTCCAGGTTACTGTAATCCTCTTTCCATACTTCGATTAGGATTCTATGCTCTGCAGAAGCGATACACTCTCTGACCTTGTCTAGAATCTCATTTTGCCCTGTGATGTTCCATATATTTTCACGGTTCTTTGAAGAATGATTAAATTGTTCTAGAGATTTTTCTGCCATTTTTATATGATATTCCGCTTTGATCCGACGGTTTTTAATCATCTCCTTTGCGGGAATAGGAACATATTGCGGAGTGCTCCCATGACTGACCAGGATGTCGCCTCGCATGGCGAGACTGTCCAAAACCTCGTATATTTTAGACCGCGGCACACCGGAATTTTTAGCCACAGCGTAACCTGTTAATGGAGATTCTTCCAATAATGTAAGATACGCCTTTGCTTCATATTCAGTGAAATTCAGATTTTTCAATGTTTCCAAAATCTTATTTTCCATAAATCCTCCAATACCATTTTTAGTTGCTACCTTTGTTACTAATACTTTAACAAACCCTCTTGATTCTTTCAAGTCAATCTGGTATAATCTCAAAATGGTAGTTACTTTGGTAGCCACTAACAGGCAGGGGGATGAAATATCATTATGAAAGAAAACAAAGGGTCATATATTTACTATTTGGCTACTACTAGTGCCGTTCTGTTATGGAGTGCTTCTTTTATTGCAACGAAACTGGCCTATGAAACATTTGCCCCAATTCAACTGGGCGCAGTCAGAACCTTTTTCGCGGTAATTATTTTTTGGATTACACGCTTATTAACCGGAGAGAAAGAAAAAATAAAAAGAGAGGACCGCATCCTAATTGCATTCAGTGGTTTTTTAGGCCTCACATTGTACTTCACAATAGAAAATCTGGGTGTCAGCATGACTACCGCTTCAAATGCCGCTTTGATCGTGGCCTCTTTTCCGGCAGTTACAATCCTGTTTGAATTTTTTCTTTACCACTCCAAACCCACCATTAAAAAAGTATTCGGAATCATCATGGCACTCATTGGTGTGAGCATTTTGACACAGATTACTGTGGAAGGCAATTCTACTTCTTTTTTAGGGAATGTAATTCTGCTAAGTGCGGGATTCGTCTGGGCATTCTATAATTTTATTTCAAGAAGGCTTTCAGGGAAATATTCAGCCATGACATTGACTTATTATCAAATGTTGGCAGGCACGATTCTGTTTACACCATTCGTCTTCATGGAGGCTGGAGAATGGACGCTGCCAAGCTTTACTTCATTCGGTTCGTTAGTATATTTAAGTGTGGGTTGCTCTGTTATGGCTTTCTTGCTATATAACCTTGGCTTAAGAAAACTATCTGCCAGTGTTTCTGTCTCTCTGATGAATTTAGTCCCTATTTTTGGTCTTGTATTTTCCATTACAATATTAGGAGAAGCGGTATCCGCAATACAAATATTTGGTGGGCTTATTGTTATTTTAGGAGTTGCTCTAAGCTCAATTGAAAAAAAGAGAACTTAATGAAAAAAATGCTATGATTTAATAAAAAATCCATAGCATATTTCATGTGATTATAAGTGCGGTTTTGTCTGCATATCCTCAAGCTTCGTCTTAATGATTTCCTCGACTTTTTCGGCCAGATTATTGGCTTCTATCTTTGAAAGCTCCTTCGTTTCAATGGCAGGGTGAATATAGAACTCGATCTCAGCACCCGGCTGAACGTATCCCATATCTTCATACATATGATAGGTGCCGTTTAAGGTCACCGGTACCACGGGGACTCCTGCTTTTGTCGCCAGTCTCAGGCTGCCTTTTTTGAATTCTCCCATTTGAGGTCCCCTGCTTCTTGTTCCCTCGGGGAAGATGACCAGAGAAAAGCCTTGCTTCAAAAATTCAACACCCTCTTCAATGGTTCTCAGAGAAGCTCGCGGGTCATCCCGATCAAGAAATATGCTTCTGATGTCTCTGATCCATTCACCGAAAACAGGGATCTTGCCTAAGGTTGTCTTAGAAACAAAGCCGATTTGTTTCATTGAAATTGTTGCACCAAAGACAGGAATATCTGCATAGCCCTGATGGTTCGATACGAAGAGTACCGGACCCTCCGGTACATTTTCAAGTCCCTCCACAGTCAGCTTAACTTTGAACTTTTTCATGATCCCTTTGCCCCAGGTGGTGGTCGAGTTAAGGATCTGCTCCCTTTCCTTCTCAAAATCCCCTGCTTCGCGGAATCCTTTGATTTTATAATGGAATGGTCTGAGATGTCTCAGGTTAAAATACATCCAGATTCCAAAGCATATGGTTTTATATAATTTCTTCATTCTGTCCTCCTTATGCAGGTTCAGGTTTCCTCTTCCTATCTATCATATCATATTGAAGGTGGTCTTTTCCATACAATTCTATTATAATTAGGGGGTACTGAATAATCCTGAAATTCTAAATAGGATTATTCAGGCCGGATGAAATCCGGCAAACTCCTCAAAAACCAGCATGAATTTTTGGGGTTTTGAGGAGTGTCCCCCCTAATTATCGGCGAACTGAGCCGAAGGTGTAAGCAGGAAGCAAAACACCTTCGGATAAAGTGC